>CAZXGU010000276.1:0-2556 GCA_964640375.1 uncultured Sangeribacter sp. | reverse complement strand
CAATGGTTCGCCTCGCCAATGAATATAGTGATCGCACCCACATCAATATTTTTATGCCGGATCTTCATTCGATTATTTCGGATATCGATGGGGAATTACAACCCAATATCATCCGCTCATTCAAATATTACCTCGCTGCCGGACTTAACATGAATGACCATGTTCATTTTTATCGTCAATCCCGCATTCCAGCCCATTCTGAGCTCTGTTGGATTTTAAACTGCATCGCAAGTATGGGTGATCTAAACCGTATGACTCAATACAAGGACAAGAGCGAAGGCAAGGAAAGCGTCAATGTCGGCATCTTTGACTATCCCGTATTAATGGCAGCCGATATCCTGCTCTATGATGCCGAATATATTCCGGTTGGCGAAGACCAATTCCAGCATCTCGAGCTCACTCGCCGCATCGCCGAAAAGTTTAATAAGAAGTATACCGAAATTTTCACACTTCCAGCTGAGCCGAAAAAACAAGTTGAATTCATGCAAGTCAGCGACGGTATCCGTATTCGCGATCTCCAGAATCCAGAAAGGAAAATGAGCAAATCTACCAAATCCGAAAACAGCAAGATCATGCTCTCCGACACCCCCGAGCAAGTCCGCAAGAAAATTATGTCCGCCACAACCGATTCCGTCGGCGTAATTAAATTTGATATGTTTAACCAGCCCGGCATCAGCAATCTGTTACAAATCGATGCTCTAGTTAATGATGTACCATTGCAAGAAGTGATTTCAACTTGGACCGGCGAAACTCATTATGGTGACTTGAAGCAAAAAGTCGCTGACGATGTTGCCGTCTTCCTCAGTGAATTCCAACGCAAATTCGCCACCATTTCCGATCAAGAAGTTCTAGACTATCTCACGACTGGTGAAAAATATGCTAATAAAGTCGCGAATGCCAAACTTCTCGAAGCTCAAAAAGCTTTCAATTTGAGGTAGACATGATTATCACTGGCAAAAAATTTAGCAAACCCGACCTCTCTCGCGTCATCAATGGCGACACTAAGCTCGCCACGGAAGAGCAGGCTCCAGAAAAGTTCCGTCTTGACCACCTTCTCGTCAAGGCTCATCCCGAATATAATCGTTCTAGCCTGCAACAGTTTATTAAGTCTGGCTTCGTTACTGTTGACGGCGAAATTGTTCAGAAAGCTAACAGCAAATTCTTACCAGATGCCAAAATCAAGTTAAACGTTCCCGAATCCGCTAAGCTTCCGCCTCGTCCACCGGTTATCTACGAAGACGATAATGTCTTAGTGATTAATAAGCCCGCCGGGCTTCTCAGCATGGCAAAAGGCGAATACTGCCCCGAACCAACCCTTGAGGATTACGGCTTACTTGTTCATCGTCTCGATCGCGATACGAGCGGTGTTGTCATTTTAGCTAAGAATCCCGAAACCCAAAAGATGCTCCGCAAACAATTCCAAGATCGCAAAACCCATAAAACTTATTATGCCGTCGTCGAAGGCCATCCTAAGTTACCCGAAGCTATGATTGACTTACCGATTGCCCGCAATTTGAAACGCCCCACCACTTTCCAGGTCGACCAAAACGGCAAACCATCGCAAACTTATTATCGAGTTATCAAACAAAACGATAAATATTCACTACTTGAGCTCAAACCCACCACTGGACGCACCCATCAACTCCGCGTTCATCTAAAATACTTGAACACACCAATTCTAGGTGACCCAGTCTACGGAAATCCTAAAGACCGGCTCTATCTTCACGCTGGCGCCCTCGAAATCACCATTCCTGGCAAAAACGGCGGGGAACGACGCATTTTCGAAAGCCAGCTACCAATAGAATTTAGCAAGATCTTTGGAGATAAACCGTCAAAATCCCCCGCGGAGCCTGCTAGATAGCCATGTTTTTTGACGATATTAAACAAATCCCCGATATCGCCACACGCACGAGTTGTACGATTTTTGTTATACCAAAGGCCACGACTGTTAGCTTAAAACACGCTCTGGTTCTTGAGCCAGCCGAAGACAAAAAGTCTAGCAGCATCACCGTTGAGCAGATGCGCGATTTTCTCGCTCTGACGAGTAGTCGCGAGACTTCTGACCGCTATTTCGTCATCTCTCCAGCTGATGCCATGAATGAAGCCACCCAAAACGCCTTTCTAAAAACTCTTGAAGAGCCCAAACCCTTTTGCCATTTCGTTCTCCTCACTGAGCAACCCGCCTTGCTCCTGCCAACCATTCTTTCCCGAGCCCAGATTTTCTTTCTTAAAACCCAGAATCAACTTAACTCCGCGCCTGCTTCCGATCCGAAAATTCTAGCCCTCGCCAAAAAAATGATTTCTGCTGGCCCACTTGAGCTAATCGAAATTTCCGCCGAGTTATCCAAAAACAAGACTAAACCCCGCGAACAAGCCCTTGAAGTCGTCTCTACCGTTATCGAACTTCTTTATAAATCATATTTTAAGACTGGCAATGTTAAATTTCTCGCCAAACTTCCCGAATTTATTCAACTCCACGAGAATCTAACCAACAACGGCCATCTCAAGCTCCATCTCGTCGCCGATTTAATTTAATAAGTCGAAAAATACTGGCTC
>CAZXGU010000275.1:0-2564 GCA_964640375.1 uncultured Sangeribacter sp. | reverse complement strand
ACCCCTATCTAAAGTTTAGGAAACTTCTATTCTATCCGTTGAACTACAGAGGCGCTTTGCTCTTAACGAATTATCATTCAAATAATTAACGTTATGCAAAGGGCAAAGATTCATCAATCTTCGCCTCGATACGCTTTTTGCAACTGCAAAGTTAGCTATTTTCAGGGAAATGGCAAAATATTATTTAATCTTATTGCAGTTTGAGGCGTGTGCCGGGACGGTCTTTTGCTTTGGGGTTAAGCTCAAGGATGGTTTCCATCCTCATTCCGAATCGCTGGGCTATGGAATGAATCGATTCGTCGTCGCCAATGGTGGCCGATTTAATCCCTTCGGGCGGAACGTCGAGTTTCTCCACCAAATAGACCTCTTCCCAGGCCTTTATTTCCCGGTCTTTTTTCACATCATTGAATGCTAACAGCTTCTTGACATTGAGTCCGAATTCCTTGGCTATGGTGGCGTATGTGTCGCCAGGGAAAGCCACAACATAATGGAGCCCGCGGCTCTTCTTCACCTTATGCGACGACCGCAACACCTGATGAATCATATCTGCTATCTCTTCCGTGTTGCGTCCCTCGGCAGAATCAAAGAGATACAGATTATATCGTTCGATGATTGTTATCAGACGGCTGGCGTAATTAGGATCGGTGGCATATCCACATCTTTTAAGGCCGTGGGCCCAGGAGGTGTAGTCGGTGATGTCATAGTCGAAAAGCTGTCGGTATCTTTTCCCGTGCAGGAAGCGGGAATGGTCGGCGAAACTCTCGGCGGCGGATGAATAGACTCTGAAACACTCGTTGGCCGCATCATCATTGCGAAGAAGAGTGTCGCCTGTCCATGTGGAATGGCATTTGATTCCGAAATGGTTATTTCCTTTTGTGGCGAGAGTGGAGCGTCCGGCGGCGCTTTCAAGAAGACCCTGAGCCAAAGTGATGGAGGCCGGAATGCCGTGGGCCCGCATCTCCGATATCGCAATCCCGGAATAGCGGTCAATGTAATCGCGGTAATAATCCGCCTTTGTGGTTAATGGGAGGCATGCTATGGATGCTAAGATGATTATTAATTGAAGGAGTCGGTGTGTGTATGAATGATAGGTGAAAGCAAAATTCATATCCTGTTAGATTTTGCCGACAAAGATAATACATTTATATTTGTTGACAAAATCAATGAGAGTTAATGAACAAAACTTATAAAAAATCGCTTAAAAGAATAAGAAAAGATTAAACTTATGAAGGAATTAACCGTCACAACAATCATAAAGGAATGTGGTTATGAGGAGCTTTCGTCGGAAGATCAGCTTCTTGTTTCTCAAGCCAAAGAGATGACCCGGAATGCCTACGCGCCTTATTCCCATTTTCATGTGGGCGCGGCCATTCTCTTGGCCGACGACCGCATAGTGTTGGGAGCCAATCAGGAAAATGCTGCCTCCCCCTCGGGCACATGTGCAGAGAGGAGCGCCTGTTTCCAGGCCGGGGCCATTGCTCACGGAGTGCCTTTCAGGAAGATTGCCATTGCCGCATGGACCAAACTTCGAAAGCCCGAAGGACTGAGTTATGAGGAATATTTTCAGGATTCTCCGATCTCACCCTGTGGAGCCTGCCGACAGGCACTGCTTGAATATGAAACCCTCGGGAAGGCGCCGGTTGAGGTGATCCTTTACGGACGACGTCGCTGCTACATTTTCCCTTCGATAGCATCGTTGCTCCCATATTGCTTCACTGAGTTTTAAGCCGGAGGATTGTTTTATTTAAAATTAAGGATTATGAAAAGAAAAAGATTATTAAACGCATTGCTGGGCTTGACATTGGTAGTTGGAATGTCGGTTCTATTCACCTCCTGTGATACGGATGATTATTGGTATGACGGCCCGGGCTGGGATAACGGCACTTTTTACGACAGCGATCTCAACGGATATTGGATGCTCGTGCAAGCTAATAGTGTTGAGGTGACGGGTAACGAAAGGAATTACCTCTTCTTCAATGGTCGTGGGCGAGGCACAGATTATTTCTGGGATAACGGGCGCCGTTACACTGAAGGCACTTACTATAATTGCCAATATTCCAATTCCGGAACGTCCGATTATCAGATTAATCTGCAATATGGCAACGGCCGACCCACAACCATGAACTATTGGTTCTCTCATGGCGGCAACACCCTTTGGCTCCAATGGCGCGATTATGGAAGGGTCACCACCTACGTTTACGACCGAATCAACGGTGCGCCCTGGTATTAAACAGTGGCAATAAAATTGTATAATATGCGAATAAATATAGAGGAGATGCTTAATTCTCCTCTTTTTTTATTTATATAAGGAGGAACATTGCATCTATAAGGGGGAAACTCTTTGGATATTATAGAATTTATACTTAAATTTGCAGACCCGGTTCGGGAGGGGAGAGAAAAGAACAGATTCTCGCTTTCCGGAGGGTAAGGTAAAAAAGCTAATAATATGTCATTAAAATGTGGTATAGTGGGCTTGCCTAACGTCGGGAAGTCCACACTTTTCAATTGTCCTACACGTAATATCGCCCCAGAATGGCTCCTCCACCACGGCAAAGCAGTTTAAC
>CAZXGU010000274.1:0-2570 GCA_964640375.1 uncultured Sangeribacter sp. | reverse complement strand
ATGGAACGGGGATTTTTTCAATTATCTTTCTGTGAACTTCTGGCCTTTCTGTGGCAAGGAGCTTGCGACCAATTCAGTGCTCGTGAGTCTTTCCTTTTATAAGTCTTTCCTGGATATGGGTAAAGAGCTCGAAGGGAAAGACTGCCAGACACAGACCCGTTATCGCAAGCGATGCCACGGAATTAACAGAATTGCACAGACCCGGGTATTATTATTCCCCGAAAATTCTGCTCGTTCTCCGACAGGCGGAGCCTAAATGGTTCTCCGCTTGGAGGTCATATAGTTCCAAAAAATATCTAACCGTTGGGGGGAAAAAGATCTTGCATGCAATTTTGCGAAGATCAACAATAATCCAGCGCTTGGAGGAGAAAAAGATCCGGCGAACAATCCCGTCGCATCCGGCATGCTTGTAAAAGCTTAGAAATCCTGCGTACGGATGGCCTCTTATTTTCAAACGCGACACTCATTATTTCACAATTATTTTTTGTGGGGATAGAAGTTTCGCCGTACGCTGGATTATTTTCGGCTCTTCGAGCCATGCAAGATGAGACGGGATGGAACGGGGATTTTTTCAATTATCTTTCTGTGAACTTCTGGCCTTTCTGTGGCTGAGAGCTTGCGACCAATTCAGTGCTTGTGAGTCTTTCCCTTCTTTTCATAAGGCTTTCTTGGATATAGGTAAATAGCTCGAAAGGAAGGACGGTCACGCACAGACCCTTTATCGCGTAGCGATGCCACGGAATTGACAGAATGGCACGGAATTTTCTTACGCCTCTTCTTCCATTATATCTGCTACGAGGCGTTGCAAGACGGATTTGTCAACAGTGGAAAAATCCCCTTTGTCATAAATATCAATAAGGTAAACTTTTCCCTCAGCTTCATTTACGAAGATGTTATAAGTTATTACTCTGGCCCCGCCTGATTTACCCCGACCTTTGGAAGCGATCGCCATACGTATTTTACGCAATCCCGGACTCAACTCATCCCCTTGCAATGGATTTTTTTCTAATGAACCTATAAGTTCTTTTAAATCTTCCTTCAAAGACCGATGTCTTTTCACCAATTGCTTTACCAGTCGCTCGAAGTGAGGTACGGTTTTGACTTCAAAGCTCATCTAAAAAAGATTTTGCCGATTTAGAAGGCAGGAGACCTTGCTCTATCATCTTTACCTCACGGAGACCTTCACTTATGCGCGAAGTTAATGAATCCTCTTCAGTTATGGGTAGAATCTTGAAGTTGCCATATCTGGATTTGAGAAGCACCGACTGCCCCTTCATAGCAGCCGTAAGAAATTTCCCAAAGTTTGATCTAAATTCCCGTGTAGTTACGATTTCCATAGCCTAAATTTTTTTACAAATATAATATTTAAACTATTTTGGATGCTGTTTTGGCAGCCAATTTAACATTTTTTATAATATTAGGGGGGATTAGTTGCTAAAAACCATCAACTGAGAGAGAGGATACTCCTGTCGGGATATAAAGAACTATCTGTGCAAGAAGTTGCCTTCTCGGCAGCAAGCTCCTCATGACATTTTTTTACATAGTAATAACGGTTTTGAAGGTTCATCCAATTCTGGAAAGGGATACCGAGGGCTTTTTCCAATCTTATGGCCGTAGAGACAGTTATATTACGTTTACCTTTGATTAATTCACTCAAATTTGACGCGGCCATACCGATAGTTTGAGCAAAATCTTTTTGCTTGATACCGCGCGCCTTAAGCTCTTTCTTAAGTACACTGCCAGGATGGGTTGCCACTACCGGGATAATGGGTTTAGCGTTTGTTGCCATAGTGAGTTGTATTTATTTCTATTAATCGCACTTCTATACCGCCTTCATGTTCTGTAAAAATAAGTCGCTCCACGCGGCCATTATCTATTCTCACTGAACTTTCACCACGATATTTCAATTTTTCATAATGTAGATAACTATAAGCTTTCAGGTCGTCGGTCTTTTCAACTGAAAACATCAAATCAATGACAGCTATATAATCTTGGATAAAACTTTTATTGCGACACAATTTTTTATATTTGCCGTCTTTCGTTTTACCAGTTTCATATATTTCTTTCAATGCATTATCTGAGAATATAACATTCATGTCGGGTGAGTTGATATGCAAAGTTAGCTAAAAATTACCAATTTTTGATAATTCCTGAATTATTTCTCGAAATTTGTGAGGGTCTGAGCAATTTTATTAACTTTGTCGATATACTCGTGAGTTGAATAAAAAAGTAAATAGCAATAAAAGAGGGAAATGGCAAGGAATTAGATATCTCCTTTTCTCGGCGAGAGGTTATTTTGTCAGTTCTGACTCTATTCCCCGAAAGTCCTGCTCGTTCCCAGATAGGCGGAGCCTAAATAGTTCCCCGCTTGGAGGTAATATAGTTCCAAAGAATATCTAACCGTTGGGAGGAGAAAAGATCTTGCGTGCTATTTTGCGAAGATCGAAAAAGATCCGGCGTACGGAAAAAGATCTTGCGTGCCATTTTGCGAAGATCGAAAAAAATCCAGCGTACGGAAAAAGATCTTGCGTGCCATTTTGCGAAAATCGAAAAAGATCCGGCGTACGGAA
>CAZXGU010000273.1:0-2622 GCA_964640375.1 uncultured Sangeribacter sp. | reverse complement strand
GCTTGTGAGTACGCGTGCCAAACCTTCATGGAAGTCGAAAGCCTGACGGAATGAAGGTTTGATGACGATCTTACCCTCTTCGTTTATATAGCCCCATTTGCCCGATGCGCTCTTTTTCACCGGCGCCAACTGCTCCGAATAACTCCCGGCATCGAAATACTCCGTGATCAGTCGGGGGTCGGGTGCGAAAGGAGGGTATGGCTCCGAAGGATAGTCGGCTGGTGCTTCTACATAGTTCCCTTCAAGGTCGATATAACGCGTCATGCCATCTTCCACTACGCGTGCAATCCCTTGGTAGAAAGGCTCCGCCTTCTCAAAACGGGAAGGAATAACAAGCTCTCCCTTTCTGTTGATATATCCTCGTGCCCAGTCGATTTTGACAACGGCACGGTCCTCGTGGAAATCCTTCGCATCATCAAAAGCAGGATTGACAGCGAACGACCCGTCGTGGGAGATATATCCCCATTTCCATTCTTTAGCAGCCATATTTTTTAGGGTTATCGGGTTATAATAGATTAACAATCTCTATGGAAAATAGATTAATCGACGTGTAGAAGGGGGTGTTGAATAGCATCGGAGATGCTATAACATAGCGAACCCCGGCATAAGTGAAGTGACCCCAAAAAGTTGGACAAATAAATATTAACAATTCATAGCAAGAGTTCGGTACTGCACCGGACTCTTCCATTTTAAACGGGATTTTATTCTTTTATTATTATAATAATAAATATATTCATTCAAACCCTTTATAAAGGCTTCGGGCGATTCAAATTTCTGCGCATACAGCAGCTCCGATTTCATTATCCCAAAGAAGTTTTCCATCATTGAGTTGTCAAGACAGTTTCCTTTACGTGACATGCTTTGGATTATATGACGTTCTTCCAGCCGCTTGCGGTAAGTAATATGCTGGTACTGCCATCCTTGGTCAGAATGAAGGACGAGGCCGTCAAGAGAACCAAACTTCAAAAAGGCTTTGTCAAGCATATCGTACACTTGCTCAAGATTGGCACGGGTCGATATATTGTAGGATATGATCTCTCCATTATACATGTCCAGGATTGGCGACAGGTATAGTTTGGTGGAGCCTATGTTAATCTGCGTCACATCGGTAGCCCATTTGCGGTTGGGCGCTGTGGCGGAGAAGTCGCGGGCCAGCACGTTGGGGGCAATCATGCCAACCGTACCTCTGTACGACCTGTACCTTACTTTACGTATGGTGCATTTAAGTCCCATCTCACCCATCAGACGCTGTACTGTCTTATGGTTTATCCCATAGCCTCTGTTGCGCAGCTCAGCAGTTATGCGCCGGTATCCGTAACGACCTTTATGCTCGTGGAAAATGTCACTTATAGCTTCTTGGGCAGCCTTATATCTATCGGGCGCCTTAAATCGCTTGAAGTGGTAGTAAAACACTGAGCGAGCCATCGATTTTAACTCCAAAAGCATCTCAAGAGGATATTTCGACCTTAGTTCATCGATGGCTTTTGCCCAATCACACGTGCCCGGGCTTCTTTTTCCTCGACTAAGGCCTTCACTTTTTTTAGCAGTGCATTCTCGGCTCTTAGACGAAGGTTTTCCGCCTGGAGCTTCTCAAGTTCAGTTTGTGGTTCTTTCTTCTTGGGTCTGGCCATAGGATCTTTATAGGTTTGTCTCATTTTGCGGTCTTCCAGGGGCATACCGGCGCGGTAGCGGCGAGCCCAGCGCTTGATGGTGGCCCTGCCCAGATTATAGCGGAGACATAACTGCTGCAAAGATACTTCTTTTTCCACAAATTCCAACACTACCGTAAGTTTATCCGCTGCCCTATATCGGGATTGGGGTAAATTCTGTAAGCCGGCATCTCCATATTTTTGATATCGGAGAAGCCAGTTCTGAACCATTTTTCGGTCAAGTTTAAACTCCTTACATATCTTATACAGAGTTTCTCCTGACAAAAGTCGACTCACAATTGCCAGTCGATCTTCATAGGTATGGTGTCTACGCATTATACACTCCTATAGTTTTGTGTCTAACTTTTGGGGTGCAGTTCACTTGGGGTTCAAATCGTTTATAAACGAGTCGGACAGTGTATGAGTGAGATAGAAAATAACTTTGAATATATTCTAAAAGAAACCAATTAAAGTTTCTGTAATATCTTTATCACACTGTCATATGATTATGGGTATGTCATTTCTTCTCTTTCCAAAATTCATCAAATCCCAACACCACATTAGGAATTTCTTTGGGTGATGGAGGGTTTGGGTCATCTTGGATATACTTTTCTTGCAGTTCCTTACTATTCTTCATTTCATTGATGAAGTCCTTTCTTGATAAAAGACCCTTCATATTTTCACCAAAATCTTGCGTCAATTTCTTCATATCTACATTCATTATTATATATCCAAGCTGCTTAGATATGGGATTCCATATCGATTTATAAGATTTTGATCAACTATCAAGACATCATCAACCTCCTTCTTGGAATATTTTATGCCGTCAGGGAAGACATAGAGTTTACATTTTAGTTCATCATTCAAATGTACATACATTAGACTTATGATTCTTGGAGCTGTGGTATCTATAATTTTTCCATCCTTTGTCATCCACGTGTTCTTATCAATAACCTTTCCTCCATCGGCTTGA
>CAZXGU010000272.1:0-2638 GCA_964640375.1 uncultured Sangeribacter sp. | reverse complement strand
GCTCCCACATACATCTGAGGAGGCTCGGTGAGATAAGGCTGCATCTCCCTCGCTGTGGAGAAATCCACCTCCGGAATCGTGGTGTCTTTTAGTTTTTCAACTGGTTTTAGAGCCATATCAATCCTCTTTTTTATCGAAAAGGGCCATCTTGAAGATAAGGTCAACGAGCTCGTCGATACCCTCTCCTGTCATTGCATTGGTAAAAACGAAAGGCTTTCCGGGTCGCATCAGCTTGGAATCATGGTCCATCACCTCCAAACTTGCATTAACGTAGGGCGCAAGGTCGGTCTTATTGATAACCAAAATATCACTTTGAGAGATTCCCGGGCCATCCTTGCGTGGAATCTTATCGCCGGCTGCAACATCAATCACATATATAAAGAAATCTACAAGAGCCGGGCTAAATGTGAGCGTAAGGTTATCACCCCCCGATTCTATGAGCACGATATCAGTGTCGGGAAATTTCTCCTCCATCTCCTCCACGGCTGCGATATTCATCGAGGGGTCTTCGCGCACGGCAGTGTGAGGGCATGCTCCTGTTTCTACACCGATGATTTTATCTTCTGCAAGCACACCCTTGAGTGTTTTACGAACATGTTTTGCATCTTCGGTGGTTACGATATCATTGGTGATGATAAGCACTTTCTGACCAAGTTCAAGAAGTTTTGGTGTGATAGCCTCTATCAAGGCTGTTTTGCCGGAGCCCACGGGACCGCCGACACCTATTCTGCATGTCTGTGACATAGTTTTTTCTAATTTGGAATTTTAATTCATAAACATTCGCATTGCTCCCTTTTCATGAAGCGAAGCGAGGATATCAAGCTCGGGGAAGAAGGCGTTCATATCCTTCAGTTCCATCTGGCTCGCCTCATTATAAAGACTCTCCACCCTATCGGAGAGGTCGAAGAGAATTTTCTGTGTATCGTAGTGAGAAACCTTCACGCATCTCAATGCGGCAGAAAGAACCATATTCACCACCCCATACTGGTGGGCCACAAAAAGGTCTCTCTCGCTCACTCCAGCGGCTGCGTAGGCTATCCCTTGAGCTATCGGGAATAAGCCGGGGGTCTTTTCCGCCTTTATCTCTTCAAGCCAGCGGTCGATGATGGGATTATCAAAGAGTTTTTTTGCAAGCTCTGCGAATTTCTTGCCCATCCTCTTCAGCATCAGTCGAGCCTCGTCGTTCATCTTGAAGAGAAGCAACATTTTGTCGGCTTCGGCAATCTTTTCATAATCTCCCTCTTTAAATGCGCGATAGGCATGAAGAGCTGCCACACCATCACTATACGCTCCCTGCAACGACTGACTCCACACAAATTCCTTCAAGGTCGCAGCATCTTTAACCATATTCTCAAAGCCGGCCGTTTCAAGTCCGTTGGAGAAGGAGAATGTGCCTACCGGGAAGGTGGAGTCTGTAAACTGTAGCAGACGGGAAATTGCTGCAAAATGAGAATCAGTGGGTGTGCTCATGGGCTATACCGTTTTCATCAAAATGAATATGTGTCGTGGGGTGATGATGATGCTCTTCGCCATGGGCGTGGCTTTCATGTCCTGCACCTCCGAATAATCGACGAATCTCATGTGGAGCAAGATAAGGAATAATCTCCAGTCCCTTCTGGAATTCAAACTCCACGCCTTCAAGATGATGAGTCTCCATCACTGATAGCATCACTTTCTTATCCACTGTCAAAGGAACATAAACCTTTGTGCCCTTCACAACGGCAGGCCAATGCTGATTTCCGATTGCATGTCCTAATTCAACGGAACGGCGAATGATAGTTTCGGGAGACTGATCTGCCAATGAGCCGAGGTCGATCACTAAAACGGGATTCAACTCGATTTTCAAAACAGCTGCCTTCTTAGTTTCGGGATCAAAAGAGATCACATCGCCGTCCACAACCTGTGTGTGACGTTTCAGCGCAACGGGATATTCCTCTCCGCTTGTGCCTTTTGTGAGAAAGCGACTTTTCTGAGCTGTCCATTGGTCGAGGAAAATATAATCAATATCCGCATCAGCAAGCTTCTCTTTCCACTCTGCATCGCGGTTCATATTTCCCAAAATTTCGCTATATACCTTCATTTTTCTATAATTACTATTTTTATGCTAAGATAACAATTTTTCTCTAAAGTTAAAAGTCTTTTCTTTAGGAAAAGGTTCAATGCCTAAAAACTTTTTTCTCTACTTAGCAAAAAAGGCGAAGCCCAAAATATGAGCTTCGCCCCTTCCAAAATTATCTTTTATCTTTTAAATAAGATTAGCTGAACCAGTAGAGCTGAGCCAAAGGAAGAACCTTAGCAGGCGGAACAGTTGCAAGATATCCGTCAACAGTCACGTCGAATGTTTCGGGATTAACCTCGATGCGAGGAGTAGCAGTGTTGCGCACCATGTCATGTTTAGTGAGCTGACGAGTTCCTCTAACTGGATAAACCAGACTCTTAAGACCATATTTCTCCTTAACGTTGTTTTCGTAAGCCGCCTGGCTAACGAAGCTGAAGCGTGAATTGGTAAGAGCCTCGCCGAAGGCACCGTACATCGGACGCATAATCTTAGGCTGCGGAGTGGTAAGGGAAGCATTGGGGTCGCCCATGTTTGCCCAGTTGATAAGACCACCCTTGATCACGAGCTGAGGCTTGGTGC
>CAZXGU010000271.1:0-2722 GCA_964640375.1 uncultured Sangeribacter sp. | reverse complement strand
GCTGCCACAACAAGCATTCTGAGGTTCATAGGATCCATCTTGAAAAGGAGACCGAGCACCAAGATCACAGCAGGCATAAGAATCATCTTCATGATAGAGCCGAGAACAGCCTGCCAGTTGATAGTGACCTTAATAGAAGAAAGGGTGATACCGGCCGAGAACACTGCCATTGAGGCATTAGCCTTTGCGATAAGGTCGAATGAAGGAGAAAGCTCCTTAGGCCATGGAATTCCGACTAATACCCATACCACTGCCAAGATAGGCGCCCAAGCCACAGGCTGAGCCAAAGCATGGAGCACAGGCTTCCAGGCGCTTTCCTTCTTTTTGTTGGCATTAGGATTCTGCTTCTCAAGAGAAGCATTCATCAGAGAAAGACCAACCGGAATACCGATAGCGTTAACCACGATACCAACGATAGCAACAACCAACGCTACACGGGGAGAGGTTCCGAAGATAGGTTCCAGCACGGCAAAGCCGAGGAATCCGATTGTCGGCGAACCGCTAATCAAGGCCGAGACTGCTGCGTCCGCTCCGGTGTTCTTCTTAAAACAATATCTGAAAACGAAATAAACGGCCATAAAGACGGCCATGATGCCTACTGTCGAGACGATGGTGAGCTTGATATCCTTGGCAAGATCCTCTCTTGAGGCTTGCACGATGGAGACGAACAATGCGGCAGGGAGGGCGAAGTCGAGCACAACCTTGTTGAACTTCTTGGAATCCGCTCCCGTAAATGCACCTTTTTTACCGGCTATATAACCGGCGAGCATCACCACGATGATCGGCACAATTGCGTATAATATTACATGAGAAATTCCCATAAAACTTAGTTTTGATAATTAGAAAAGCGGCCCGCACTCTGCAAAGCAGGGCGAGCCGCTTCGAGATATATTTTTATAGTCAAATAAGCCTGAAGCTTAAACGGTCGTTATACCGTGTAGTCGATCAACGGTTTCGGGTTCAGGTATCCGATATGACCGGATTCCTTGCCGGCGTCGGCAGCAAGCTGAACATCGATGATAGTAGGTTTCTTGGATGCGATGGCAGTTTCAAGAGCTTTCTTGAGGTCGTCAACATTATCCACATAATAGTTTTCTGCTCCGAATGCCTTTCCGAGAAGGTCGTAACGGGCGTGAATGTCGAGGGTGGTAGGTGCCGGTTGGTCGCCTCCGCCGGGGTTAACGCCGACACCATTGTAGATACCGCCATTGTTGAAGATTACAACCGTTACAGGAAGTTTATATCTGCATGCAGTTGCAAAATCCATTCCGGAGAATCCGAAAGCAGAGTCGCCTTCCACGGCTACCACGCTCTTGCCTGTGGCTACAGCTGCACCAATCATTGAGCCCATACCCATACCCATGATTGACCAAGTGGCACAATCGATTCTGTGGCGGGGAAGGAACATATCCACTGCATCACGAGTGTCATCGAGAGTATTGGCACCCTCATTCACAAGAATTACATCGGGATTGGCTTCGAGAACCGGTTTTACGGCCGACAAAGCGCTCCAGTGGGTCATTGGCGAAACCTTGGCTGCATCTGCCAAGCGGGCTTGGAACTTAGCATTCTTGGCAGCGCTCTCCTTCTGAAGAGCAGGAATCCATGCAGGATCGGTCGCCATTGTCTTACCCTTCAAAGCAGTCAGGATGCAATCGAGCGACTCATTGATGTCGCCCACAACAGGAGCGGCAATAGGAACATTGCGGTCGATTTCCTGGGGCTCGACATCGAGCTGGATAAACTTGCCGTTGGGGTTCCATTTACCCTTACCGAATGAAAGCATCCAGTTGATACGGGCTCCGATAACCATTACTACATCAGCCTCCTCCATGATAGTTGAACGGCAAGAGAGAGCACTCAATTCACCATTATCGGGAAGAAGACCCTTGGCCATTGACATTGAGAGATAAGGAATCTTGTAAGTTTCCACGAGCTCCTTAATCTTATCGTCGGCCTGTGCGTAAGCAGCACCCTTACCTAAAAGGATTGCAGGTTTCTTGGCGGAAAGAAGAAGTTCGACAGCCTTATCCACAGAAGCCTTGTTAGGCACTACCGGAGCGGCCGGGTCAACCGGGGTGAAGAAAAGTTTCTCAGCCTCGGCGCGATCCATCACTTCCCCGAGAGCCGGAGTGGTCATATCGATATAGACACCACCTGGGCGACCGCTGACAGCCGCACGATAAGCGCGTGCAACCGCAGCAGGAATATCCTTAGCGTGGCTGCAACGGAAAGCGGCTTTCACTAAAGGACGAGCAGTGTTAAGCTGGTCGAGCTGCTCATAGGTGCCCATATTCATATCCACCATCTGAGGGTCGCTTGCGCCAGATATCTGAATCATCGGGTAACAGTTCACTGTTGCATTGGCTGTGGCGGTCAAACCATTCATGAAGCCGAGAGAAGAAACTGTGAGAAGCACTCCCGGTGTTTTTGTGAGATAGCCGTGGGTGGCGGCAGCCATACCGGCTTGCTGTTCGAATCGGAAACCGTAGAAATTCATTCCGATCTTCTGCATGGCGTAGGCAGCCTCCGTCACAGGGATACCAACCAGGCCATACACATCATTTATTCCCAATCTTTTAAGCGATTGAGCTAATATATACATTCCTGTCACCTGCTCGGGAAATTCCGGAGCAGCAGGTTTATTAGCGTTTTCCATAATTTGAAAATTTTTATGACTTTAAGGTCTCAAAAGTCTTTAAGGACCTTAAGGACTTTAAAG
>CAZXGU010000270.1:0-2742 GCA_964640375.1 uncultured Sangeribacter sp. | reverse complement strand
TTTAAGTAATTTTAGCACACTTTGAACTGTTTGACACTAGTATTTGCGAGGGATAGTAGAAAAACCAGGCAAAAAAGTTCGCTGGGGCATAGAGAAAGGCGGGAAAAGCGGCACTGAGAGCGAGATAAGAAACACCAGTGCAGATGTCGCAACAGAGGAAAAGGAGGAAGCCAAACAGAGCAAAAGTGGCGTGAAGATTGTCCGGTTCGGCAACATGCCAGCGCCAACTGATAATGAGATTAGAAACAAGCGCGGTGACGTAGAAAGTGCAGATAATATACATATTTGGCACGATTTGGAGGAAAAAGTTGGCGAGAATTAGGATAAAGGCGAGCGAGCTGAAGATAATGATGGGAGTTTTGAGCTGTTTGCCGTTCAAGCGGACGGTATGGATGACTTGGGCGATGAGAAAACAGATGACGCCGATTTCGGCAGTATTATTGATGGCGAGAATGATGTCGGCGAGAAAAGTGACAAGGAGGGTGAGCTGAAGTAAGAGATCTTTCTTAAAGATCTGCCTAGTATATACTAGGCAGAGGAAAATACTACTTAGGCGAATAATCATGAGGACGCGGCTGGCTGGGCTAAAAATTCCCAGGAAAATATTGGCGAGTATGACCCAAGCCCAGATGGCGGGATAAGGTGAAGGAAAAACTTTAGCAATACGCTCCATGGAGGTTATTTTAGCATATTTTAGGACAAAGAAAAACGGGCACCTTTTTAGGGGTACCCGTGTTCCTACTTCACGATCAGCTGTTTCCGGAGTGGCGGCGCTTGGAATAGCGGAGCGCTGACACGACAATTATGACAACGATGAGCGCCGTAACTCCAACGGCAATCAAGGCAATCTCCAGTATGGCACGATTGTCATCTACGCTCTGGCGGATGGTAATACTGTCATTCATGATCAGCTGTTCTTCTCCGGCCTGCACCTGGATGATATTGACCAGCTCGCCGGCTTCGGGGATACTGATAACTTCGGCCCGGAAACGCACATAAGCGTTGGCTCCGGCGCTATAGTTGCCGATGCTGATACCGCTGGTGGTGATGCCGTCCGACTCGACCGGTTCACCGTCGGGAAAGTTGCTATTGTAGAGGATGGTTGAACCCTCTACATACTGCAGCCCTTCGGGTAATATGCCGCGGATGGCGACGCCGTATTGGGACTCCTCGCTCAAATTCCGATACTGAGTCTGGAATTCGATAATATCGCCGACTTTGGCATCAATGGAATCTTCGATCCACTCTTTGCCTCTGCCGACGACACGGGCTTTCTGCTCGACGAGAAACCCGTGGTCGAAGACGACCTTTATTTGAATGTCTACGCTGCAGGCGTACTGTCTGCCGCCGGGCAGCTGTCCATCCAAGTTGTTGTAGCCGATCAGGACGCCGTCTACTTCAGATCCAGCGGTCTTGATGATTTCATCTCCGAGTACAGTACCGTTGGTTGCGCCGCTATTTTGGATAGTGGCAGACCCGGTGACATACTCCAAGTGGAAGGTTTCCTCGCTGCGGAATGTGACATAATCGACATATTCCTCGGGGAAAGCGTTCGTGGAGGAGATGAAGCCGTTGACGCTGGTTTCGGTGTTAGAGGTCCTCGGGATGGAGAACCAAATCCTGGTACCTTCGGCTGTAGCATCTTCGCCATGCGGGTTGTCGTTGACGACATAAGCCCGGATGGTGTAGGTCTTTCCGTCCTCTACTATGATCTCGTTGGCGGCCCATTGCGCATCGGCGCTTTCGGTCTCGCGAACAATCACATAGTTCTTTTCGTTGGTGACTTCACCAACTGTGAGACTTTCATCGAAAGTCTCCTTGTACCACTCATAATCAGTTTCAGCGATATCTACGGAATTGAAGAACGGCGTGTTGCCGAACTCTGCCTCCTGCTCATATACTTCCTGTAATGAGTAAGATGGCCGACCGCCGCTGCTGTCACCCCAAGCGAATACTGTCAGGCTCGGAGCGATAAGACTGAAAATGATAGGTACAGCAAGCAATGCTTTTGAGATTTTTCTCATGATATTTCCCTCCTTTTAATCATCATTGCGATCTCGCGCTTTTTAGTCCTTTGAATTTTGGGATAAAAAGGGCGATTTTCGCAATGATTAGAGGGTGATTCGGTATAGACGCGATAGCAGAAACATTAAAGAGCATAAGCCGATGGGCCTATATTTCCATTGTAGCACACAAGTCTGATTTTGTCAAGCATTTTGCCCTGAAAATTGGGATTTGGCGATGATGAGGCAAGATTTTTGGGAATTTTGCGTAAAAAGATCGCACCGAACCGCGAACACTAGAATACTGGCTAGGCAGCGGAGGGGGAAGCCGTTCCAACGGTTGTTCGGGCCATTCGAAGGGTTGACACCAGTAGCATTGAAGTTGAGGTTGTACGCACTAGGTACGGCTGAGCCAGAGTTGTGCTTAGACGACGCCATAGTCGACCAATCGTAGCCGTTGATGCCTGCGTTCCTCAAGCGACCGTTATTGATATTGATGTTCCCGCTGCGCACGAAAATGAACTAACTATAGGGCTATCGCGGAGGCCACTGGGTTTAGAAGTTACTAAAATAGGAATTAGCCGTAGCTAATTTTAGTCTAACCTTATGTTTCTCTAGATGATAAAGGGTAACTTCCCGATCTTTGACAAGAGAACCGCCAGTCAGTGGAGCCGAACCTCAATACTGCTCTTGGGTCCCATGGGCGGCTTGCCCACAATTATATTCTAACATCGTATTT
>CAZXGU010000269.1:0-2742 GCA_964640375.1 uncultured Sangeribacter sp. | reverse complement strand
GAAAGACCATAAGAAGATGTATCAGAACCGACCCATCTATTGGTTGTTCGCGTCCAAGAAAGGAGCTTTCCAAGTATTAGTTTACGTTCATCGCATGAACGTGGCCACAGTGGAGCGTATCCGTTCTCGCTACCTGTTGCCATACATCGAGCGTCTAAACAAGCGCATCGAGGATCTTCAGGCCAACGAGTCCACGCTCTCCACTAAGCAGCGCAACCAACTGAAGACCCTCCGCGCCCAAGTAGCAGAATGTGAGGAATACCACAACCGCCTCGCAGTAGTAGCCGAACGCGGCATAGTCCCCAACCTCGATGATGGCATCATCAAGAATCACGCCCTCTACGGCGACATCGTTACAAAAATTAAGTGATAGGTGATAGTGAATAGTGAATAAGTTAAGTGATAAGTGATAGTGAATATGACAGACAAGGATAAACGATACAGTCAACTTCTGGATAATCAAATTGCAGCGGTAAAGAAAGAGAGTCGCTCTCTTGAATTCAAGTCCAATTATCTTGAATATGAGAGAATCGGGAGGTATATCTCTGCTCTGTCTAATGGAGCATGCCTGGATGGGGAA
Organism: uncultured Sangeribacter sp.; assembly: GCA_964640375.1. Taxonomy (GTDB): domain Bacteria; phylum Bacteroidota; class Bacteroidia; order Bacteroidales; family Muribaculaceae; genus Lepagella. Next base: position 2,162 of record CAZXGU010000269.1, on the reverse strand, counting down.
GATTATGGATACCTATATTTCGGAGTTGAGGACAAGACATTTAGAATTTTAGGCACAACTTTCGCTGAGAATGAAGAAAAAGCTAAAGGTGAACAATCATTGGATTTGACTTTGCGACGAGAAATTACGCCCAAAATTAACTTTCAATTTGAGGTATTCCAATATTATGGTGTCCAACGTATCGTTAGGCTTCGAATACCACGAGCAAAAGGAGAGCCGACCATGTTTAAATGGAAAGCCTATATCAGGGTTGACAGCAACGTAACTTCGCTGGAACAATATCCTGAATGGATGCGGAGTCTTTATAATTCCGAAGTTGATTGGTCTGCAGAGATTGTAGAAGGTGCTACGCTTGAAGATCTTGATCCCAAAGCTATAGCAGTAGCGAGAGAGGGATACAAACAACGATATCCCCATCTTGCGATGCAATGTGACGCCATGGAGGATAGTGTTTTCCTTGATAAAGCTTATATCACAATTGATGGAGGAATAACCCGAGCAACCCTTCTTCTGGTCGGTAAAGAAGAAAGTGTTTCAAAAATTCCACATATTTCTCAAATCGTATGGAATTGCGAACAGAATGGGGAAATATTTGGTGACATATTCTCAATTCCATTTGTGCTTTCAACCACAGAGTTGTTAGGACGCATTCGGAACTATCGTTTTAAAATTTATCCTCGGAATAGTCTTATACCCGCTGAAGTTTGGAAGTACGACACCAGAAGTATTTTAGAAGGTCTTCATAATTGCATTCTCCACCAAGATTATACTTTAAATGAACGTATAATAGTGACGGAGACCAATGAAAAATTGGTTTTTGAGAATGCCGGGAATTTCTACTATAAAGACTACACACAATATATAGAAGGGAAGAAACGTCCAAGCAAATACCGCAATCGTGCCTTAATGAACGCGATGGTTAATATAAAGATGGTGGACACCCTCGGTTATGGGATTCACAACCTATTTTTAAGACAAAGAGAACGCTTCCTTCCCATGCCAGACTATGAAGGATCAAACGATACACGAGTGGTGTTAAATATGCCAGGCGTTGTAATAGATGAAGATTACAGTATGCTCCTTATTGAGAATGCTTCTGTGTCTTTAACAGATGCTTATCTTTTGGACAGAATTCAGAAACGTCAGTCGGTTTCCTCTGAGGCAGTAGCTCATTTAAGAAAACTTCATTTGGTTGAAGGCAAAAAGCCCAACATATTCATATGTAAGAATCTTGCTGCTAAGACAGGTAAAAAGGTTGAGTATTCTCACCATAAAGGACTTGAAGAAAACTCTTGCTGGCATTCGTTGGAACAAGCCTTAAATGATCATAAAAAGCTTACACGTAGTGAGATAGACGCTTTGTTATGGAACAATCTTTCCGATCAATTGGACGAGAGTCAGAAAAAAGATAAAATTCGCAATCTATTGCAGAAATGGAAACATAAAGGTTGGTTAGCTAATGAGACGAGAGGCAAATTCTCTAACTGGTGGCTTGTAGATACAAATTTAGACGCAAATTTAGACGCAAATTTAGACGCAAATTTAGACGCAAAGACTAATGGCGATTCTACTCATAATTGAGAATCATATTGTTACAATGTTTTGTTGCGTCTAATCACACCAAGGTGTTTAGACGCAACAAACTCAAAACCACCCTCTACGGCGACATCGTAACCAAAATTAAGTGATAAGTAAAAGTGAATAGTGAATAAGTTAAGTGATAAGGGAAAGTGAATAAGTAATAGTGAATCGTGAATAGGGGATAGTAAATAGGAGTCGGGATGCCATCGAATCAAACTTATTCACTATTCACTATCACTTATAACTTAAATCTCACTATAACTTATAACCTAAAAAGTATGAAGAAGAGTATATTAAAATATAAGAGTAAAGGTTTTGCTCTAAGGATCATTAGAATGACTGATTATATTCAGTAAATGCTTATAGGGGATTGTCGATATGGGTGTATTAAATGCTCTTAATACAAACGCTAGAACGTTGCGAAAATAATTAACTTTTATAGATTATGATTGAAATAAAAAATATTTTAGACGCCTCACTACAGGATGTGGTCGATGCTTCGAATAACCCCAATAATTTTGTGGGAATACCTACAGGATTGAAAGAACTGGATAGACTACTTTATGGGTTAGATAATTCCG
>CAZXGU010000268.1:0-2747 GCA_964640375.1 uncultured Sangeribacter sp. | reverse complement strand
TTCACCGTGGCATCGAAAAGCTTAGTGAAGATCTCACTTACCCGCAGATTCTTCATTTCACCGATCGTATGGATTACATGTCGGCTCATCAGAATCGTCATTGTCTCTGTATGTGTATCGAAAAAGCTATGGGACTTGAAGTTCCTCGTCGGGCTCAAGTGATTCGTGTGATGATGGACGAGCTTATGCGTATCTCATCACATCTCCTTTCTTTCGGTTGCACGGCAATGGACCTTGGTGCCACCACCGCTTTCTTCTATGGATTCCGTGAGCGTGAATTGGTTCTCGATATCTTTGAGAAGACTTGTGGCGCACGCATGTCGATGAATTATAATGTGATCGGTGGTGTAATTGCTGATCTTCATCCGGATTTCACTAAAGATGTGAAGCATCTGATAGAGATTATGCCTGATCGCTTGAAGGAATATCATAATGTATTCTCTAATAACCTCATAGCAAAGAACCGTTTGAAGGGTGTTGGAATCCTTCCAAAGCATGACGCAATTAATTATGCTATTACGGGTCCGAGCGGACGTGGTTCCAATTGGAGCTGCGATTGTCGCAAGAAACATCCATATTCAATCTATCCAGAACTTAATTTTGAAGAGGTGCTTCTGGATGGCTGCGATTCCTACAGTCGCTACATGGTGCGCATGAAAGAGATTGAGCAGAGCATCGGTATTCTTGCTCAACTTGTGGATAATATTCCCGAGGGAGATATTCGCGCTCAGGTTCCTAAGATAATCAAACTGCCAGTCGGCAGATGGTATCAGCAAGTAGAAGCCAGCCGTGGCACATTCGGTGTCTTTATTGAATCAGACGGCAACAAGAATCCTTATCGCGTTCATTTCCAGAGCCCTTGCTTCAACCTCGTAGGCGTGATGGATCTCTGCTGCAAGGGAAACATGATAGCCGACTTAATCACTATAGGCGCGGCGCTCGATTTCGTGATTCCCGATATCGACCGATAAAGAGAAGAGTGTAATAATAACAGACGTATAATCCAAATAGAATAATTTAAACAAGATGTTTAACTTCGGACAATGGACGGCAGCCTTCAATAACTGGCTTATGGGGCTTGGCACACCAGAATGGCTCGGAATTACTATCGAGTGTGTGCTGATTGCTGTTCTCATCCTACTCACTTATACAGTGCTTGCACTGTTCTATATTCTTTATGAACGTAAGCTTTGTGCTTGGTTCCAGTGTCGTCTTGGCCCGATGCGTGTTGGTCCTTGGGGTCTGCTACAGGTATTTGCAGATATGTTTAAGATCCTTATTAAGGAGCTTATCAGTCTGAAAGACACCGACCGGTTCCTCTTTAAGCTGGCTCCTTATATTATCATCACCTCTTCGGTTGTAATGTTGGCTTGTTTGCCATGGGGCAATGGCTTGCAAATCATCAACTGGAATATCGGAATCTTTTTTGTGCTTGCTGTCAGCTCGGTGGGTGTGCTTGGTATCCTTCTTGCAGGATGGGCCTCTAATAATAAATACACTCTTATCGGAGCGATGCGAAGCGGTGCACAGATGGTAAGTTATGAGCTCTCTTTGGGTATCTCTATCATCACCATGGTAGTGCTTGCCGGAACCATGAATATTAACGACATTGTTCTTGAACAGGCAAACGGATGGTTTATCTTTACAGGACATATCCCGGCCATAATAGCATGTATCATATATGTAATTGCGGCCACGGCAGAAACCAACCGCGGTCCGTTCGACCTTCCCGAAGCAGAGCATGAGCTGACAGCTGGCTACCACACGGAGTATTCAGGTATTCATTTCGGTTTCTTCTATCTGGCAGAATATCTAAACCTCTTCATTGTGTCGGGTATCGCTTCGCTGATGTTCCTTGGAGGATGGATGCCATTCCACATTCCCGGATGGGAAGGATTTAACGCAGTGATGAATTGGATTCCTTCAATCGTATGGTTCTTGGGCAAGGCTTTCTTCATCTCCTTTGTGATTATATGGTTTAAATGGACATTCCCACGCGTAAGAATTGACCAGATGCTATCGTTCGAGTGGAAATATCTGATGCCATTCTCCCTTGCAAACCTTTTGCTGATGACATTGTGTGTAGCATTCGGTTGGCATTTCTAATTAACGATTATAAAAACGACTCTATAAGACTCTATAAGATATGAGCGCAAATTACGGCACAGTAACGCAGGTGATCGGTCCGGTGGTCGATGTCACCTTTGAGGGAGGGAAGGAGAATATTCCCCCAATCTATGCTGCCCTGAAAGTGGAACGCGACAATGGTGAGGAATTGGTGCTTGAAGTTGAGCAGCACATTGGCGAAGATATTGTAAGATGTGTGGCAATGGAAAGTACGGATGGTGTGCGCCGAGGTGTAAAAGTGATAAACCTCGGTCATCCAATTTCGGTGCCCACAGGCGACCAAATCAAGGGACGTCTTCTTAACGTTCTTGGTCAACCCATCGACCTTCTTGGCAAACTCAATGATGAAAACGAGCGTCCGATTCATCAACCTGCTCCGGCATTTGAAGATTTGGCAATCTCTCAGGAGATTCTTTTCACCGGTATCAAGGTAATTGATTTGCTTGAGCCATACTCCAAAGGTGGAAAGATCGGTTTGTTCGGTGGTGCGGGTGTTGGTAAGACTGTGCTTATTCAGGAGCTTATTAACAATATTGCCAAGGGTCATGACGGTTTCTCGGTTTTCACCGGTGTGGGTGAACGTACACGTGAAGGTAACGACCTTCTCCGCGAAATGATCG
>CAZXGU010000267.1:0-2749 GCA_964640375.1 uncultured Sangeribacter sp. | reverse complement strand
GCCATGCTCATAATCTCTTTCAATGTCTCTTTGCTCATAGTGGATGGTGTTAATGGTGTCTATTTTATGCGGGTTACAAGCTGATATATCACTTGGCCCTCAGATTTCACGGTGTAAACTTGCCCGTCTTCTTTCTTAAGCTCGTTGGCGACCACTTTAAGATGATTGGTGGTTGTGCGTCTGAATGGCACTCTGAGCACATCGCCTACAGCCATTTCACGCATCATCGGCTTTAGCTTATCTCGCGTTTTTATATCTAATGTTGCCATTGTTAATGTTTTTTATTCTATCTTTGCGGTTAGTAAGCTTTAACAACGCAAAGGTATGGTAAATTATATTACCATGCAAGTTTAATGGGTAATAAATATTACCATTAATGTTTATTAACAAACTGGTGATTTTTCACCTTAAATTATATGTACTTATGGCAATAGATATTAAAGAGGAAATAGGCTCATATACCATTATTCGTAATGGTTCTTTTATAATTTATAATAATGAGACCGTTAAGTTTAATTTTGAGGAAGACGGAAGTGACCCTATGTATCTCGAAATTCGTTTCTTGTCGGATGACTCTGGCAAAAGCGATATCTCGCAAGAAATTGTGGATAATACCATGGTTATAAAGATGGTCAACTTTACGCGTGGTATAACAGGCATGTTTGAACCCGTGGAAGTCGCAAAATCAGATGATGGATCTATTATATATTTGAGTCTGATTCTTCGCACATTTGATGCGAAAGATGGGAATCGACTTCTTCATTACTCATTTCTTACACGCAAGTAATTATGGCAAAACCTGAGACTGGAAATAAACCATGGTACAAACAACAAGGTGCAAAAAGTCAATGGGTGAAAAAATCCATGCCTTTTAAGCAGCCCAAAGAGCACCCAAAGCATTATGTAGCAAAATGTGTTATACACTGGTCGTTTTGGGCTGCCATCATAGTTACTGTTCTAGTAGTGATCAACTATTGGTGTTTTCGCGATTGCGAAAATAAGGTACCAGATATAACAAGCGATTTAAGAGTGATTTGGGAAATAGTCACTCCTCTGATTACGCTGGTTCTTGGTTATGAGTTTGGACGCATAGAGAAAGAATAGGTTTCTCTCGTCTTCTACCCTAATGGCTTTGAGCTCCTTCATCAAGAGATAGCATCGTCAAACTGCCAATGCCTCGAAGTTCTATAAAACGGTATACAGGAAAGTTTTAAATATCAAAGCTCTCGTAAGGCGAGTAAATAGATGCGCCGAAAGCCAGTAGAAGAATCATTGAGAACAACACGTAAGGGAATCCATAAAAAGGCATTTATAGGTTCTAACAAAGCTCTAAAATACCCTCGGCACAGGGTTTAAATTTAGCAAGGTGGTGTTTGTGCCGTAAAACACTGCAATGATAATGGAAATATAAACTACCAAAAAATGAGTGCCCGGTCAGAATTACTCCCACGCTTAAAAGCTGCGTATGAATATTTGCGTAATACAGGTCGTATCCATACTCAAAAAGAATTTGCAAACGCAATAGGATGGAGAGATACGCATCTTTCCTCTGCCATGAAAGGTGATACTACGCGTCTTACGAAAGGATTGATGGAATCTATTTGGGAAAACTTTCCGTTTTTCAATGTCCATTGGCTCCTGACGGGCGAAGGCTCTATGCTCAACGATGAAGCCGAATCCACCAACAATAATGATGAGGAAGAAATGGATTACAAAACGGAAGGGGAGAAGTCTACATTCATTCCTCTGGTGCATATTGATAGTGTTGGTGGAGTCTACTCTCCTAATACTATAGATGCATCTGAGCAGTATTTAGAGCGGATGATTCCATTTCCTGATGCGCGTCCGGGCGACGTTGCGATTATGCAGTCGGGAAATTCAATAGCAACATACATCCCTGGCGGAGCAATCATGTAGATTGGTCAGATTGAAGGCTGGCGCGAGTATTTTGGCTATGGAAGCGATTTCGTACTTTGGCTTACCGATGGACGTCGAATCACTAAGCAGGTACTTAAATACGGGCCCGACCCTAAAAATTATGTGACCTGCCACTCCTATAATCCCGAGGCGGAAGATGAAGAGCTGCCTAAGTCTATGATTAAGCAGGTGTGGAAAGTAGTAAATGTATTAATTCATAAAGGATGGTAATATGATTGAGCCTACTGAAAAAGATATGAATATATATCTATTGACTAGCGAGATTGTAGGATGTGCTGGAGTCTTGAATGGATTAGTGCTAGGTCCTCCTAAAAATTATGCCCAGAGCGCAATGGAGAACCATGCTATTGAGAGTTTTTGCTTTATATTAGCATTTCTGTGCTATTCTGATGGTATAGGCTTGCATGAGGCAGGGGAGTGTATTGCTTGTTTTATTGGCTCAGTCTTTGGAAATGATAAAAATCGGTTTTATAAAGCTGCAAAGGCTATAGATTTTTATCTTAGGGTGCTTTTGAAACGAAAAGATAAGAACATAGATTTTTTTGAGTATTCCATACTCCTGTATAATCTAAAACATCCGCAAATATGGACCGATTTTGGGAATGGAATCCCTTTGGGCGAAATAAATTTAATCGAAGAGGTTATAGAACGAAAAAAACTACAAGGTTTTCTGACTGATTATTTGCCATTAAAAATCAATCCTATCTTAAAGTCCTTTGATAAATAATAAGATATCCGTTAATGTATTGAGTGCTAATGAGTGATACTAAGTTCAAATGGATTGTTTCGGCAATCGTAATAGTTGTAATAT
>CAZXGU010000266.1:0-2770 GCA_964640375.1 uncultured Sangeribacter sp. | reverse complement strand
AGATTTTGTGGTATCCCCAGTCTTTCACACTCACTTGAAGGTCTAACGAGAAGTTGTCTCTCACTTTGACAATGTTAAACTCGTAGATGGTGTTGCGGAAGATGTCCCATTGAGTCACATAACCACCGGTTGCATCCTTCAGTGCGCCACCTAAGGAGATATAGAATTCGTTTTTGAGCCAGTCATCCTCATCATCGTTTCCATCGATTGAATATTTCACTGTCAGCTTTATGGCATCGTCTTCGGTTGAAGTGCCGGTGGGAGTGTTATTTACCGTCTCAGGGAGATAGAACTGGAGAAGATCCGACTGGTTTCCATCATTTGACGTTCCGGGATTAACCGTACATCCATGGTTGTAATCTGCGGCTACCGGATAGAAAGCAGTGCTGGTGTTAAGCTGACTTACCGAAGATTTCTTATCCCATCCCTTCGGCACCACATATCCCTTGGTGTTATGCTTGGAGATGGTGAATTCCTGTAATTTTACCTTACGGGTGTCACCTAACCAAATCGACTGTCCTTTAGCATCCTTTTCGCCTTTATTAGCCTTGTCAACGGTGATTCTGACCTTACCCATTGAACGGAGCATCGGGATTACAAGATCGCCTCCGCTTTTATCTTGCAGGGTATAGGCCGTTTCGGCAGTTGGATGGTCAGCAGGTGTGATATTTGCGAAGCTCACATCAGCCACTCCATACATCGGGATGCCGTTAAAGAAATATTCAGTGCCATTCTCCGTGTGTTTGTCGCCGGCCTTTCCATGATGGTGGAAAACTGTTGTGGCAGGATTCTTTATATTGATACCGCCGCCGCAGAGGTCTTGGGAATCAGAGTTGACATAAACCACCAGGCGATACTTTCCTTGCTGCAGCTGAGAGATGCTGAAATCAGTTTTGAGAGCGCCGATGAAAGTTACTGTTCCATCGGTGTCGCTTTCGAAGTCTTCGGAGAAAACACCGGGGCTCACCACTCGCTTGATATCTGTGATTTCGCCTACAGGGTATTCTGTCACCAATTCGTCACTGGGCGCAGCGTAGAGCACCGGAGTCACGCTCTTAATCTTATTGTCGAAAGCTGTTCCAGCATCATCACCATCGTTCGACCAGGCATGGCCAAACGGGTCGCCGCTTCGTGAGCTCTTGCCGGAGAGGGAGAGGGTGAAGGTGACATAAGGCTTCTCCTGCATCTCCACGGGCGCCGGCTCGTCGCTCTTGCAGGAGGGCAAAAGCAGCGAGAGGCCGAGAGCTATATATAAATTCTTGAGTTTCATAGTTAGTTTGCTGATGAGCCTTATTTCAGATTTCCGGATTGCTTATAGATGGTCCAGGAGTTGACCACGATTCTCGACGATTGCCAGTTGCCATAGGAGTCGAGGAAGAACATCAAACGGTAGTTGTCCTGACGGTCGAGGTATTCCTGATCTGTGAAACCTTCAGCCTCAAAACCTTTGGCAAGGAGGGCATATTGAGTCATTGGGATCTGTAGAACTCGGCTTCCGTCAGTATTACGGATTGTAAGAACTGAATTGCGGCGAGCCATAAGTCGGCTCATCTTTAGGTCGGCTATTGCTATTCCCAAGCCTTCAACAGCGCCGTCGGCACGTGTGGTGCCTTCGATTGTTCCGGCAATACCTTCATCTGTATGGAAAGGTTCATAATTGATTGTTTGATCGGGGAGGATATCGTTTTCGCTACCGAGAGTTCCGTTAGCCTCCTCGATTGTAAATAAGAAATCGTCAACATGCACATCTTTATCCATCTGCTGAAGCATGATGCGGACGTTGTTGGTGTCTTTAGTTAGGGGCACAAGATAGACATGATCGCCTTGGTTTTCCATATCTGTGCTGTCGTAGATAGAGACACCGTATGCGGTGCCATGGTATAGGTCGTAGAGCTGTTCACGTGAATAATGCACTCCGCCTTCGATTTCGCGCTCCATGCGGCAGATAAGTTCTTCGCGGGTTGTTTTGCCAATCTCGGTGTCAGCCACGATGAAAGACTCATCAGTTGCGTCGTTGTCGAGACCGCACCAAGCCACGACGGTGTATTCGCCGGGTTCAATTCCGGTGAGGGCGAGGGTATAGCCCTGCATTGCGAGGGCGTCGCCTTTCTCTTCAAACTGGAAAGCGAGGCGGTCGTTTTTATCGAAACCATAGACGGCCACAGAATGGACGTTGCCGCGGAAGGCATCGACGCCGACCATGTTGGTGTCCCATTGGAAACGGAGGGCGTGCCTTGTTTCGCAAGGCTCGAGGTCATCATAGATCACGCTGTCGCATGAAGCGAACAGCGAGGCGGCGCCAAGCATGGCGCAAGCCACTTGCCAATTAAGGTAATTTTTCACGTTAAACATTCTATATAAGCGAGTTAAGTTACAGTATTATATTTCGTTATTGCATTTGCTCTTTGTTGGTTCTTTCATCGGTCATCCCCAGCACGGTCGCTGCGCTCTCTTATGCTGGGGCTCTCCTCCCCAGCACGGTCGCTGCGCTTCCTTATACTGGGGTTCTCCATCTTTAACCTCTCCGAGGCGGGACAGGAGAAATCTTGCGTGCCATTGGCGGAAAATCTTTTTCTATCCTGCGTACGGAGAAAATCTTGCGTGCCATTGGCGGAAAATCCATTTCAATCCTGCGTACGGAAAGAAGCAAAGATTTCTGTGAAAATTCGTCCTTTCTGTGAATACGGGAACTACGTGACCAATTTTTGTGCTTGGGAGTCTTTCCATTCTATAATTATATAAGACTGGAAAGGAACGACTCGCGAGCACA
>CAZXGU010000265.1:0-2813 GCA_964640375.1 uncultured Sangeribacter sp. | reverse complement strand
ACATCGTCGGTAACTGCCTCTCCGGAGATTCGTCAGCTCTGCGGATTGCTCGATGAGTTCTGTGCAAATATCCGGGCCGGCAAAAAAGTAAATATTGACGAACTGACAAATCCGTTGAATGATGTTTCACCCGAAGTCGGGAGTCAGCAACTCACTCAGGCTGACAAGGAACTGCTGAAAAAGACAATGTCGAATTTTGTTAAGGCGGCAGTTCACTCGACGCTCGCCGATCAGGGTCTTAGATACGACGCGCTCGATGCATCTGCCAAAGAACAGATTGATCTCATGCTTAAAACATCGCTGGATGCTCTCAATCAAGTGATCGATAAGAGCAATACCATTGATGAGATTGGTCAAATGATGCAATCGTTCTGAATAGTATAACTCATAATAACTAACAGCGCGGGGCTTCGGCTTCGCGCTGTTTCAGTTCAGCAGAACCATTCGGCTATTCGTGAGAAAAGTCCGGCGAAGAAAACGACGATTGAAACGACTAACTCCATTGTTTTGGTCCGTCCTCCTGACTTTGACAATGGGTCACCCAAAACGTTTTATTGAGGCAGAAGAGGCTCGAGTAATCGTTCTTCAGCGGTATTGAGTAGTGTTCGAGTGTAAGTCGTACCATCCTCGAGCTTAATCGTTACGGTCGAAATGGTTTTGGCGATGTCAAGAACTTTATCAACACTTAGATCGATCCCAAGAAGTTTTAGGATGCGTTCTAATTCTTTATAAAGTTTGTAGGCCACGAAGCAGATGCAGATATGGGCTTCGATGCGGCGCTCGGAGAAATGGAAGATGGGTCGGGCTTCGAGGTTGCCTTTTGTTATCCGAAAGGCCCGCTCTACAACCCACAGTCCGTGGTATTGGTTGATGACCTCCGAAGCAGGCAGCCCGGTGTTGGTGATGTAGCTTTTCAGACCGTCCCACTGTGCATCGGCGGTAATTTTTGCTTCGTCAATGCTCACCATGACATCGTTTTCAATGATCAGGAATTTGTTGTACCCGCGTTGGTTGACGTTCTGTTTCTTGATTTTGCCTGAACTATAGGCTTTACGTAGGCGCTGGATACCTTTGTCGCGGTTGTGACGGTCTTTGGCGGCACGTTGTTCGGAATAACTCACTATGATACGTTCATCTCCGTTGATGATCCTTTCATGTAGAACTTTCGGGTCTTTATCAAGAGCGAGAACCCAGTCCTGAACCATCTTTGATTCTTTCTTTATCCGGCCTCCGAGGATGAATTTGTAGCCTGCCTGCTTGATCATCGCTATGTTTTTCCTTGACAGCAGTCCGGCATCGGCCACGACAATGAAATCCGTCAGCGAAAAGCGCTGTACGAAGTCGTCGATTATCGGTATCATTGTTCGTCCCTCGTATTGCGATCCGTTGAAAATTGTGTAGGACAACGGATATCCATCCCTGCTCACCAATAAGCCCAACACGATCTGAGACTCTGATGTCTTTCCATCTTTCGAGAATCCGGGTGAACGCAAAACATCTTCGCGTGCGCTCTCAAAATAAAGTGTCGTCACGTCATAGAACACGATACCGATTCTACCACCCAGGAGCTTGCGCGTATGCTCCACACTAATTTGCTGTATCATATCGCGTTGAGTGTCGTAAAGAGCGTCCATATAGCGATAAATGTGATGGAGTTGATAGTCTTCACGGAAACAGCGCTTAAGATACTCTACTGTCGCAACCTTGCTCCTTGGCTCACATACCCTTGCTATTGCCAGAGAGCGCAGAATCCCATCCGGTATTACCCCGAAACCAATGCTATCATATACCCTGCTGAGAATCAAGCGTGGAGCGTCCTGTCTGATGTCGACAATGCGGTTGAAGATCCGCTCGGCGGCCATGGCATGTTCGTCCTGAAAAGCCCCGGTAAAATCCAGTACTCCTTGTCCTCCATAACGTGCAATAAAATCAAAGGCTTCTTGCTCCATGATCCTAAGCTCTTCTTCGTCTTTGGAGGCCCCAAAAGAGCGTATCAAAATATTACGTCCGCTCCTTTTTTCAAGGACCTGAACGCTTAATGACCCACTTCTATTTAGCTTACGGTGTATAAACATACCGCAAATTTACAAAATTTAACCGTGGGTCACCCAATTTTAAGAATCAAAAATCGCTTACACCTTAATAATCAGCCTTTCGCGAAATCACCCATCCATGCTCTGTCAAAGTCAGGAAATAACACTAAAAAAACACAAAAAAATCTCCCTCCTGTTAAAAATCCTTGCCGCGGTAGATGCTACCCCTTAGGGCACACGATCGGAGATCTCGGAGATCTCGGAGAACTCCGGGGGGCGCAGACGCGGCGGCGTTTTGCCGCGGATGCGGCGCTGTGGCAGCGACGGGACCGCGCCGCATGGGCGCGATCCCGTCGTTGTATCGGGTTGGATTGGGGTCAGGCTTTGATTTCGACGCCGTCTTCGCAGAGGTCTTCTTCTTCCTGGGGCTGGGTGCGCGGGGGGTGGGAGAGGAAGAGGGCGTAGACGATGAGGTAGATGGTGAGAGCGGCCACGAGCCAGAAGCTGGGCAGGACGTTGTCGCCTTTGACGAGGAGGCCCTGGATGAAGGGCAGGATTCCGCCGCCGCAGACCATGGTCATGAACAGACCCGAGGCGACCGACGTGTATTTGCCGAGGCCTTGGACCGAGAGGTTGAAGATGGCGCCCCACATGACGGAGGTGCAGAGTCCGCAGGCGATGAAATAGATGGCGTTCATCGGGATGTAGACGTCGGAGAAGAGGAATGCCTTCGAGTCGAAGCCGAGGAAGGGGACGACGGTTTCGTCGGCGGTGATGCCG
>CAZXGU010000264.1:0-2855 GCA_964640375.1 uncultured Sangeribacter sp. | reverse complement strand
GCAGAACAAGGAGCTACGCTCTTCGCAGATGGATTCCCCCCCTTTTCTGACAGGAGAATTATTTTTTCTCTGACAGGAGGACAGGAGTACAGGAGGCTATCAATTTCTCCTCCTGAAAATAACCCATAAGATTACCGGCACCCCTATAAGCGGCGTCACAGCATTCAGCGGCAACATCATATCCCTCGGCAAGATGCAAAGCAGATTGCAAGCCATCCCCACAACCCCTCCCGTCAATATACACCCGGGAATTATCACCCGATGGTCCGAGGTCCGAAATATCATCCTCGCCACATGCGGCACCGCCAAACCGATAAATCCTATCGGCCCGCAAAAAGCTGTCACAACAGAAGTCAATACCCCGGTCGCTATTAGCAAGACATTCCTAACAATCTGCATGTTAACCCCCAAATTGCGAGCATAATTCTCTCCCAAGAGAATAATATTCAAAGGCTTCATCAGTAGAACAGAAAGAAATAGCCCAATCCCTATAGTTAAGGAGAAAAGAGGCAATTGCTCTCTCGAAACGCTCCCGAATGTGCCCATCCCCCATATTGTGAAGCTCTGAATCCCCTCCGCCGAGGAGAGATAATTGAGCAATGTCACAACTGAAGAGGTGAGATAACCCGTCATGATGCCGGCAATCAGCAACATCAGATCGCTCTTCAACCAAACAGAGAAAAGCAACAACAGCCCCATCACAGCCAAGCTTCCTGCCAAAGCCCCTACTAACACGGCCACATATCCACCTGCCGAAAAACCGGCGAAACTCACCGTTCCCCCAAAAAGGAGCATCACCAACGCCACGCCCAATCCTGCTCCGGAGGTGATACCCAAAATCGAAGGACCAGCCAAGGGGTTGCGGAAAGCCGTCTGCAGCAGTAGGCCGGCAGTGGTCAGAGCCGCTCCGGCCAAGAGAGCCGTCACCGCCTGGGGCAACCGGCTTCCCAAGATGATAAAAGCCAAAGGATTCTGCTCAGCATCGCCATGCAGAAGAATATCCATAACCTCCCCCGCCGGAATCTTCACAGATCCCACAAAGAGATTAAGCAGAAAAAGCCCGACCCCCAAAACAGCCAAAATAATAAATCTCATTCCTTCTCCAGCTTTTTAAAATATTTATGATCCCCTGCCTGCGCCCCCTTGGTTGCATTATCCCCGGTTGAGCGGCTTGCCCCGTTATCCCCTGTTGAGCGGCTTGCCCCGTTATCTCTCGTTTGTTTCTGCGCCGATAGCCTTTGGCTGTCGGAAGAAGAGGCAAAAATCCCGGCCATCTCCTCCAGCAGCCAATCAGGATGAAAAGGGGTCTCATCAAAGAAAGGGATCTCCGCTGTGTTGCAGCCATAGACAGCCCCCTCCCGGAAAGCCTTGAATTGCGAATTCACAGGCGCATCGCGCCCCAACTCAGCCAAAGTCTTATCCCTCCCCTGATTATATCTCAACAGCCAGATATCAGCATCCCCCGCCTCCTTCAAAACGCGCTCCGGAGCCAAAGGAACTCCGCCGCTCTGCCGGTAGCCCGCAAAAGGATTGATTCCCCCCGCATCCTCGATAAGCCTTCCCATGGTCGATTCCCCTCCCGGCACGCTCCAGCTTCCCGAATAGACAGCATCCATCATCACCTTCGGCTTTCGCGGATTTTTCGAAGCCTCCGCCTTTATCTCATTATAGCGGCTCGCAATCCCCTCAAACCGTTGCCGGGCTTCCTCCCCCTTGCCAAAAAGCAATCCATAGAATTTCATCCATTCAGCCTGTCCCAAAGGGGTGGTCTCCATATAATCGGCACATTCAATAATCGGAATCCCCATCTGCGTCACCTTCCCATATCTGTCATTATTCTCAAAAGGCGAAAGCAGAATGGCCTCCGGATGCAGCTGGATTATCTTCTCAATATCAGGATTCATCCCTTCGCCACAATCAGCCACCTCCCCTTTCGCTATCCTTTCACGCAGGCTTTTGTCGGTTATATATCGGGCATTGCAAACACCCCCTATAGCCTGGGCTGCGCCCAAATCCTTAATCAGACCTCCATGAAGCGAAGAATATACCAAAGCCCTATCAACCGGCACCCTCACCACCGTCCCCTCCGGCAATCCCTGGGGGATATCCATTCCTTTCGGCACAAGGATATATCTCTCCATCCTTTTCACCGTATCCCATGGGTTTCTGACCGTGGCGATATATATATCGCCACTATCGCCATTGCCCCCCTTCTCTCTCTCGCTCTCATTAGCGCCTCCTTGTGAGGGGATAAATTTCTCAATCCTAAGATTCTTGGCATATAAAAGCGAATCCATCTCGCCTCCTGCCGTCTCGGCAAAATCCCCCTTTCCGGCTCCTCCATCCCTTCCCTTTCCTCCCGAGCAAGAGGAGAGAGAAGAGAGAGCGAAAAGCAGGCAGAAAAAAGAGAGCAGGCCAATCGAGCAAATGCTTATTCTCAAAAAGCTCCCTGAAAAGAGTTTTCTCATCCTCATCAAAGACATCATTTTCATATCATTCAAAATTTGGCGCCAAATTGAGTTATTCCTAATCTGTCTCAAAATTGAGTTATTCCTAATCTGTCTCAAAATTGAGCTATTCCTAATCTGTTCAAAATTGAGCTATTCCTAATCTGTCTCAAAATTACTAAAAAAACTCGAAATTAACCGCGGAGCGGTTGCACTTTCTATTAACCGGGGGTTCCGGCGAAGCCGAACCCTCGGCTACTGTCCAATGAGAGACAGCAACCGCGGAGCGGTTCCACCTCATATCGGTCACCCGGCACTGCAAGAGCTACTATTAGCCCTCCCTCGGCTGCCATAATGGAACCGCTCCGCGGTTCATTGATTGTTTTTGGCTTCGTATCCGAGGGTTCG
>CAZXGU010000263.1:0-2856 GCA_964640375.1 uncultured Sangeribacter sp. | reverse complement strand
GAGAGGAGTTAATAAGGTTGTTTTCTTCCATTTGTTTCTGACTTTAGAATGCAAAATTAACAAAAATCTATAAGCATACAATGCCCCGTAGTCTCGCGATATTGTTTCCAGAATAAAGAAAATGAAGTTGGTTTTGATAGTTTGAAAAAAATTATTACATTTGCGAATGAATTAATGCGCATTAATTCGAGACATAGTTAATAAGAGGCGTTATGCCCATCATCTTGTAGTAGAGAAGCGTCGGAAACTTACTCAAGAAAGCAAGAAGTTGGCTTAGCGGACTCCGCGTATACGCGTGGAGCTGCATATCCCACATCTGCTTTCAAAGGTAATCCGACCACCTTCTACTTAAGGCGTGGCATATCAGCCCACGCCTCTTTTATTTTATAGTGGTTGAATGGGCTGTAAGACTAAACTCTTTGTAATCATGAAAAGGAAATTAATTGTTTTATTCAGCTCCATCCTATTACTTGTCGGAGTTGCCTTAGCTACAAACAATACTCAGACACAACAGGAAGAATCCAGTACTTATTCAGAACAATACACCTCTTCTCGCTGTCGGTCATGTGGAGGCACTGGAAGGTGTGGTGTATGTCATGGAAGAGGATATTTCACAAATGTGCATGGGAGAAAAGACCCGTGTAGAAACTGTGGTGGTACCGGTAAATGCAGCAGATGTGGAGGAACCGGTAAATCCAATTAAAATGGATATTATTATAATTATTAATAATAGTTTAGACTATGATTACTGTGATTAGACAGTTTTTTCTTACAATGCTATTATGCCTAATCGGATGTGCGTCCGCAAACGCTCAATCTCGAATATCATCCGTGTACGGCGTCAATTTAGGGGATTCAGAATCCGTGGTAGCTTCTAAAATATCCGGAAGTTGGAATACCTCAAAAAATGGAGAACGCTATTATAAAGTCAATAAACCAAAATTAGGAAATTGCTCATTTAATCAGGCAAACTTTTGGTTTAAGGGCAATAAGCTTTATAAGGTTGTATTCGTCAGCTCTACATCCTATCCTCTTGACACATACATTCCTGGGAATGCATATTCAAACCCTATGTACGATAGGTTTGTAAGGGAGTCGTCAGAAACATATCGAAGTATATTTGAAGAGATGCGTTTCAATTTGACGGATAAGTATGGCTCGCCACGTATTAGCGATTCTAATAAAGCCCAATGGTCGTCTAATGGGAATCAGATTGAAATTTCTTATGACTTCTCCCCCTCTACAAGATTCACTTCAGTGAGGGTTGAATATTCCGTAAAAGGAGGTTCCAACTCAAATTTCTAACCTATTAAATCAGTCTTCCTTTAAGGTTGCAAAATGCGTTCCTAAAAGGAAGACTCATTTTCTTATCCTCGCGATGATTTTTGGAAGCATCTCGGGTTTTATTATATTTCTCATCATTCAGAGCAAATTAGATGACTTATCAATTCCTCCGCTGCCATGGCTTCCATTTTAGAGAAAGCCAATAGCTTTTTGCCTATTTGACTGTCATGTTCGGAAAGTCTATGGTCAATCCGATTTTCCATGTGCAAAAGCCGCTGATTGATACTATATCCTTTCAGCAGATATTCCTTCAATACTTTGTTAGCCCATTGACGGAATAAGGTTGCATTTCTGCTATTTACCCTGTATCCTACCGACAATATGGCATCTAAATTATAGAACTTTGTTTTGTACGCCTTTCCATCTGCGGCAGTATATTCCAAAATGGAATGAACTGAGGCTTCAATCAATTCTCCGCTTTCAAAAATATTTTTAAGGTGCTTTGAAATAGCAGGTTGTTTTACACCAAATAAGTCTGCAATCTGCTGTTGGGTCAACCATACAGTCTCATTCTCCAGCCGAACTTCAAGCTTTACGGTTGAGTCAGGTTGGTAAAGTATTATCTCATTTTCTTGCGATTCGGGAGCAAGTGGTATAGGCGTTATTTCGTTCATAATGCAAATATAATATAAATCTCCTTTCCTCCTTCCCTCGACGAGAGAAATATTTCAAGCCTCTCGCCGAGACCCGAAGCCCGGGCTGACTTCTTTTTATATCTCGCCGAGAAAAGGAGGAAAGGAGAAATAGGTCTGTGCTCTTCCGTCAATTCTGTGGCATCGCGCAGCGATAAAAAGTCGGTGCTTGCCAGTCACTCCTTTCTTGTCAGTCGTGGTGTGATTATAACTATTAGTTGCCGAAAGATTTCTTGGGCAGGAATTATCAATTGATTTTAAGGGAATCGCGGAAAGTGAGCCTGTAGGCTTTAATGCCGATTGAAGCGGGTTTTACGCGGATTTTTAATTTTTTTAAAATTTAGGATTAAATTATTTTCTGCAGGTTTGGGCATCGCAGTTAAAATTGCTGCACGCAATTTCAAGCCGCAGATGGGATATCGGATTTTTGCGGTCAAAGTTACCTTTTGATTATTTGGGAAACGGTTTGATATTCTGCATTAGCAAAGGTATTCCAGACCGCGAAAATCCTTCTCTATCCGCGTGGCCCATTCAGCACAAGTGCTGAATGGACCAGCGATAAAGGAGAACCCTGAGGAATAATTGTCTAAATTTAGAAAAAGATCCGCGCCCATCAGCGATGCCCCTCGCTGGCCAGTAAAAGATCAGCGATTCCCCTAAAATCAAAATACATCCCTCAAAACATTAAATTTAGGAATTTGTCTTATATTTTTTGCTCGCAGAAATTAAAAGAAAAATCCCGGAGGGTTCGCAGAATTTTTTTCTTTATGAGGTTGCTAATAGTATAATCACCTTAGTTTGGATAAAATATCATCGGGAGATTGGTGCATTTGGCTAAAAGCCACTATTCTTTTCCCAAGGTCTTTGATAGAGCCTCCGA
>CAZXGU010000262.1:0-2893 GCA_964640375.1 uncultured Sangeribacter sp. | reverse complement strand
GAACTCTACAAAAAGCGTCAGAGCCTCATCAAGCCCATTCAGGAAGATGTGTATAATGCAGTGAAAGCTGTGGCAGAAGAGAAAGGATATGTCACAATCTTCGACCGTGCATCCTCTCAGAGCATCGTTTATGCAAAACCGAGCATAGATGTTAGCAATGAAGTGCTCGCTAAGTTGGGATATTCCAAATAAAATTGTAATTTTGCGGAATGAAATCTGATTTCCCTTCTTTTTGAAGGTTGTCGAGATTTCATAAGCAAGTAATCCAGAAAATAAAACTATACAAAAATAGAAAAATGATTAAAAAATTTTTACTTGCCGTTGCGTTCGCAATCCCTATGCTCGTTTCGGCACAGACCTTGAAAATCGGAGTGGTTGACACAAGCTCTATAATGCAGGCCATGCCCGACACCAAAACTGCGGAAACTAAGCTCGCCGACACTTCCAAAAAATATGAAAGCGAATATGCAAAGCTCCGCGAAGAATACGCCCGTGAAGCTGAAGAGTTTCAGAAATTGACAGATGCCGACCCTCAAACCACTCGCGAACGCAAGGCTCAAAAACTTGCTGAAATGCAAGAGAAGATCATGGCCTTTGAACAGACCGCAAGTCAGGATCTCCAGAAGATTCAGCAGGAACTTATGGCTCCTATCGTGACTAAAATCAAAAGTGCCATCGAATCTGTCGGCAAAGAGAATGGATACTCTATCATTGAGGAATCCTCAGCCCTTATCTATTATGGCGCTCCTGTGGAGGATATCACTCCTAAGGTGAAAGCCAAGTTGGGTCTCTAAATCTATAGAAGCCTCTTTTTGAATAGAAGTTTTTTAGTGAAACTATAGTTATTGTACTCTCGATGCGGGGTCCTACGGGATTCCGCATTTCACTATCAAATATATGGCACAGATTGGAGTTTTTGATTCCGGCTATGGTGGGCTAACCATCCTTAGGGAGATGAGAAAACGTCTCCCCGATTACGACTACCTATATTTAGGCGACAATGCGCGCGCTCCATACGGCACTCGCAGTTTCGATGTAGTGCTCGAATTCACACGTCAAGCCGTTGAAGAACTTTTCTCGCGTGGCTGTCGCCTCGTTATCTTGGCTTGTAACACCGCATCTGCTAAAGCCCTCCGAACAATCCAGCAAACTCTCCTTCCTGAAAAATATCCCGACCGACGGGTATTGGGAGTGATACGCCCTACGGCGGAAATTATCGGAGAGATCACTAAAAACCGGCATATCGGTGTCTTCGCAACTCCCGGCACAATCCAGAGCGGCTCCTACACCCTCGAAATTAATAAGCTCTCGCCTGATATCAAAGTGAATGAATTGGCTTGTCCGATGTTTGTCCCTTTAGTGGAAAATGAGGAAGCCTCCAGTCCGGGAGCCGATTATTTCGTAAAGAAATATATAGATAGCATCATGGAGATGGATAATGATATCGACACTTTGGTGTTGGCTTGCACTCATTATCCCCTTCTCTTTCCCAAGATAAGAAAATATGCTCCGCAGAATATACGTGTGATTGCGCAGGGCGATTTGGTGGCCAACAGTTTGGCCGACTATCTCCGCAGGCATCCCGAAATAGAAAGCCAATGCTCTAAAAATGGCACTGTGGAATTTCTTACAACCGAAAATACCGATAAATTCAATCATCTTGCATCAATCTTCATGAAAGAACCGGTGGATGCTACCGGAATAAAACTGTAAAACCGGAATATAACAATTATTATGTCTGATTCAATCATAGGTTTACGCCAGCAAATAAAAACCGCCTCTTCACAGGAAGAAGCTATCCAAATTATATCGCTTTATATAGAGTCGCATCCCGACAGCGATGAGGCTTACACCTTGCGCGGCATGAAATACTGGGGAGCCGGAAAACGCTCGCTCGCCATCAATGATTATCTTGCTGCAATCCGTATTAATCCCGATTCGCGTGCGCGGATGGCTCTGCAGGCGTCCCAGGATATTTTGGATTATAGAAACAAAGACCTCTATAACCCTTAAACAGAAGTTTCTTTTTAAACACCAAGCCCCTCTTTACTTCCATAGCGCGTTGCAAGCTCTATAACCACTTTCCACAATTGCAATTTTGCAAAGAAAATTGTAATTTTACGATGTGAAAAACGATTGATTAGGAATCCAAATCAAAAATTATGAAAAAATTCATATTAGCCATTATTCTCCTTCTTCCTTTTTTTGCTTCAGCACAAACTTCCAAAGTTGGAGTGGTCGATACCAATGCCATAATCCAGGCCATGCCCGAAACAAAAGCTGCCGAGGCACAGATTTCCGAAACTTCCAAGAAATATGAAGAGGAGTTTGGCAAACTTCAACAGGAATTCAACCGTCTTTATGAAAGCTTTCAGACAATGCCTGAAACCACTCCCAAAGCGGTGCGCGACCACCGAACCCGTGAGTTAGCTCTTATGAATGAGACAATCGAGGCTTTCACCAATGATTCTGAACAAGACCTGAAAAGATTACAAAAAGAATTGATGGCTCCTATCGTTGAGAAAGTTAGGATAGCTATCGATTTAGTTGGCAAAGAGGCCGGATATACAGTTATTATGGATTCCAATAACCTGCTCTATTTCTCCTCTTCCGACGACCTCACCCCCACCGTTAAACAACGGTTGGGGCTATAAAACCAACATCTACTATTCTTAGGCACCACCTATAAAATGACATTTTTTCTTCCAAAATAAAATATCTGCAATAAATTTGTTGTAATAATAAAAAAAATATTTTAACTTTGCTATCGCATATCGCTTGCGGAGGCCCGGTATGGGCACAGGGGCGGGTGCGAAATATATATTATTAGAAAGCGTATATCGAAACTCTTTCTTGGCTTTTAGGAATCTCGCAAATTCATAACTCGGTCAAG
>CAZXGU010000261.1:0-2914 GCA_964640375.1 uncultured Sangeribacter sp. | reverse complement strand
ACTGAACTATGGCAAAGAAAACCGTTGCGTCTCTTCAGAAAGGTGAAGGCCGCACTTACAGCAAAGTCATCAAGATGGAGAAATCTCCTAAAACAGGCGCTTATGTCTTCAAAGAGGAAATGGTGCCTAATGATGCCGTTAAAGATGCCCTTAAATAATGGACTTCTAATCATAACGATATAAAAAATGGATTCTCGTCGAGAATCCATTTTTTATATCGTTATCTTTTTATGCGTATAATGTAAAATTCTTAGAACACATATCCAACTCCCATTCCGATAAAGCCACCGCTTGTATCATTCATCACTGAATATTTCCCCTGGAGAGATAGTTTTAAATTCGAGGTAAGATAAAAATCAAAACCGGCACCGAAGTTTCCTCCCGCCCGACTTGCGTTGCCGCCTCCGGCATAGCTCCAGTTATTGAAAGCAAAACCTACCAAAGGATACACACCAAATCCCTTTGCAATTTTAAAGGGGAAATGCAGATCTACATCAAGGATAAAGGCCGACTTTCCGTTATTGCGAAAGCTATATGCAATATCGGGGGCCAATCTCACATGATTCACAATGGTGTATTGGAAATCCACTCCCATATACCCTCCGTTGTTATAGGTGGAAAAACCGCCTATCAGCCCTAATGACTTCTCTCCTTTCTGAGCCTCAGCCTTGAAAGGCACCATTAGAGCAACTGCTCCTAACAAACCGCATACAATAGTTGTAATCTTTTTCATAAAGGGATTATTTAATTAATACATGAGAGAGATTAGTTGAATAACATTTCTTAATATAAAAATGTTTAGTTATCTTTGCATATAATATCCCTCTTCGACCGGCTTAACCGCCTGCCGGCCCATGAAGAGACTAAGGAAGCAAACGATAAGGTGTAAACTATGAAGAATCTTGGATATGTTCGTGTCGCTGCCGCTAAGCCATTAGTGAAGGTTGGCGATGTCGATTATAATTTGACTCAAATTTGTGAAATGCTTACAGAGGCCGACAAAAAGAATGTTGCCTTAATGGTTTTTCCTGAATTATCAATCACCGGTTACACTTGTGCCGATCTGTTTTTTCAATCAAATCTTCTTGAGAAAGCGAAAGAAGCACTTTTAATGCTTGCCGGTTTCTCAAAGGATATATCCACTACATTTATTGTCGGTGTGCCGCTTAGTTATAATGGAGCCATATATAATTGTGCAGCTGTTCTAAGCGAAGGTCAGATTAAAGGAATCGTACCCAAAACTTACCTTCCAAATTATAACGAGTTTTACGAACGCAGATGGTTTGCACCCGGCGAGAAATCAGAAGCCCTAATTTCTTTAGGAGGAGCTGAAATACCATTTTCAGCCCAACTTATATTTGAGAAGAAGAATATCTTATTTGGCATAGAAATTTGCGAAGACCTTTGGGTTCCTATTCCTCCAAGTTGCGAAATGGCACAGCACGGAGCAGAAATTATTTTTAACCTATCGGCCACAGATGAAATTGCCGGTAAACACTCATATCTTATCGATTTGATAGAACAGCAATCTGCTCGATGCAGATGTGCATACGTATATTCTTCCGCCGGCTCAGCTGAATCTTCCACCGACTTGGCTTTCTCCGGAAATTGCATCATTGCCGAAAATGGTGTATTGCTCAAAAGCTCACAAAGGTTTTCACTTTCTCCTCAACTTGAAGTGGCCGACATTGATATAGAGTTGTTAAGAAACGACCGCCAGCGTCACAATACATTCCACGCTAATACTACCTCTAATGGTATTCCAAAAATCATTACAACAGATTCTAAAATTGATTCCAAAGATACCTTTAATCCGGACTATACCGAAAGTCTGGAATATAGACATGTGAATCCTTCACCCTTTGTAGAGAAAGATGAAGTTAAATTGCGAGAGCGATGCGATGAGATATCCTCTATTCAAGCCTGGGGGTTAGCTCAACGCCTGAAAACAATAGTCTGCAACAAGGCAGTTATAGGGATTTCGGGTGGTTTAGATTCCACGCTTGCACTCCTTGTCACAGTTAAAGCTTTCGACCTGTTAAAACTCGACAGAAAAGGAATCATTGGAATAACAATGCCAGGGTTCGGAACAACAGATCGAACGCACAATAACGCTTGGAACCTTATGGAAGAATTAGGAGTAACCCCTATGGAAATTCCAATTAATACAGCCGTTGAGACTCATTTTAAAGATATTCAACAGGATCCTGAGAAGCATGATGCAACTTATGAAAATTCCCAGGCTCGTGAGAGAACGCAAATTCTAATGGATATGGCCAACAAGACGGGTGGAATCGTCATCGGCACAGGTGATCTTTCGGAATTGGCTCTCGGCTGGTGCACATATAATGGCGACCAGATGTCGATGTATGGTGTTAACGCCTCTATTCCCAAAACTCTGGTCAGAGACCTTGTGAAAGGATATATGATTTCTGAAAGCAATCCTAAAGTAAGGGAAACATTGCAGGATATAATCGACACTCCTATTAGCCCGGAGCTTCTTCCGGCAGCTGCCGACGGTTCCATTGCCCAAAAAACTGAAGATTTTGTTGGTCCATACGAACTACACGATTTTTTCCTTCATCTGATGCTTCGCCATTCTTTCTCCCCGACGAAGATTTTCGCTTTAGCTTGCAAAGCTTTTGAGGGAGTTTATGACAGGGAAACCATCAAGAAATGGCTCGTCACATTCTATCGTCGTTTCTTCAGCCAGCAATTCAAACGCTCTTGTATGCCCGACGGAGTAAAGGTTGGTAGTGTGTGTCTATCTCCTCGTGGCGACTGGCGAATGCCTTCAGATGCTTCTTCAAATCTTTGGATTAAGGAGGCAGAAAATTTATAAGTGATAGTTAGCAGCACTTAAGTAAGTATTGAAAATTAATCGATATTAAAAATTATGGAAATCTTGAACAAT
>CAZXGU010000260.1:0-2941 GCA_964640375.1 uncultured Sangeribacter sp. | reverse complement strand
GAAAAACTCACTGCAAAATTATAAAATATTTTTCAAAACAATGCTATAAAACATATTTTTATTTCAAGGATTAACATTATTTAACATATTGTGTATTTTTCATACTTATTTTTTTAATAAAACTCGGTTTTATTCATTTTCATATTGATAAAACAAACCATTTTTACTAACTTTGCACAGAGAAGTATATTGACAAAAGGGTCTTAAACGCGACAATATAACAATATAATGGAGAATAAAATTACAGTCGATGGTTTAACATTTGTGCCGTACATCACAAGAGAGGAGATCGCTGCTCAAGTGAAACGCGTGGCTTCAGAACTGCGCGAAGACCTTAAAGGTGGCAACCCCTTCTTCCTTTGCGTGTTGACCGGAGCATTTATCTTTGCAGCCGACCTGATTCGCGAAATAGGTCTCAATGATGCCCCCATATCTTTTGTGAGATACTCAAGTTATGAAGGCACATCATCAACCGGACAAGTGAAACAGCTTATGGGACTCAAAGAAGATATATCCGGTAGAGATGTAGTTATTATTGAAGATATTGTCGATACGGGCCTTACGGCCTCCCTTATGGTGGAAGACTTAAAGAAGCGCAACCCATCTTCCGTTAGATTCGCCACCCTTCTCCATAAGCCGTTGAGCTCAAAAACTGGATTTCAACCCGATTATGTCGCTTTCTCTATTCCTCCAAAATTCATTATCGGCTATGGTCTCGACCTTGACGGCAAAGTGAGAAACCTTAAAGACATATACGTGATTCAGGAACAACAGGAGAAATAAACCTTAACAATAGCCTCACCTGGCATCTTATTCCACTTTTTTGCAATTAGTTGCTTGTTGAAACATATAAAAAAATAAGATATGCTAAATGTTGTACTCTTTGGCGCACCGGGCAGCGGTAAAGGCACCCAGAGCGAGAAATTGATCGACGAGTTCGGTCTCTATCATATTTCCACAGGAGAAGTGCTTCGCGACCATATCCGCCGCGGCACGGAACTCGGTAAAATCGCCGACTCTTACATCTCTAAGGGTCAGCTGATTCCCGACGACCTGATGATTCGTATCCTTGACGATGTGCTCGATAAAGAAGCCGCCGACAAGAAAGGGGTTGTGTTCGACGGATTCCCTCGCACAATTCCCCAGGCCGAAGCCCTAAAGGAACTCCTTCTCAAACGCGGTTCCGACCTTCATGCCGTTATCGGACTTGAAGTGCCGGAACAGGAACTCGTGGAACGTATGCTTAACCGTGGCAAACAGACCGGGCGTGCCGACGACAATCTCGAAACTATCAAAAATCGTTTGCAGGTTTACCATAACCAGACCCACCCTTTAAGGGAATATTACACCAATGAAGGAAAATATATGGCAATCAACGGCACAGGTTCTGTGGAAGATATCTATAACAACATTGCCAATGGAATTGAGAAATCAACCGGACATAAACGTCGCGTAAAATAAAAACAGGCGTCATTCTCAATATTTCTATATAAAAGAGCGTTAAATCTTTATGAAAATAAGGTTTAACGCTCTTCTTTTTATAGCTTCATCGGCTTTGCTCCTCTTCCTTTTAGGAAGTTGCAAGACCCCGAAACTCTCCGAAGCCAATGCTCAATTTGGCAGAGGGGAATATTTCAACGCTTCAAAAACATATAAAGCTGTATATAACAAGCTGAATCCCAAGAAAGACCGCGAATTGCGCGGAGAAGTGGCCTATCAGCTTGCCACATGTTATCGCCGTTTAAACATGGCGCCTAATGCTTCTGCTGCATATCAAAACGCCATAAGGTATGATTATCCCGATTCCATGGCCTATTATTATCTCGGGCGCTCTCTTCAGGCTGAAGGGAAGTATCAGCCTGCTATTGATGCTTACACCACATTTCTGGAATGGCGCCCCGACGACCAATTGGCCCGCGAAGGAATCAACGGATGCCGAATGGCTATTAAAGCAAAAGAAGGGAAAAAGAGTCGTTATATTGTAAAGAGCGCAAAACTTTTCAATTCCCGGCGTTCTGATTTCTCACCAATGTATCTCGACAAAGAATTGAATACATTATACTATACATCCTCTACAGAAAAAGCCACAGGAACTAACAAATCAGAAATCACGGGCACCAAGAAATCAGACATCTTCTTTTCCAAGAAGGATGAAAATGGGAAATGGGGTAAACCGGAACCAGCAGAGGGATCGATCAACACGGAGCATGATGAGGGAATCGTGAGTTTCTCGCCTGATGGACAGACAATGTATCTAACCGTTGCCCGACGCGCTCCCGAGGCTGACACATCAGTAGAAATCTACACCTCAAAACGCAGCGATGCAACATGGAGCGAACCACAAAAATTTGAAATCACTGCCGATACTCTTTCTGCCTACGGTCACCCCGCAGCTTCCCCCGACGGAACCTACCTATATTTCTCTTCAGATATGCCGGGCGGTTACGGGGGAAAAGATATTTGGCGCATAAATCTCAAAGAGCGTTCCGGTTCGCTGGAAAATCTCGGTCCGCAAATCAACACGCCGGGAGATGAGATGTTTCCCTATTTAAGAGCCGACACTCTGCTCTATTTCTCATCTGATGGCCATCCGGGATTTGGAGGCCTCGACCTCTTTAAAGCTAATCTAAATTCCACAGGCGACCGCTGGAGCGTGGAGAATATGGGGATTCCAATCAATTCTTCAGGCGATGATTTCGGCATAACCTACGGTCTCGGAGAATCAGGTTTCTTCTCCTCAAACCGTGGAGACGCACGTGGGTATGACCATATCTATAGCTTTGAATATCCGGAAGTTAAGGTAACAATCTCCGGAATGGTTCTCGACAAGGATGAAGAGCCTGTGCCTAATGCTATTATCAGAATTGTAGGCGATGATGGTTCGAATCAGAAGGAAGTGGCACGCGATGATGGTTCTTTCCGCTTCAAGCTCGAACGTGGC
>CAZXGU010000259.1:0-2951 GCA_964640375.1 uncultured Sangeribacter sp. | reverse complement strand
ACTATCACATATAACTTACAACTATCACTATTATGGAAGAAGATTTATTTGCCGGAAGCGTGAAAGAAACCATTGCGAGGCTAAAAAACAAGATGCTTTCAATCCCCGATTGGGCGATATTGGCAAAAGATTACTATCCGACCTCACACCGCATTGTTCGCGATCAGCAGGGACGGCGCGATAAGATCCGCAAGAACGGCATCGTGGAGAAGGCTGCCCGGATACATATCGGACTGGAGAAACTTCTCACATCGCGCACCAACGAGTTCATGTTTTCCATCCCGGTGAGACGCATCTATACCAACACCGAGGATAACGAGACGCGACAGGCGATAGCCAAGGCCATTGAAGCCATCTACAAGCACGCCCGGGTCAACGCCGAGAACCGCCGACGGGGGATAGCTTATCTTGCTTCTTGCGAGATATTCACGTTATGGTATGCCGTCAAGTCGCCCAACACTCTCTATGGCTTCCCTTCGGGGTATAAGCTGAAGTGCAAGACCTTCTCTCCCATGGAGGGTGTGGAGCTTTATCCGCTTTTTGATGAATATGACGATATGGTGGCCATGTCGTGGCAATATTCAAAGACGATAGCCAATAAGAGGGTGAAATATTTCGAGACCTTCACTTCCGGGCGTCATCTGAAATGGAGACAGGGCGCTGCGGGCTGGGAGGAGGTGACCAACGAGGATATAGTTGTTATCGGCAAGATTCCGGGGGCTTATCTGTGGCGACCCTTCCCGATATGGCACGGCCTGTCGCATATACGCGAGGATATAGAATACACCCTTTCGCGTAATTCAGACGTGATAGCCTATAATTCGGCTCCTATCCTCCAGATTGTCGGCAAGCTGCAGGGCACCGAGAATAAAGGGGAGTCGCAACGCATCTACCGTGTGGAGCAAGGCGGCAGCGTGGGTTATGTGTCGTGGGCGCAGGCCATCGAGGCTCTCCGTTATCAGGTTTCCACGCTGTTGAATCTCTTTTGGTCGCAGGGCCAGATGCCCGATATTTCATTTGAGCAGATGAAGTCTTTAGGGAATATAGGCTATGATGCGCGTCAGACTCTCTTCATGGACGCTCATCTGAAAGTGGGGGATGAATCGGGGGCGTTGATAGAGTTTTTCGAGAGGGAATGTAATGTTATCAAGGCATTCCTGAAGCTGATGAATACTTCGTGGGCTTCCGAGATCGACAATGTGGATGTGGAGCATGTCATCACTCCCTTCATTCAGAATGATGAGGCGGCAGAGATTGAGAAATGGACTAAGGCCAACGGCGGCAAGCCGCTTGTGAGCCATCTTGAATCAATCCAGAATGCCGGTCTTTCGGCCGACCCACATCAGACCTTGGAGCAGATTCAGAAAGAGACAGGCGAGGCGGCATCATCGCAGGTGGAGTCGATTATGGGAACGTATTCTTAGGTGATAGGTGATAGGGAATAGTTTATAAGGGATTGCTTGATATGCTTATTCACTATTCACTCTTACTTATTACTTCACTCATTTATTCACTATTCACTGTTACTTATCACATATCAGATGAAACCTAAGATTCCGAATAGCCGTAAAGCCAATATCGAGCATAAGAAGCGCACCGAGAGATACGCCCAAATTATTCAGGAGATTTACGACCGCGTGGCACAGCAGGCTGCGCGGAAGGCCTCTTTAATAGGATATGACCCGGGCAAGCCATTCTCCTTTGAGGATTATCCCATGACGCGGAGGGAGATTGTGAAGCTCCAGATGCAAATGATTTCAGATGTAACCGCTGTGATAATGGCTGGCACCTCCAACGAATGGAAGGAGTCCAATCTCGTTCAAGACCTTGTGGCGCGGAAGGTTCTGACCGCTTACACAGACACTGACAAGCTTGGAGAGGAATACACTCGCTATTTCCAAACTAATCCCGATGCCCTCAAGGCCTTCCAGCAGCGCAAGGCGGAGGGGATGAATCTTGCGCAGCGAGTGTGGAAGCTTTCGGAGCAATACAAAGCTGAATTGGAGGAATCCATTTCGGCCGCCATCGCTCCCGGCACTTCGGCAATGGAGTTGGCTGCCGAAGTTAAGAAATATCTCAAGGAGCCTGACAAGCGATTCCGCAGGGTAAGGGATAAGTTTGGTAATCTCCAACTCTCTAAGAACGCCAAGGCTTATCATCCGGGGCGCGGTGTTTACCGCTCGTCGGCACGCAATGCGCAGCGGCTTGCTCGCACTGAAATCAACATGGCATACCGCACGGCTGAGCAGACCCGCTGGAAGCAGTTTGACTTCGTGGTGGGCTATGAGGTTAAGACCACGCAGAACGGGATGCACATCGAGGATATTTGCGACCAGTTGGCAGGGAAGTATCCTAAGGATTTTGTCTTTACCGGGTGGCATCCCCAGTGTATGTGTTACACCATACCTATCCTGAAAACCGAGGATGAGTTCTGGGAACTCTATGGCGATAAGCCTTCTGTGAATGAAGTTACCGATGTACCTGACAATTTTAAGGAGTGGATTCGTGAGAACTCTGGTCGTATTGCCGAAGCGGAGAAGAGGGGAGGGCTGCCTTACTTTATCAAGGATAATCAAAAGAAGGTAATGGAGATTTTGGAAGACTCAGAAAGGGTTGCAGAGGATAATCCCAAGC
Organism: uncultured Sangeribacter sp.; assembly: GCA_964640375.1. GTDB lineage: Bacteria > Bacteroidota > Bacteroidia > Bacteroidales > Muribaculaceae > Lepagella. The sequence goes on along the minus strand of CAZXGU010000259.1, from coordinate 317 downwards.
CAACGGAAGAGAAAATTTACCCGACTCCTCCCCATGTTGAAGAGTATATTTCTTATCATGATGGGAGAATCCTTGCAAGCCCGAAACATGGGGCAGATGAGTTAGAGGCTAACCTTAAACTCGGCAATACTCTTCATGAAGCAATAGGTGAAACTGTCTATCTTCTTCCCAACATTAACCCTAAAGGCAAGGATGCCCATTTGCGGTCTGAATATTTGCCAGAGGGTGTGAAGGAAGGGAAGAATCCAGATTTCCTATGTGCCGGAAGATTTTGGGATGGGAAGGAATGCTCTTTTGCAAATACAGAAAAGGAGTGG
>CAZXGU010000258.1:0-2973 GCA_964640375.1 uncultured Sangeribacter sp. | reverse complement strand
GTGGCTATCACCGACGAGAAGAAGGGCGCCCTTCGCACTATGGCCGATCAGGAGGGTTATGAAACTTACGTAATTCCCGACAACGTGGGCGGTCGTTTCTCTGTGCTCACTCCCGTTGGCTTGCTCCCCATCGCTTGCGCAGGTCATGATATCAAGAAACTCCTCGCCGGAGCTAAGGATATGGAGAACACCACTCTCCATCCCTCTCCCGAAAACCCCGCGCAGGAATATGCCCGTCTCCGCAATGCCCTCTATCAGAGCGGCAAGAAGATCGAGATTCTTGTAAACTTCGATCCTAAGCTCCATTATTTCTCTGAATGGTGGAAACAGCTCTATGGCGAGAGCGAGGGTAAGGATGGCAAGGGCATCTTCCCCGCATCTGTTGACTTCACCACCGACCTCCATTCTATGGGCCAGTGGATTCAGGATGGCGAGCGCACCATCTTCGAGACCGTTATCTCTGTGAAGAAGCCTGCCCTCACTCATCGCATCCCCATGAATGCTTCCGACCTCGACGGTATCAACTATATCGCCGACAAGCGCATCGATGAGGTGAACAAGATGGCTGAACTCGGAACCAAGATGGCTCACGTTGACGGCGGCGTGCCAAATATCAAGATCGAAATCCCTTCTCTTGATGAGTATAGCCTCGGTCAGCTTATCTATTTCTTCGAGAAGGCTTGCGGAATCTCCGGCTATATGCTCGGCGTGAACCCGTTCAACCAGCCCGGCGTAGAAGCTTACAAGAAGAATATGTTCAAGCTGCTCAAGAAACCCGGTTATTAAAAAGCCTACTGCAAAATTTTTGCAGTCGTTTATATATTTTTAAAGAAATAAAAGAGGGAAAGTCTTTATTTCCCTCTTTTTTCATATTATCTTTGCAGCAGAAAAAAATAAGATAAGAATAAGATAAAAATATAATACAATGGCAAAGAAAAAATCATCAAAGAAAGCCCCGGCTGTCCGCATCACGGATGCTGAAGAGAAGAAGAAAGCTCTCAGCGTCACCATGCAGCACCTTGAAAAAGACTTCGGTGCAGGCACAGTGATGCGTCTCGGCGACGGTGCGATACAAGATATAGAAACTATCCCCACCGGCTCTATCGGCCTCGACTTCGCATTAGGTGTGGGTGGCATTCCGCGCGGCCGTATCACTGAAATCTACGGCCCCGAATCTTCGGGTAAGACCACTCTGGCCACTCATATCATCGCCGAGGCTCAGAAACAAGGGGGCATCTGCGCCATAATCGACGCCGAACATGCCTTCGACCGTTTCTATGCCGAGAAATTGGGAGTGGATGTGAATAATCTATGGATTGCTCAGCCTGATAATGGCGAGCAGGCTCTCGATATCGCCGAGCAGCTTATCAATTCCGGTGCTATCGATGTCCTCGTAATCGATTCTGTTGCAGCCCTTACCCCTAAGGCGGAGATTGAAGGCGAAATGGGGGAAAAGAATATGGGTCTCCATGCGCGTCTGATGTCGCAGGCTATGCGTAAGCTCACCGGAACAATCGCCCGCACTCGCACTTGCTGCATCTTCATCAACCAGATTCGTGAGAAAATCGGTGTTATGTTCGGTAGCCCGGAGACAACAACGGGTGGTAACGCTCTCAAATTCTATGCCACTGTCCGCATCGATATCCGCCCCTCCACATTCATCAAGGATGGCGACACCTCCATTGGTCGTCTTATCAAGGTGAAGGTGGTGAAGAATAAGGTTGCGCCTCCTTTCATGCGCGCTGAGTTCGATCTCATGTTTGGCGAGGGCATATCCCGCTCGGGCGAGATTATCGACCTCGGAGTGGAGTTTGATGTGATAAAGAAATCGGGGGCATGGTTCTCTTATAATGGCAAGAAACTGGGTCAGGGACGCGACGCCGTGAAGCGTGTGATCGAAAGCCAGCCCGAACTTATGGAGGAATTGGCCCAGAAGGTTATGGAAGCTCTCAAATCCGATAAGGCTGCCGAGAAGAGGAAGAAAGCTAAGAAGAATCCGGCTCTCCCCCAGCGCGAAACAACACGCTCCGAAACCGACGACGACGAACCCATCGACGACGGCTACGAGCCCGAAGAGGAAGCACCGGCAGAAGATCTCTTCTCCGATGATTTCGAGCTTGATGTGGAAGAATAAGAGCGAAATCCTAAGAAATAATCAAAGAATAATCAGGCTCTGACCTCACGGTCAGGCCTTTTTCTTTATCCAATATCCAGAAGCGGTCGGAAAGGCGCAGCGCAATCTCCAAATCATGGGTCGAAACAAAGACAGTCTTATCCTCACTCTTGGCCAATTCCCCCAAGAGTTTCATCAGCTCCACCTTACTCGGATAATCCAAGAAAGCGGTGGGCTCATCAAGGAAAATCACAGGCGTGTCCTGCGCCAAGGCCTTAGCTATCATCACCTTCTGCCTCTCCCCGTCGCTGAGGCTCTGCACCTCCCTCTTCCTCAGATCCTCTATCCCCACAAGGCGGATAGCCCTATCCACGGCCTCCCGGTCGTCGGGTCCCATTCCGCCCCAGAAACCGGTATAGGGGGCGCGGCCGAGTCCCACCAAAGCCTCGGCATCCATATTCTCAAGTGTAGGCTTTTCGGTAAGCACCACGCTGACAGTCCGGGCCAATTCCCGACCTTTGAAATCGGTCAGGGCGCGCCCCCCGATTTCCACTCTCCCCTCCAAGGGAGGTTGGAAACCGGCCAATGTGCGCATAAGAGTGGATTTCCCCGCTCCATTGCGACCCAACAGCGCCGTCAGTTCACCGGAATAGAGAGCAGCATTGATATCTTTGCCAACCCTCTTTTCCTTCCCCCCACGCCTATATCCTGTGGTCAATCCAATCGCCTTTATAGTCTCCATATCAATTCTATTACCCATTAATTATAATCCCTCCCCTTAATTATAATCCCTCCCCAAGTGAAGATTTTTTTACATCCAGCGGCCTCTTTTTTCCTGACGCAGATTTTTTCGCAGATTG
>CAZXGU010000257.1:0-2973 GCA_964640375.1 uncultured Sangeribacter sp. | reverse complement strand
CTCCTTATGTTATGGAGTATCTAAAACCATTCGGGCAGTTTGTCAATGAAATCAATCAAACCACGTACACACAAACTCAATCATACGTTGGTTGCTTGGATGATAGTGATGATGAAGAAGAATAACTGATAAATAAGCAAAATAGTATAAAACAGATGGCAGAACAGGAACATAATATAACGGGATTGGTAATATTTGACAGACCAATACAAATTGAAGAGAAAACTATATATGGAATAGTATATGACAAGAAAGCGGAACAAAGAAACGCGGAGAATGGCAATGACATATCTGATTATGTGTCATACCTGGTTGGGGTTGAAAATTTCCTAAAACATGGTGGTATAATCAGCAATGATGGGAATATTTGGTTTCACCCCAACGGAATACACGAATTGTTATACAATCATCCACTTCAAAGACTATTGGAGGTATTGATGCGAGATATAGTAAAGATACAAGTCATTGAATATGACCAACCAATTGAATGGAACGAGGATGAGGTTGATGATGACAGTAATCCTTGCTTCATACTGAACCCGGCATTGATTGATAGATATACAAAAACAAACGACAGAGATGAATTACATAATTGAAAGAGCAGACTTTATAAACGACGAGGATTTGAAGAAAAAGTATAGTCAAGAAATCAAGCCTATACCACAGTTGGAAAGGAATGGCGAAGTAAAGCTACTTAAAGCAGATGAAAAGGTTTTGAGCTTTGACGAGTTTGTAAAAAGAAAAAAGAAATCATAGGACATACGCTGCTATGTCATCTCTACTGCTTGACCACAGATGTTTCGGCAACTGTGGTCTTTTTTTGTCAATGTTGGAATTGGCAGTTTCAAAAATTATAGCTAATTTTGTGATACATAATACAAATGGTGCTTCAATGAGGCGATGCGAGTAGGCTAAAAATTAAGTAGAATTTGAATACTTTACTATGCTATGTATAAAAAAGGATTACTAATCTATGCCATAGATGCCCAAAACAATTTTGTCAGTGTAGATAATGTTGCAAAAGGTCTTGCTTGTAATTGCTATTGTCCTGCGTGTAAGGAAAGATTAGTGGCTAAAAATGGAGGAGCCAAACGCATACACCACTTTGCCCATGCATCTGGCGTAGATTGTGAAGGCGCTTATGAAACGATGCTCCACCGGCTTGCAAAAATTAGGGTACAGGAAGCGTTCTTAAATAAGTCAGAATTTAACATTCAATTTGAGCATAGATCATACTGTTTGAAAGCGAAATCTTGTGGCTTTGTAAGATATGATGATTGTTATACATCCTCAGTAAAGGTTTTCAATCTAAAAGATTTTTATGATTCTTGTGAACAGGAGGTCAAATATGATTCAATTAATAGACGTTCTGACTTGAAATTATATTCTTCCAAAGAGCCCCAAAAACAGCCCATATATATTGAATTTTTTGTATCGCACGCAAGTGATGATTTCAAATTACATAATGGTGGGAAAATAATAGAAGTTAAAATCGAGTCAGAACGGGATATCGATAATATTGTAGAGCAAGGATTTATTGAATCCTTAAAATATGATAAGGTAAATGGTTATTTTGAGGGAATATCTGACACTAACAATATAACGTTTTGGAACTTTAAGGCGGAAGATTATAATAATACTCAAATATGTCATGAGATTGAATTTTCACGTTATATACTTTATCCCTCTGGGAAATCGCAGTGTTATCAAGATGTATCAAGTTGCAGAAATTTAGTAAAAGTTCGAAAACAGTCTCTGATTGAAATATGTTTTCATAGACCTACCGCTTTTGGAATTTATGAAATGGCAATGTATCAAGGATATCAGAGATTTGGCATAAAGAACTGCCTTTATTGTAGAAATTATGTTGATAGTTTTAATGATACAGGAAAACTATGTCGTTTGTATAAATATCTTGGTATAAATAGATATGAGCAGCATGATACCTCCCGAGCGAAAGATTGTTCACGCTTTATTCTTTATAATGATGAAATGAATGAAGAAATAGCGCGTTTCAACTCTCTAGATCCAAGTGAATATACTATTTTATAATAATAAAAATTCAAATCAAAATGAAAAAAATGATTTTCTCACTATGTGTAATACTGGCGGCATTCACTGGTTATGCACAAGAACATTTATCTTTCAAAGGTATCCCTATCGAAGGAAGTATTTCAACATTCTGCCAAAAACTGAAAGCAAAAGGTTTAGTTCAAATTCACTCAGAAGATAACATACGCCTATTTTCAGGTGATTTTACTGGTAGAGATGCTTCAATTGGTGTTATAGCCGACCAATCTGGCAAAAATGTATTTTCTGTTGTTGTTATTCTCCCTAAAAGTGAGGAATGGAATACATTGGTAAGTACTTATGAATACTACAAAGATTTGTATACAGAAAAATATGGCAAACCTACTTTTTGTAAAGAAAACAATCCAAGTCATTCTGATTCCAACTTTTCTTTAATGCATGAGCTGTATGAGGGTAGAGTTATATATGGCTGTGTATTTAATGCAACAGGTGGTACGATTGAATTAACTATAGATAAAGCAGAGGGTTATTTGCAAGGTCAAGTTATAATAAGATATAAGGACGCACAGAACATTCAAGAGAAAAGACAGGCTGATTTAGATGAGATTTAATTAAATCCTCACGAAAAGCATTATTTTGTAGTGTCCGTTGGTCAAGTCCATAGCCTACATTTGACTGAAATATGGATCTGCGTCCCTCCTATGTACTTTCATTACGCCGATTTCTGACTCGAGCGTAAGCTCCAGCTCTGCCGCAACCAGCTCTCCAACGTCATCGACCAATAATCATGCGAAGTCTCACGCAGAGGTGCAGAGGTCCGCAGAGAAATAATTCATATGTATTTCCCTGATTATGTTTAACTATCAGAAGATGTTAAGGTTCTTTGGATTAAATGTCCGCAGGACATTGATTTCTTCATAGCCGGATACACACGAGCGACTA
>CAZXGU010000256.1:0-3002 GCA_964640375.1 uncultured Sangeribacter sp. | reverse complement strand
AAGCCGGCCATATCCTTCACGGTGACCATCTGAGCACCCAAAGCCTCCATGTCCTTGGCTTTGTTGACAAAATATTCATCGGTGAATATCTTCTCATCCTCGGGCGTTCCCTTTGGATCAACAGTATAGCAAACGGCTGTGTCGGCGATTCCACCGAGTTCATTGATCATGCGGATGGAGCCCTTGATATTGTTAATATCATTAAGGGCATCAAAAATACGCATCACGTTCAGACCGTTCTCAATAGCTTTTTTATAGAATCCCTCAAGCACGCTGTCGGGATAGGGCACATATCCGAAAAGGTTGCGTCCGCGAGAAAGAGCAGAAAGGAGAGAAATACCCTTCATAGCCTTGGAACATTCGCGAAGGCGGTTCCAAGGGCTTTCTCCGAGGTAACGCATCACGGAGTCGGGCACAGCACCGCCCCAAACTTCCATTATGTAGAACTTAGCGTCGCGGTAAAGCGGGAGAAGCTTATCGACATTCTCCTGTTTCATACGGGTTGCGAAGAGAGACTGCTGGCCGTCGCGCAGCGTGAGGTCTCTGATTTTTAGTCGTTTCACCACAGTTGTAAAAGTTTAAAGTGTTAAGGCGGCCGTCTCCGAAAATCTGGTTTCAACCACCGGAAAAAGGTATTAATTTAAGGTATTATTTATCAGCTACGATAGCAGCTGTGTCTTGAGCTATCATCATTTCCTCGTCGGTGGGGATAACCACAACCTTCACTTTGGAATCGGGACCCGAGATTTCCACCTCTTCTCCGCGAGATTTGTTGGCTTCCTCGTTGAAAGTGACGCCAAGATAAGCCAACTGCTTGCAGATACGCTCACGTGTCTGAGGCTGGTTTTCCCCCACACCTCCGGTGAAGACGATAATGTCAACACCACCGAGCACGGCTGTGTAAGCACCGATATATTTCAGCAGGCGATATTCATACATGTCGAGCGCAAGCTTTGCTCTTTCGTTGCCCTCCTCGATTGCCTTCTCAATGTCGCGCATATCATTTGAGATTCCTGAAACGCCGGCCACGCCGCTCTCCTTGTTGATAAGTTTGAGCAACCCTTCAGCGTCGAGGTTGAGTCGCTCCATGAGATATACCAAAGCTCCGGGATCGACATCGCCCACGCGAGTGCCCATCATGAGGCCTTCGGTTGGAGTAAGACCCATTGAGGTATCCACAGATTTTCCATCCTTGATTGCAGTCACCGAGCCGCCGTTTCCAATGTGGCAAGTGATGATGCGCTGCTTGTCATAGATAACATCGAGAAATTCACAAGCACGACGCGACACATAACGGTGGCTTGTGCCGTGGAAGCCATAGCGACGCACCCCATATTTCTCATAATCCTCGTAAGGGAGGGCATACATATAAGCCTTTGCAGGCATTGTCTGATGGAAAGCGGTGTCGAACACAGCAACCTGGGGAGTGCCTGGCATAAGTTCGGTAACAGCCTCGATACCGGTGATGTTGGCCGGGTTGTGAAGAGGAGCCACAGGATAACATTCCTTAACTCTCTCCACCACTTCGGGAGTGATGAGCACAGACTTATTGAAATATTCCATGCCATGCACCACGCGATGACCGACGGCCTGAATTTCATCAAAGCTCTTGATCACACCATCTTTGGGGTCGGTGAGCACCTTTGTGATCTGCTTGATAGCTTCCTTATGATCAGGCATTGAAACAGTGATGGTTTCTTTTGAGCCGTCCGGACGTTTGAATTTGAGGAAAGAATCTTCAAGACCGATTTTCTCCACGCCGCCTTCAGCGAGCACCTCCTTTGTTGAGGAATCAATAAGTTTATATTTCACACTGCTACTTCCGCAGTTGAGCACCAATATTTTCATAAGTAAAGAATGGTTAAAGATTTTTGTCACCAATGGCCTGGTTGCAGGTCACGATAATAGTATTCACGATATCCTCTACTGTAGCGCCTCTTGAGAGGTCGTTGACCGGGGCGGCAAGACCCTGGAGGATCGGGCCTACGGCGCCGGCACCGGCAAGACGCTGCACGAGCTTATAAGCGATATTTCCCACTTCGAGAGAGGGGAAGATAAGAGTGTTGGCATGGCCTGCCACGGGAGAGCCCGGAGCTTTCATTTCACCGATGGCCGGCACGATAGCGGCATCCGACTGCAATTCGCCATCGATTTTAAGCGAGGGATCCATCTCATGTGCGAGCTTTGTGGCTTCAATCACCTTATCCACTCTCGGATGAGTGGCACTTCCCTTGGTTGAGAAGCTGCACATAGCCACGATAGGGTCAAGGCCGGCGATATTCTTGGTGGTCTTGGCAGTGGCGATAGCGATTTGGGCAAGTTCCTCAGCTGTGGGGTCGGGCACGACGGCGCAGTCAGCAAACACGAGCATGTGGTCGTCGCCGAAAGGACAGCTTTCGGGGAGGAGCATAATGAAGGCACCGCTGACAACAGATATTCCGGGTTTAGTCTTCAGCACTTGGAAGGCAGCACGGAGCACATGAGAAGTGGGGCTCAGCGCACCGGCCACCATAGCGTCGGCGTCGCCGCGTTTGATGAGCAGACAACCTAAATAGAGGGGGTTGAGCACAATTTCACGAGCCTGGTCAAGAGTCATACCCTTGCTCTTGCGGAGTTCGCAGAAAAGCTCTGCGTAAGGCTCAGTGACGGTAACATCTTCGGGATTGATTACATTTGCCTTTTCAATATTGGAGAGTCCTAATTCGGCAGCCTTAGCGAGAATTTCATCACGGCGACCGATAAAGGTAACTTCAGCTATGTTTTGGGCCATCACCCTGTCGGCAGCCTGAAGGGTGCGCGGTTCGAGAGATTCGGGCAACACCAGGCGCTGGGGATGTTCCTGTGCTTTCTTGGTAAGTCTTTCAAAAAGTGTCATTTTTATTTATATTTTTGTGTTTTTTACGGTTTTGTTTCAGATTCGCTAAGCAGTTTCAGTGAATCCGAGGGGTTAACGGTCCGGCGGAAAGAGAAAACTGCGGAGGTTATATACATTGTTTAGAGGA
>CAZXGU010000255.1:0-3007 GCA_964640375.1 uncultured Sangeribacter sp. | reverse complement strand
TTTCTAAACTAACCTAACATCATGAAACGATTTACTTTTCATCTATTATAACAGCAGGGTTTGGAAAAAGTTAAATTACAAAATATTAAAATTTGTTAATGATGCTCCTATGGAGAGGAGGCATCCCTGCCTCCTGATTAATAATTGCCACGGAGCCGGGGACGGCTCCGCTCCATAGGCGGCTCCTGAATGATTATTGCTACGGAGCCGGGGACGGCTCCGCTCCATAGACCACCACGGGCTCTGCATCATGGCATATTATTCTTTGGGGTTAAAGAGCTGTACGCTTCTATTCTTTGGGATTAAATAGTTGGTGGAGCTCCATGAAGCGGTGGAGGGTGTCGGCGCCGTGGCGCGACATGGAGGAGATTACTTTTTCGAGGGGCTTTTCGCGGGTCAGGTCTGCGGATTTGGAGTAGAATTTGTCGGCGTAGCAGACGGCTTTCTCTTCGATGGTTTCGGGGAGGAGGTCGATATGGGGGAGGGGAAGGTTTTGGGATATGATGTCTTTGGCGGTGAGGCCGGCGCCGGTGTGTCGTTCGCAGAAACGGGCTAATTCGGGATAACCTTCTTTTCTTAATATTTCTCCTCCGAGGAGGCCATGACGAATATATGGCTCTGTGCCGTGACATTCAATGCCGGGGGCGTCGCAAAGGAAGATGCCGATGTCGTGAAGCATCGCACCGTTTGAAAGGAGCTCTTCATTGAAGGGCAGCCCGGAATTACGGGCAGCTTCAAGAGCCTTCTTGCGCACAAGCTCCGAATGGGTGAGGAGTATGAATCGCAGGGGATAGGTGGTGTAATATTTATCGAGAATAGAGTAAGGGAGCATATAGGAGGATAAATAAGGGGCTCAGCAAAGCCGAACCCCATATATAAATTAGTCTTCTTCGATGATTTCAACCCAGCCGTGTTTGTCTTCGGCTTCTCCAAGCTGAATGGCGCGGAGGGCATTGAAAAGCTGAGTGGATTTAGGGCCGGCTTCGTTGTTGGTGGAATAAACGAATTTCTTACCGTTGTCGAGGTCGTGGATTTCAGCCACGGGTGAGATCACGGCAGCTGTTCCACAAGAACCGACTTCTTCGAAAGTTTCGAGTTCCTCGTAAGGGATATGTCGTTCCTCTACCTCCATTCCGAGGTCTTTAGCCAACTGGCGCACGCTCTTATTGGTGATGGAAGGAAGGATCGACGGGCTCTTAGGGGTTATATAGGAATTGCCACGGATACCGAAAATATTAGCAGCTCCACATTCGTCGAGATATTTCTTCTCCTTAGGGTCGAGATATAGCATCACAGAATAGCCAAGTTCATGAGCTTTTTCGCCGGCCTGAAGAGAAGCGGCATAGTTACCACCGATTTTGAAAGAGCCGGTTCCTTTGGGAGCCACGCGGTCGTACTCCCTGGAAAGACACACCTTAGATGGTTTGAAACCTTCTTTGAAATAGGGTCCAACCGGAGTTACGAACATAATAACCGTATATTCTTTAGAAGGCTTAACGCCGACCTGAGCAGAAGTTCCGATTTCAAGAGGACGGATATATAGAGAAGCGCCAGTGCCGTAGGGGGGTACAAAACGCGCATTAAGTTTCACGACCTTGCGGACCATTTCGCAGAAAAGCTCTACGGGCATTGGTTGCATCATGATTCCTTCGGCAGAGCGGATGAATCGCTTAGCATTCTCCTCCATGCGGAAGACGCGGATTTTGCCATCTTTACCGCGGAAAGCCTTCAGGCCTTCGAAAGATTCCTGTCCGTAGTGAAGACAAGTGGCCGCAATGTGCAAGGGAATATATTCTGAATCGCTCACTTCGATTTCCCCCCATTTGCCGTCTTTGAATGTGCAACGCACGTTCCAGTCGGTCTTGATGTAACCAAAGGGGAGAGAGTCCCACTGAATATCAGGCTGTTTCATAATATTTAGAATTTATGGTTGAGGTATCTTTTTTTCAGCATAGCTGAGATATTAATAAACTCGGATTTATACTGCCACTTTACAGGTGAGGTTTCCGATCTTCACGATATAAACGCCATGTGCAGGGAGAGTGAGCTGATTGGTTCCGGGCGGAAGGGTCTCGCTATTGACCAGTCGGCCAAGGATAGTGAAGATTTTGATCTGCACGTTATGGTTTGAAGTGACAATAATTGTTGAGGAAGCGGTTTTGATTTCGACTTCAGTTTCGCGCACCACTGCTTTAGCATCAGCACGTTCGGATTTTAGAGGTTCCCATTTGTTGACGGCGCCCATGGAGGGCAAGGCCATGGTTAGAGCCACAGTCAGCATAATGAGATATTTTTTAAGTCCTTTGAACATTCTGATATGATTTAGGGTGATAAAGCCCTTAATTAAAGCCGAAAATAGGAGCAAACTGCTTAAAATCGGATTTATTGTGTAAAATTACAAAATATTGTTTTGATTACAAAATGTTAAACCAAGTTTCGTGCACGAAACTTGGTTTTGTGAGCCTATAAGGTTTTATTTTTAAAATATCAGGTTTGAAATATCAGATATGAAAAAATGCCTGCGGTAAAGTCCGCAGGCATTATATAATGTGGAATCGGATATCTTATTTACCCTCTTTCTGCATCTGCTCTTTGAGAGCCTGGAGAGCGCCGAGGTCGCCGAGAGTTGTTTTCTCGATCTGAGGAGCCTGCACAGCCTCAGCAGCGGGTTTGCTGCTCTTGCGGTTGTTGTTGGCTTTTTCGCGGCGTTCAGCCTTGTTGGCATCTTCAGAGATGCGGCTGTGGCTGAGGATGATGCGCTTGTTATCTTTGTTAAACTCGATAACCTTGAAGTTGAGCTTCTCGTCGAGTTTAGCCTGAGTTCCATCTTCTTTAACGAGGTGTTTGGGAGTAGCGAAGCCCTCTACGCCGTAGGGGAGAGAGATAACAGCACCCTTGTCCATAACCTCAGTGATTGTACCCTCATGGATAGAACCAACAGTGAAGATAGTTTCGAATACATCCCAGGGATTCTCTTCGAGCTGCTTGTGGCCGAGGCTGAGACGAC
>CAZXGU010000254.1:0-3084 GCA_964640375.1 uncultured Sangeribacter sp. | reverse complement strand
TTGTCGGGCCGCATGGAGGAGAGGGTGCGCATGTTGTGGAGACGGTCGGCAAGTTTTACGAGGAGTGCACGGATGTCGTATTGCACCGAATTAAGCATCTGACGGTAATTGTCAACCTGTTTTGACACAGCATATTTTTCTTTCTTCTGCTTGGTGACCACTCTGACGAGGAAAGCCACGTCATCGCCGAAACGCGATTTTATATCTTCGATGGTATAAGGAGTGTCTTCCACCACATCGTGAAGGAAGGCTGCAATTATCGAATTGGCATCAAGATTAAGTTCGCGAGCGCAAATATCAGCCACTGCTATTGGATGCAGGATATAAGGCTCGCCGGTTTTTCTTTTCTGAGAAGCGTGAGCCTCGCGCGCTAATTGGAAAGCCTGTTTGATACGGTTGAGATCTGTTTGGGAAACTCTCGGGGCAATAGCGCGGAAAACTTTTTCTGCCCGCTCGTTAATAATTAAGTCGTAGTTGACGGCCATGATATTTGGTTTAAGAAAGAAAAACCCAAAATTATTAAAAAAATATTGAAATCGCAATATTTTGGGGATTACAAATAATGGAATCTGGTGTCATTTTAACTAAAGTGAAGTTTATGGCTCTATTGGCAGATTCTTTTAAATAAGGGACGTAGTATAATTTTAAATTGTTTTAGGTTTCTTAACGTCCTGATTTTTAACCGAAGCGAACTCGCATCGCTTCAAAAGTGTTTTAATGGTGATGAAAAAGTTATCAACATTGTTATTAGTTCTGCTTGCAGTTGTCTTGCCTCTTCTTACATGGCTTCCCGGATATGGAAGCTCTTCGAAGAAGAGTGAAAAGTTTGAAAAGCAAGTCGAGAACGTCTCCTCTTTTGAGCAGGCAGTGCAGATAATAAAGAAATATGAAGGTCTGCATTCGCCAAAGCATTGGCCGCTTATCGGCTATGGGCATCTGGTGATGCCGGGGGAGAAGTATAGCCGCTCCAAGGCTCTTTCTGAGAAAGAGGCTGAAGCATTGCTTAGAAAAGATCTATTGAAAAATTGCGCTGTATTCAGAGAATTTGGCAAGGATTCACTCCTTTTAGGTGTGCTTGCATACAATATTGGTTCAGGCGCTACGTTGAAATCATCGGTTGCTAAAAAACTGAAAAGTGGCAACCGTGACATCAAGGAGAGTTATCTCTCACATTGCCGATACAGAGGAAAACAGCATGCCGGCTTGAAGAAAAGAAGAATCGAGGAATTCGAGACTCTTTACGTAAAAGATGGTCAGATTGAGGAGGTGGCATTAAGCGTGGATACTGTTACGACCCCAGCTAATTCCACGGTGGCTCAAAGTTCGGCCTCGGCCGGCAGCAACGGTGGAAATGGTTTGTTTGCCTCCATATTCTCGCCCGTGCGCCTTATGATCGGTGCATTGTCAAATCCTTTCCGGTTGGCTTCCTGGGGAATGCCTTCCGGGCAGGAAATTATTCCAACCCTTAATCCGTCAGTAACCAATTCACTATGCGTATCATCTATTTAACCTTAATCAGCTTTATCGCCTCGGGCACGCTGCTATGCAGTTGTGGAAGCAAATCGGCCACTTCTTCCACCACAGATACTGCAGTGGTTAATGATTCTCTGCCCGTGGATGTGACCGATATTGTAAAAGCCGTTGCCAACGACGACAGCGTGAGCTTTTCTTCTCATGTGAGCTATCCTCTCGAACGTCCTTACCCTTTGCGTGATATTCAGAATGAAAAGGAGATGAAGGCTTATTATCCGGTGATGGTGGATGATTCTCTGCGCAAAGTGATAGCCAAGTCTTCCTCTTCGGAATGGAGCGAAGCAGGATGGCGCGGTTGGACAGTGAAAGATGGACAGTATCTTTGGATTGATGGTGATGTTTACGCAGTGAATTATATGTCGCCCAAAGAGAAGATGCTTAAAGACAGTTTGGTCAAGAGGGAGAAAGCCTCTCTCCATGCCAAGCTCCGCGGTGGCTGGACACCTGAATGGGTAATGGAAGATGTGGCAGAAGGTACGGTTTATCGTATCGATGCTGATTCCGCTTCTGTTTCCACTGCCGACCCAAGCGTAATAACCGATGGAACCTACCGACTGGCTGTGTATCGCAAAGGAGGCGACCTTAGCCGACACCCTGATCGTTTGCTTCGCGGCAAAAGAAGATTGGAGGGTAGCGCCGGTAGCCTATTCTATTATTTCAGCGATTCGCCAATTAAGGAGGCCAACGACAGCGTGGAATATGTCATCGAGGTATATTCTTCCGAAACGGGAGGTCCGCGTTTATATCATCGCGAAAGAAGAAAAGAACTTGCCAAGCACTCTTCAAAAAAACAAAGGGTTAACTCAGGGTCGCAAAAAGACACAGTTGTTGACCATGAGTTAAAGAAAGTGTATTGGCTTGATAAAGTAAATGTAGCTAAGAAAGATTCTCTGAAGAATTGATTTTTCAAACCTTATTATAAGATAAAGGCGAATAGAATTGTCTATTCGCCTTTATTTTTTTGTCTTATTTCAGCATCTCTTGTAGGGCCTTAGAGAGCTGGTCGGGACAAGACGTTCCCTTATTTCCACATTGAATCCCCTCCAACCGGCTGATCACTTCTTCAGGCGTAAGACCTTTCACAAGCGCTCCTATTCCTTTTAAGTTACCATTGCAACCGCCTGTGAAGCATACATCCTTAATCACTTCTTTGCCGTTGGCATTTTCGGTTTCAATTTCAATAAGTTTCGAGCAAGTTCCCTTGGGTTGATATTGATATTTCATACTTTTGAAATATTTTTTGAAAAAAACGTAAAATAATTTGCAAAGTTAAGAAAAAACAGCTATATTTGCAAAAATATTGCTTCATTAAGAAGTTAGCAAGGGGCTGACTGGCTTTGACAGCGTGTAGAAGCGATAAGTAAGCATGCAGAGCTTTGGCGTTTAAGCTCTATAATCGCAAAAGCGTCGAACTATAATTGGCGAAAATAACAATTACGCTCTCGCTGCGTGATCTGAAGTATAGTAGGATCCCTTTATTCGCCTCAAAGTGAGGTGAACGAGACATCTCCCCATTGCCCCGTTCCGAGACGTTTGGACAAGGAGGTGCAG
>CAZXGU010000253.1:0-3087 GCA_964640375.1 uncultured Sangeribacter sp. | reverse complement strand
CTTTATGTTGGTGATAATCAGCGCTGTTAATTTTGTTAATCCAAAATCTTTTGCCGTCTTAGCGCGTCGCCCTTACTTTGCTGAAAGTTAAAAAGGTCCACCATAATTGTAATATTGCCGGTCAAGACGATCTTGTGCAATATTGGATGAAAAATAATCGATATGAGAAAAATTAGAACTTTGCTTTTTTTGTCGGCTTTAGTCTTGGTATCATTCAAGGTCATGTCGTGGGAGATTACCGGCACAGTGGTTAATAATAAAGGAGAAAAGATAGAATATGCCACCCTCTATCTGTCTAAGGTTGATTCTTTAGTGACTGCCGTGCATACTGATAGTGTGGGGCGGTTCGTGATAAAGGTCGATACAACGGGGGTGTTTTTATTGAAGATATCAGCTCTGGGGTATAATCCGGAATCAAAGATTGTAAGAATTGATGCCGAAAAACATGACTTGGGAATCACTACTCTTTTACCGTCAAGTCGTGAGCTGGAGGAAGTGACTGTTACGGCGAAAAATATAAGCAGAGTTCAAGATTACCTTCAGATTATCCCTGACAAACTTTCGGTAAAGCATGCAGCCTCAGGATTCCAGTTGCTCCAGAATATCATGTTGCCGGGAGTAAGGGTCGACACATGGAGCGGGGCGGTGAGCCTTTTTGGCAAGGGAGTGAGCCTTTACGTGGATGGCGAACCGGCCGACGCCAGAATAGTACGGAATCTCCGCCCCAAAGATGTGGAAAAGATAGAGTTTCATGATGTCCCTTCCGGTCGTTATGCGGGACAATTTGCGGTTATAAATTTCATCACCACGCAGCCTCGCTCAGGTGGTTACGCCACTCTTGACGCTTCGCAGAAAGTGGGATATTACAACGGGGATTACAACGTATTTGCAAGGATAGCGAAAGACAACTTAAGCTTTTATACATATCTTGGTTACGGAAGCGGATATACCGGTTTTACCGAAGGCAGAACCAATGAACGGTTCGACCTCACGTCCGGGACTGTGGAGAGGGAGAATCTGAGTCACTCGCATGGCAGGTCGACGCCCGCTTACGGTCAGTTCAGAACCGTGTATCGCACTCAGAAAACAATTCTCAGCGGAACTGTTGCTCTTGTAGGTTCTAAATCCCGGAATGAGGAGACCAGTGTGATGCATTATCTTGAACCCTCTTCCGCAACGGAGGATATGAGAAGTCAGACGAAGAACAAAAGCCTCAGTCCTTCGGTATCGTTGTCGGGACAGTTCACGTTGCCGAATAGTCAATATTTCAACGTGTACCTCACAGGAAGTTACGCCAACAATAATCGCAGTTATGTGTATGACACATCGGCAATGGATGACCTACATTCGGATGCAAAAGAGGATTTCTATAATGTGAATACCCAGCTTACATACGGGAAAAATTTTGCGCATAGAAATACATTGAGTGCCCATCTGGTAAACTCGTATAGAAACACTGACGCTTTATATCTGGGTGATTATCCTTCCAGACAGCAGCTCTGGAGTAATGAGGCTTTGCTTTTCATCCAATATGCGCAGGCATTCGGGAAAACTAATCTGTTTGTAAGGCCTGGCGTATCAATGCTGTCATCAAGGCTGTATGGTACACCTTCACGGGTGAGATATAATCCCCGCTTTTACCTGCAGGGTAACTACAGGGTCGCGCAGAACCAACTGTTGACCGTCACAGGTATGGTAGGCAACTCATTCCCGCAGATGGATCGTATGAGCGGTGCCGAACAGCCAATCGACGAATTCCAGGTAAGTCGTGGCAATCCTTGCCTCAAGAACGCTGTGATGTATTCTGCTTCATTAAGGTATAGCGGTCAGTTCAATAAAGTGAATGTGTACATGACTACGGATTATTATTATAGCCATAACACGTCGTTGTCTGATTATTCAATAGAGGGGAATAAACTGATAAGAAGCTTCATTAATGGAATCGGCGAGACTTTGACCGTAAATATGGCTGTTTCCTGGAATATATGCAAAAATCTCCGTCTGTCCTTCCCGATGCAATATTATTTCTTTAAGTATTCCGGGGAATTCAAGCGTCTCAGCAATGTGCCGGTGGCCGCCGTAGAAGGAATGGTGTTCTGGAAAGAATTCTCGCTTAACTTCTGGACCAAAAATCAGACAAAATATCTTATGAGCGATATGGCCTATACCCGCGATCCTTCCTCTTACGGCATGAATCTGTCGTGGAATCACCGTGGTTGGAACGTGCAGTGCCGGGCCACACATCCGTTCGGACATCGGAAATTCAAAAGCTGGATAACAGTTTGGGATGTATATGATATGCATCGTGTTTCATGGGAAAAGAAAAGCATATCTTTCAAGGTGTCCTATACCTTCGATTTCGGAAAGAAGACTCAGCGAGAACCAAATGAGGGCGTGAACACCAAAATCGATTCCGCAATTTTGAAATAACAAGTAGCGGCAGTTTCTCTGCGAGAGTCTCCGCCTATGGGCGGGTCGGTCAGGCAAACGGTGGCGCCGAGAGTCTACGTATGGAGGGTCGGTCTCCCGACCGACCCGAATCTTTCGAGCATATGGGGTAGCCGGGAGGCTACCGCTCCATAGCTTGGCTGACTCCTCCGTGGGCTATGAGGCGGGGGATGGGTGGTTTTTCGGGAATTTTGAGTACTTTTGCAGGCGATGTCAAAATTTACGTTATGAAGAAGATTTTGTTTTTAACTGTTTTGCTTTCGGGCGCTATGGCGTGCGGAAGCCTCGCGGCCAAGGATAAGGCCGTGGAGAAAATTATCGCCGAGGGAACGACAAATCCGCAGGTGGGCGACCATCTGGATGTGCTGACGGGGCGCTTCGGCGGCCGTCTTATCGGTTCGGCAGCGTTCGACGATGCGGCCAACTGGATGCTGCACAAGTATGCTCAGTGGGGCATTCCCGCCCGAAAGGAGGAGGCCGGTCAGGTGCCGGTTGGCTTCAACCGCGACGCGTGGTTTGGCCGCGCATACGGCGTGGACGGTGTTGACCATCTGCATTTCGCTACGCCCTCCTACACGTCGGGCACACACGGCCGTCAGCTGGGCCACGTGCTCATAGAGCCGACGAGCAAGGCCGAGT
>CAZXGU010000252.1:0-3095 GCA_964640375.1 uncultured Sangeribacter sp. | reverse complement strand
GACACCTCCGAACCTGCCTGGGTGAAACGGAAGATGTTGTCGATAAAGAGAAGAATCTCCTTACCGCCGCCATCCTGGTCGCGGAACTGCTCGGCAACCGTCAGACCTGACAGTGCCACACGCAGACGTGCGCCCGGAGGCTCGTTCATCTGACCGAACACCAGCGTAGCCTGCGAATCTTTCACTTGCTCCATATCGACGTCGTGGATGTTCCACTCGCCCTTATCCATTCCCTCACGGAATTTTTCACCGTATTTCATTACACCGCTCTCAATCATCTCGCGAAGGAGGTCATTACCTTCACGGGTACGCTCGCCGACACCGGTGAACACCGAGAAGCCGTTGTGACCTTTTGCGATGTTGTTGATAAGCTCCATAATCAGCACCGTCTTTCCCACACCTGCGCCGCCAAACAGACCAATCTTGCCGCCTTTGCTGTACGGTTCCAGAAGGTCAATCACTTTGATACCGGTATATAGCACTTCGGTACCGATAGTGAGTTCGTCGAACTCGGGAGCGGGCTGGTGAATCGGACGCAAATCCGTGCGCTCGAGAGCGGGCAGACGGTCGATAGCTTCGCCAATGACGTTGAGCAGACGGCCTTTCACCTGTTCGCCGGTAGGCACGGCAATGGGACGGTCGAGATTGTCTACACGCGTTCCGCGCTGCAGTCCGTCGGTACTTTCCATAGCCACGCAGCGCACGGTATTTTCGCCTATGTGCTGCTCTACTTCAAGAATCAGCATCGAACCGTCGGCACGGTCAACCTTCAGAGCTGTATAGATGGGCGGAAGAACATTGCCTTCGCCTTCGAAGCTCACGTCGACCACCGGGCCGATTACCTGGGCTATTTTTCCGAATTTGTCGCTCATAACAGTTGGAAGTGGAGTAATGGGGATTTATTTAGAAGAGCTGTATTAGAAATGAATGCCGTAGACGATGATGAGCACCATCAGGACAAGATTGACAAGATTGATGGGAAGCAGGTATTTCCATTCGAGCGAAAGAATCTGGTCGATTCGCAGACGGGGGAATGTCCATTTGAACCAGATGATAATGAATGAAAGCAACACTGCCTTGCCGATAAACCAGATTACCGAAGGAATCCAGTCCATGATCATGTTGAATGAATCCCAACCGGGAATGTGGAGAGGCATCCAGCCGCCGAAGAAAAGCAGAGCGGCAACGCCCGACACTACAAACAGGTTGAGGTACTCGGCCAGATAGAAGAAACCGAAGTGGATACCGGAATACTCCGTGTGGTAGCCGGCCGTCAGCTCGCTCTCAGCCTCGGGGAGGTCAAACGGGCCACGATTAGTCTCGGCCGTACCGGCAATAAGATAGATAATGAAGGCGATGATGGCCGGAACGTGGGCTGTAAATATAAACCAACACTTGCTCTGGGCTTCGACGATTTCAACGATGTTCATCGTGCCGGCAAAAGCAACCATGGTAAGAACCGAAAGGCCTACCGACAATTCGTAGCTCACCATCTGTGCGCCCGAACGGAGAGCACCGATGAGAGTAAATTTATTGGCACTCGACCATCCTGCGAGCAGGATACCGAGGACGCCGATTGACGAGACGGCAATCAGGAAGAAAATACCGATATTGAAGTTGATAATCTGCAGTCCGTTGCCCCAGGGAAGCACGGCAAAAGCAAGCATCGAAGCAAGAATCACCAGATAGGGAGCGAGAGCAAAGAGGAACTTGTCGGTATATTTGAGCGAGATAAGCTCTTTGATAAGAATCTTAAACATGTCGGCCACACTCTGAAGCAGACCCCAGGGACCTACGCGGTTCGGGCCGAGACGGCACTGGAATGCAGCGCAAATCTTACGCTCATACCATATATAGAAGAGGGCCAGCACTGAGTAGGCGAGGAGCAATATAACGGCAATGAGTACGCATTCCGCCGTTATGGCCAGCCACTCGGGCATGAACTGGAGCAGTGTGGTGTGGACCCAATTGGTCAGAAATGAAAAATCAAACATAAATGTGATAACTTTTGGCGTCTATATGATTTGTCTTTTTTTAACTCAGGGTCAACGGTCCATATCGGGAACGATGTAGTCAAGCGATCCGCCGATGGTGATGAGGTCGGCAATCTTCTGACCGCGGGTCAGATGGTCGACAACGGCAGCTGCGGGCAACGACGGAGGAACAATCTTGAGGCGGTAAGGCGACGTTGTGCCATCGCTTTCGAGGTAGATACCAAATGTGCCGCGACAGCCCTCGACCTTGCGGAACCAATGTCCTACGGGGAGTTTAAGCACTTTGGGCACTTTCACGCAGATTTCGCCTTCGGGAATGTTGTCGATAAGTTGCTCGATAATCTTGGCGCTCTGCACGATTTCGTCGAGACGCACCTTGAAGCGGGCCATCGAATCGCCTTCGTGACGAATCACCTCCTCGAAATCGAGTTCGCCATAGAGGCTGTAGGGGTCGGTCTTACGGACGTCGCATGCCCATCCGGAAGCACGACCCGACGGGCCGGTAATCGACCATGAAATAGCGTCGTCTTTAGTCAGGATTCCTACGCCGTCCATACGGTTGTGGGCGATGACGTTGCCGGTAAACACCTTGTTATACTCCTTAATGTTGGCGGGGAGCACGGCGAGAAGAGCCTTCACGTCCTCGACGAAGTCGGGAGCCAGATCCTGCATCACACCGCCTATGCACTCATAGTTGAACGTCATGCGGGCGCCGCAGGTCTTTTCCATTATATCAAGGATCTGCTCGCGGACGCGCAGTGTGTAGAACAGCATGGTTGTAGCACCAAGGTCCATACAGAACGTTCCCATGAACAGACAGTGGCTTGCTATACGCGAAAGTTCGTCCATCAGCACTCGAATCACCTGAGCACGGCGGCTGATTTCGATGCCGGCGGCCTCCTCGATTGTCATACAGAGACAGTGGTGATAGGGATGAGCCGAGAAGTAGTCGAGACGATCCATGAAGTGGAGGGTCTGCGGATACGTAAGCTTTTCGCAGATTTTCTCCACGCCTCGGTGGATATAGCCCATGTAGACGTCGATTTTCTTGATGGTCTCGCCATCTACTGCTGTGCGGAAACGGAGCACACCGTGGGTTGC
>CAZXGU010000251.1:0-3109 GCA_964640375.1 uncultured Sangeribacter sp. | reverse complement strand
TTAGTTAAAAAGAAAAAGCGCCCGGAGGGTGCGCCGCCGTAAACAACCCCAAGCGCAGCATCGGAGATGCAAGCTTGGGGACAGGTCCGCGAGAGTTGGGAGGAGCCTCGGCGAGGCGACGCCATCCCCGATTTGCAGATTGGTTTAGTTAAAAAGAAAAAGCGCCCGGAGGGTGCGACGCTGTGAACAACCCCAAGCGCAGCATCGGAGATGCAAGCTTGGGGACAGGTCCGCGAGAGTGTAGAGGAGCCTCGGCGAGGCGACACCATCCCCAAAAAGGCGAGAAAAGCCCCCAAAGAAGTTTTCGGGGTCGGCTGGGAGGCCAACCCACCATAGGGCGGTCTCACGGCCGTCCCCTTCTCTCAAATCCCTAAGGTCCTTAATGACTTTAATGA
Source organism: uncultured Sangeribacter sp. (assembly GCA_964640375.1). Classification (GTDB taxonomy): domain Bacteria; phylum Bacteroidota; class Bacteroidia; order Bacteroidales; family Muribaculaceae; genus Lepagella. The sequence goes on along the minus strand of CAZXGU010000251.1, from coordinate 2,714 downwards.
CCCTAAAGACCTAAAAGTCTTTCTTTAAAGACAAAATGCCTACGGGCGACTCCAAAAGCCGCCCGCAGCCCTTACACTCCAGCTTCGGCACCTCACCATCTATCTATAACGCATCACATAACAGAAATACCATGTTAATTATTCCCATTAGTATTGCTATTGCCACTCCCCATGTCAACTTAACGTTGTTTCTACGACTTTCAATCGAATACTGCGACACAAACTCAGATATCTTGTTATTCTGCTCCGAAATAGCTTCTGTATAGCATTTATCCCGGGTCTCAACGCTACTTTTTAGACATTGTAACTGTTCGTTTAAATTAGTGATTTTTTGATTAAGTGAATTTAATCGGTCGCGAAGAATTAATATTCTTTTTACTGACTCCTTTAAATGTGAAGCAATATCATCCTCTCGTTTCCCAAATCTATTCATGATTTCATCTACAACTTCGACATTGGTTTCTGTGGATTCATTGAGCAAATGGTATAAATCAAGGTCAATACGGCTTAACATGACAATTAACTCCAACTCATCGTTAATATGTCCATATAAAGATGTGATACCATTTGCACAAGGGGTTATACTACTTCTCAAATTTGTGTAGACCGTGGCAAAAGCATTTTCTATGGATTCTGTTTTAGCCAAGCCGACAAAATTTTTTTCGATTGAAACGCTCGGCTTACTCTTATTGATTTCACTTAATGCTTCCTCACATTTCTGTCTTGACTTTTTTACTTGTTCGGTCTTTTCGGCCAACTTTTGCTCAAATGAACTAATATTACTTTTAATATCCATTGCTTTGTTTATTAGAATTCACCACTTAAAAGTTTACTTGTATCGCTAAGCTTTGAGTCTGCACTAATCTCATAGTCTGTTTCTTTTAAAGAGCCTGACAGTGCTAAAAGATTTGATTGAATCCTGTCTCGCTCAGTTTTTATAAGGCTTAGATTATAGCCAAAACATGATATAGCTTGCGTCATAGCCATGTCTCCTTTCAATTCAGCCAGTTCTATTTTCGCGTTTTCGATTGTCAGTATTTTGACCTCATGCTCACTTCGTCGTGAAGCCTCACTCTGCTCGAATATTTTTTTTCGTGCCTTATCAAAGATATAAAGACATAATGCAGACATAATGCCGGCAAATAGGCCTCCGAAAATATCAGCGAACACAGAGGAATATGGAATCCCGATTTGAGTGAGACCCTTTTCAATTAATTCTGTGAGAGATAAACCAAGAACACCTACAGCTCCGGCCGATAATATTTTTACAGCTTCGAATATACGCTCGCCCCAACTCGCTGTCGAGGAGAAAATTGTTTTGGCTGCATTATACAGTGATTTCCACATCATTCGTACAATTTTAAATATATTTTTCGCTGTACGGAACAGGAAATCATTGAGTGCGGTTAAGATTTCTGAGACAGCACTTCCAATAATTCCGTTTTTAAGGTTATCCCATAGGGATTTTGCCTTTAGTTTTATCTTTTCCCAGACATTTCTAATAATCTGCCTTATATTTTCAACAAAAGACGCATCACTTTTACTAAAAACCTCGTATGTTTGACGAATAAGAATACCGATGGAGATTTTAGCAAAATCTTTTACCACTGCTAAACCGGCTCCTTTTACAGCTCTTACCCCACGTATTTTAGCTTCATGCTTATACAGCGCGACTTTTTCTTTTCTAATCTGACAGTCCATTTCCTGTGGCGACAGTTCTCCACTGAGGACTTTCTTCATCTTTGAAACGTATCCGCTATGATAGAGAGCATCGTGTATATCGGAGGGTACAAGATAGATTCCATCCGGTCCTTCGTGAGGAGTAAGGCCATGATTCTTCATAAATTCATCGACTTGAGCCCTCGTCTTAAATCCAAAATCTTCTTGCAATTTATCTCTCAATAAGGCATAGTTATGTTTTCGCACCCAATTAGCCTGATTGGCGGGGTCTTGATGACCGGCAGCCACGTCGGAGTCAAACAGCTTTTTCATCTCAGAAGTAGGAGTCGGAGAAACAACCGGACCAAAACGATAGCTGCTCACACCGGCAAGATGCGAGTTATTTCGTTCACCAGTATGTTCCATTTTCACTCCGAGATTGTCCTTCGAAGTACTGTTGACGGTTTTTATTCTCTGATTATATGCATCTTTATAGCGTTCGAAGACAGCCTTACCGTGGTCAGACATGTTAATTGAGGACTCATCCACATTTTTATCAAACGGATTTTTAGAAGCATCCTTAATTGTCCGTGTTTGCCATTGACTTTCCGTCCCGGCAGCCGCCGGTTTATTTTTCCTTTCTATCTCAATGTCCATCCTATCGGAAAGCTGTTCTGGATTTTTATATTCGCTAAGAGTCTCACTGACATCGGTTAAAGAATCGACATAGTCAATTGCTCCTTTGCCAACGACATCAAGAATCTCCTTGAAGAAAGGCCTGTCCTCTCTTGACTCATCGTCTAACCGTGAAAGTTGCTCCAGCTCATCTCGCTCTAATTGAGATAATGCCATCTCGTACTTTTCAATTTCACTTGGACTGAAAAGCATCTCATATTCTGCTCTTTCAAGTATTGGAGTTGCCATGTTTTTTGTTAGATTTCAATTGATTATTATTCTTTTTATAATGTAAGCTATTAATGACTTATTGTTTGTCCTCCCGAATTCCCGAATGGAGGTGGTGAGGTTTAGGTATAAGAAAAGTGGGGAATTTTCAC
>CAZXGU010000250.1:0-3193 GCA_964640375.1 uncultured Sangeribacter sp. | reverse complement strand
TCCACTCATATAGAAACGAATCCAAGGCATCGACATATTCCGGTCTTATCTTTTCTATATCTGGCAAATCTTTTACGAAGGTCTTTGGTTTTTCAATTTTTGTCATAATTTCGATTTGTTTTAATAATTAGTGTTACGTTTAGTTCATCCTTCAGAAAGCGAATTAAGGTTCCGTATGCGTCCGTTCTCTTTCGTTCTCGAGGGCAGATTACTAGTAATTCGGCAAGACTCACAGTAATGCAGACTCCACTTTCAAGACTGGAGTCTGTAAAGCCCACATGTGCATACCGTTCCAAGGCCTCGACATCTGTTTTAAATTTCTCGGGGATGATCACTCTCCTTGTTGTGTTGATTTTATTTCCGATTACATCAGGCTCAACACCAATCTCCTGACGGTTGGTGGCAACACTCCCTGTGTCCTCCAACTTATTCATTAACGATTCTATAATCATAATACTTGTGTTTTCATGGTTAAGGATAAGAGTGCTTCAAGACTGCGAATTAATACGTTTCATAGCACTTTTGGACAAAGAAAAAAAAGCTCCCAGAGACAGGGCATTGTTGTCTCCGGAAGCTCTCAGTTGGAAAAATCGCCAAATCTTACTAAGAATAAAATTTAAATTCCTCTTTGTTATTGAGGTCTCATTTTTGTGCCTTCAGTTATTTTATTCCTACCTCCATATTTAGCATACCATGATGTCATTCCACCTTCGGGTACATATATGGTGCAATCATATAAGTATCCAGGAATGGCTTGTTTGGTTTGAACATAGATTATCAAGTCATGAAAGCTTTTGCCTTGATTAAACTCTTCGAGAGTAGGGGGACAGTAAAGTTCACTTCCTGGTCGAAGCTCCAAATATTTAATTTTTTGTATATTTTTGGGAAGAACCAATTTCTTACAATCGTATAGAGGTGTTTCCCATACAATTTGCCCCCAGCTTTTATTGCTAAATACACAGTCTCCTGCATCTAGTAATTCAAGATTTTTGTTATTCCCAAAAGCGCATCTATTGTTTCTATAATCTCCCAAAGCATTAACCGTGGACGGTAACAAAACTTTGGTAAGCCCGGTCTTATCGAAAGCTCCTATACCTATCCTTTTTAGATAAGGAGGAAGGTCAGCATCAGTGAGGGCTGGGCAATTTGAAAATGCCCAACTTTCAATATAAGTGGCTGTCAAAGGAAGTTTGACCGATTTAAGATATTGTAATCCAGCGAAAGCTCCTGCTGGTATTCCACAGTCATCAATCCCTTGGTTTACATTTTTGAGATCCAAATCAACTAGATTAGATAACATCTTTGCATACATTACCGTTTCCGATTTTGTTTCCCCTGCATTATATTTCACTTCACTCATGTCAGCTAACGCTCCCATTAAGGCACTTGCAAATTCAGCATCATCCTGCCGTTTTTTCCGAGTCTCAGGAGATATCGTGATAATTGCCCTTCTTAAATCCACCATCCTGAGATTAGTGCATCTATTCAAAATTCTTATGTCAGTATCATAAAGAAAACCGGTAATTGTCAAGTAGCGTATCTTGTCCAATTTATCTGGATTAATATAAGATAGAATTGTATTGGGTTCCTTTACCGTTATTTCAAAATTTTCCTCAATATACTTCTCTAATTCGGAAGAAAGACTTCCGTTCCCATCCGGAGTTGTATATATACCAATGGTTTTACCATTGGGGAAATTATATGTAGTTTTCCCTCCATTTACAGAAAAATCATATGTTTTACCATTGGAACCTTTCTGCTTAATAATTCCATTTGTTAGAATACCATTGGACCACGTTCCAGAGAATGAGCCATCTTTCAATTCTAAAGCACCATCACCATCATACTTTTTATTTTTAATGTGACCGTTGTATCTTCCCCCATTTTTTTGAGTCAAAGAACCATATTGGGTTCCGTCCTCTTTAACTTCAATCTCAAATTCATTTATGGAATTGGATAATTGAGGACCCGCAATTTTTCCCAAAAATTTACCATTTACAAACTTTCCAGTATAAATGGCTGGCACATCAACCACAGAAGAGTTTTGCAGAACAAACTTCTCCATTTTTCCCTCAAACTGAGGGGATAGAAGCATTGAGCCTTCAATAAAACTTCCATCCTTACCATCAATGCGACCTTCTTTAAAAACCTTTCCATCAGAATCATAAATACCCTTGAATGCAAAGTCTTTGGTGGTTAGAGTGCCTTGAAATACATTGTGGTCATCCCATTCTCCTGTCATTTTTACATCGGGAGTATTAAGTGTACCTTTAATAGGTTTGAATTTGATCAACTCCTCATTTTCATATATGGGGGTAAATGTTCCATCAAATTCTATGCTTGCTTCTTTGTAGCTTCCCTCTCCTGCAATTTTCCCCTCATGCCATAATCCTTGATATATGGATCCATTGGCAAAAACCATTTTTCCCATTCCTTCGGGCTTCCCCTTCTTCCAATCTCCAGAATAGAAGTCTCCATTCTTATATTTTTTTTCCTTAGCTTCGATAGTACTTCCAAAAAAACAGAAGACCATTGCTAAACATAAGAGAGTTCTGATATGTTTCATATCGCTTTCTTGCCAATAAACTCCACCAAACTCAGCATCTCATTATTAAGTTCATAACATAACAAAAGGCGTGGAGCTTGATTATCGCTCACGCTCTCTTACTTCACGTATCGCCAAACACGCCAACAGAAAGAACGGAAGAAAAAATAATCACCCCACGCCATTACCGTATATGGCAAGCAAGGGGTAATCTTGCGGATAACCTATACGACAAAGACAAAGGGACATTCTCCGCTATCGTTCCTCTGTTATATGAAATTGGCGATTTCGAAGTAAGGAAACTAAGCTTTAATGCCTCTTGTTATCATTGGATTTCTCCCCAATGACAATGCAAAAATACAAAAATTATAAGAATGTCCCAAATAAGGATGATTATTTTTCTTCAAAATTAAGGTTTTTAACGGAATTGTAGACGGTGATGGCTAAAAAAGCAACCTTGTAAAAAAGAATTGTATCAAAAACAGTGGAATTTGGAACAAAAAAATATGCGGCCTTCGAAGCCGCATACCTTTCAATTTAGTCTTCAGTCAACACAAACTCTTCAAACGTATAGCAGCAATTATCATGTTTTCTGCTGAATGATTCCAACGCTTTCTTACAAGCATCCAAGGTTGTCAGATGCTTAGA
>CAZXGU010000249.1:0-3197 GCA_964640375.1 uncultured Sangeribacter sp. | reverse complement strand
GTTTCAAACTCTCTGCCAAGGCTTACACTCACACAGCAGAATATGACAGCCATATCGCGACCTACATGCGCAAACATGCAGGCCTGAATGAGAAATTATTCCTCAATTTTGATGCCGTTCAGAGCCTCCGTTACGGTGAGAATCCCCACCAGAACGCTATGTTCTATCGCGCAGAGGAGGAAGTGCCATTCTCGGTTGCATTCGCAAAACAGCTTGGGGGCAAGGAGCTTTCCTACAACAACATTCAGGATGCCAATGCCGCTCTTCAGCTCGTTCGCGAATTTGAAGCACCTTTCTGCTTGGGCTTGAAGCACATGAATCCTTGCGGAGCGGCCATCGGCTCTACAATCAAGGAAGCATGGGAAAAGACCTACGAAGCCGATAAGGTTTCAATCTATGGCGGTATCGTTGCTATGAATCGTCCTTTGGATGCAGAGACAGCAAAACTTCTCAAGCCGATCTTCCTTGAAATCGTTATGGCTCCCAAATTTGAGCCTGAAGCTCTCGAAGTTCTTGCAAGCAAAAAGAATCTCCGTCTCCTTGAAGTGAACATGGAGAAATCTGACAAGAAGCAGAAACAATATGTCGGCGTGACAGGCGGACTCCTTGTCCAGGATGCCGACCTCGAGTGTAAGGAAATAACCGAAGATATGTGTGTCACTGAGGTTAAACCCACAAAAGAGCAGCTTGTTGACCTCAACTTCGGATGGAAGGTTGTGAAGCATGTTAAATCCAATGCAATCGTGGTTGTTAAGAATGGAGCAACCGCCGGAGTGGGAGCAGGACAGATGAACCGTGTAGGGTCAGCTCAGATCGCCCTTGAAGAGGCAAAGGCAGCTGGTTTGACCGAAGGTCTCGTGCTCGCTTCAGATGGCTTCCTTCCCTTCGATGATACAGTTGAATTGGCTTCCAAATATGGTGTAACCGCTATCGTACAGCCTGGCGGCTCAATCCGTGACGAGGATGCCATCAAGAAGGCTAACGAGAAGGGTATCACAATGTTGTTCACCGGCATGCGCCATTTCAAACATTAATATGAAGGCATTAGTAATCGGGAGCGGTGGTCGCGAACATGCTATCGTGGAAGCGCTCAGCCGCAGCCCGCAGGTGGATAAGCTATATTGCGCTCCAGGCAACGCAGGAATATCTAAACTTGCTGAATGTGTCAACATCGGCGTGACCGATATCGAGGCACTTGCCGATTTCGCAGAGCGTGAAAAAATTGACATGACGGTTGTCGGCCCCGAAGCAGCATTGGCTGCCGGGGTTGTCAACCTCTTCAACGAGCGCGGCCTTAAGATTTTTGGCCCTACCAAAGAGGCTGCACGCATTGAGAGCAGCAAGGAATATGCCAAGCAGGTGATGGATCGTTTCAATGTTCCAACTGCAGGCTATCGCGCTTTTGATAATTACGAGGAAGCCCTTGCCTATGTAAAGGCCGGGAAAATTCCGACTGTCATAAAGTATGACGGCTTAGCAGCAGGAAAGGGAGTGGTCGTGGCCATGAGCCTTGAGGAGGCCGACGCTGCTTTGAAGGATATGCTTCTCGATTCCTCTTTTGGAAAGGGGAGAGTGGTTATAGAAGATTTCCTCGAAGGACCGGAATTCAGCTTCATGTGTGTGGTATCGGGCGATAAGGTTTATCCCTTGGAATTGGCACAGGACCATAAACGCGCCTACGACGGCGATAAAGGGCCTAACACCGGAGGCATGGGTGCTTATTCACCGGTTCCTTTCATCGGTGAGGATGTAAAACAACGCGCCTTGAAAGAGATAATGGAACCTGTGGCTAAAGGATTGGTGAGCGAAGGGAATCCCTTCACCGGTATCCTTTATGGTGGTCTTATCCTGACGGAGGATGGACCGAAGGTGATTGAATTTAACGCCCGCTTCGGCGACCCGGAGACGGAAGTGGTGCTTCCTCGCCTAAAGAGCGATATTTATGCCCTTTTCGATGCCGCCCTCAAAAAGGAGGATTTCAATATTGAATGGGATAATGACGCTGTTCTGGGTGTGGTTCTTGCTTCAAAAGGCTATCCCGGCAGCTATAAAAAGGGCGCAGAGATAAAAGGGCTTGATGATGTGAAGAGCAGTGTTTATCACATGGGCACGACAGAGAAGGATGGGAAAATCCTTACTGCCGGAGGGCGCGTGCTGATGGTTACAGGCAAAGGAGCTTCGCTTGAGGATGCTCACCGGGCAGCTATGGAGAGCCTCGCCAAGATTGAATGCGATGAGCTCTTCCATAGAAGCGATATCGGAAAGGCTGCAATCAAACTTTCTTGATGAAAGAGCCAAAGGCTCTTTCCGCCAAAACAAACTTATCCTAATTAAGGATGAGACTTCCGGCCAAAGGCTCTTTCCGCCAAAACAAACTTATCCTAATCTGGGATGAGAGCAAAAATTAAAATAGATAAAATCCAATGATTGAAAGATATGGGCGCGAAGTGATGCGCCAAGTATGGACAGAAGAGAATAAATTCAAAGCCTATCTCGAAGTGGAGATTCTTGCTGCAGAGGCATGGAGCAAGCTCGGGGTGGTGCCTGAGGAGGATGTGAAGAAATTGCGTGAGAATGCGCGTTTCGACATTGCCCGCATAAAGGAGATCGAACTCCAGACACGTCACGATATAGTGGCTTTCACACGCGCCGTGAGCGAATCGCTTGGCGACGAAAGGAAATGGGTTCACTATGGCTTGACTTCGACTGATGTGGTTGACACAGCTAATGGTTATCTTTTCCTTCAGGCCAATAAGATTCTGCTTGCCGATATAGAGAATTATATAGAGATTCTCCGCAAACAGGCAATCAAATATAAATATACACCCTGCATCGGACGCACCCATGGCATCCATGCCGATATCACCAGCTTCGGTTTGAAATGGGTGCTCTGGTATGAGGAGATGCGTCGCAACCTCAAACGTTTCAAAGAGGCTGCCCGCGGTGTTGAAGTAGGCAAAATTTCAGGTGCTGTTGGTAATTTCGCCAACATTCCTCCTTTTGTGCAGGATTATGTATGTGAGAAACTGGGCATCGAAAGCTCTAACATCTCCACTCAGGTGATTCAGCGCGACCGTCACGCATATTATATGGCCACAATCGCCCTTATCGGTGCATCTCTCGAACAGATGGCTCTCGAAATCCGCAACCTCCAGCGCACTGAGGTGCATGAAGTGGAGGAGGCTTTCGGCAAGGGT
>CAZXGU010000248.1:0-3201 GCA_964640375.1 uncultured Sangeribacter sp. | reverse complement strand
GACAGTCTGTTTGTCAGAACTTACACGTATGTATCCATATACCATAGTCAATTCATTTTATTTAACTATAATATACGGATATTGTCAATAACGTTCTATATCATTAGTATGATCGGTACAAATTGTGCTAAACAAGAGCAGATGCGAAAACCACCAATCAATACCATTAAAGGTAGACAAGGAAGTGGCAAACTATAGTGTGTCATAGTACTTTAAATATAAAAAGTTGAATAAAAATGACTAATACCATGTATCTTATCAAACAATTAAGCCAAAGAATAACTTTAGAAAATTTGTCGTCAAAAAACAGTAACTATTTTGGGGTGATTTAATTCAATGCTTCTCTTGTTCGAGCAATTCCAAAGTTTAATAAATTCTGCCCAATTTTTCGCCATTCAATTTCTTGAAATGGCAACAATGAGAATGTAGAATTGGTTATATCATTATTATTAAAATAATCAATTACTTTTTTTAGTGGCCTACCCAGCCGGGGATATATATTATCTTTTTCAGCAGTATTCGCAATTTTTTCAGCAAATGTTAATCCATTTGATAGTTCGGGGTTGTGAGTAAAACAAACTTCAGCAAAAGTACGATAGGCTGGATTATTTATTACTTCGTTGTTTTTCGTAATTCCTTTTTTTATATCAAAATATCTTAAAATGCTTCCATCTACGTCAGCATCAATAATATATCTAAAGTGACGTAAATCCTCTTGATTCCAATCTAGTGATGTAACAATATCCATTGGAAGTAAATTTTCTATTTCATGTAAATCAAGTATATGCAAATGAAATACCGATTTATCCTCAACTTCACGTTGAGCCTGTCTACAATTATAACACGTTGAATTATCTTTTATTATATCTCCCGGAAAGCGTACATCTGTATCAACAAAAGCCAATGCAATTCGCTCATTTTCTAGGCTGGTGGAAATTGTACGTCCCATCAGCGAACCACCCCCATGTACAATTTTAAAATTAGTACTATATCTCGTACCTGAACTATACCACTTTAAAATATGTATATAGAAATCAAAATCGTTTTCATCTTCTACAATTACATCCGCTTTTTGACAACACATGGAATCTGTAAAAAAAGAAAAAGGAACTTTATGTATTATAATTCCATTGTTTTCCGTTTTTTCTTTAGTTTCCCAACTGCCGACTTCAATATATTCGGTAATATTTGACGGAATGGCAGAGGTCGCGTATTCATTTTTTAATTTATTGAGTACTATTTGACACGTGTCATCCATTAAGTGATTAGAACACCATTCAATGACAGCATAATCGCCTAAGAGTAGATGCTTGCTCTCTTCGTAGGCGATACATAAATTACGGATGCACTTCTTAATTTGAGTTGCAGTTTCCGGATTATCTGTAATTAAGGAATTAGTTAAATATATCAACATATTCAAAAAATATCATCTTCTGGATCAAAGAATCCAAATGGCCAATTTTCAATTTGTCCACGATTATTGAACACAGTCTCCAAAACAGAAGAATCACCAGTGTTTGAATCCTTGTTGAATATCAATATATTGACATTATTAGAATTTACGACTCCTTCTCTAATCCTGCGTCCAATTCTATTTATAAATGTTGGGCTGTGGGACTCAATAACAAAGATAGTCTTAGTATCTTGATTATCTGAGAGGGTTGCCGCCTTTAGAATCGCATCCGCTAATTTTGCTTGCAAACCAGGATGTAGATGTAGTTCCGGTTGTTCAATTAGAGAAGTGACAACTGGTTGGCGATAGTAATCAAGGGTATTAAATCGTTTCCTCTCCTGAACAAACCACAATTTCGTTATAATAGGCAATATTTGGGAATAACCAAAACCAACATCGGCAATGTTATATTCATTTTCTCCTTCTTTAAGATTAATTGTTTGATGTCCTGTGTTATTTCTTACCACAATCCGAATTCCCAATACCTTTTTAACAAAATTATTGTAGGATGTTCTTTGTGTCTCTGTTAAGGAATCTATAAATTCAGAAAGATTTCGTCCAAAAGAATCTATACGGTTTACCTGAAGTCCTTGATTACGATAATACCGTTTTGCCTCTGCTCGCAGGGGTGCTACGTAATCACAATTCTCGAAATAGTTTGCTAAATCCAAACTAATGGAAGGCCAAATGGAATAAATATATAGCCCCAAGATCCCATTGTATAATTCTAAGAATGTTGGAGTATTTGTAGTCCAAGTTTTAGTATTATCATTCAACGATTTAATATCATTGAAATTCTTTATTCGATTTAGAAACTCTATTTTATCAAATGTCCACATTCTAATGATTGGACTCAACCTATGGATATGAGAGAATCTTTTACCGCAGACCTTTTTTAGGACTCCTAGAGTTTTTTCAATTAGTGCTGATTCTATAGAAGATATTGATTGTAAATCATTTGAGGGATTAATTTGCAGCATGGGAAGCAATCCCATATCCATACCACGTCTCCAGATATATGATATAATACTATTTTCACGGCCATTGATGAGCATTTTTAATTGACCATTACGATCAGTCAAAATCAAGTCTACAGTAATATTCTCAAATATCAAAGACACATTTGAAATATAGGCACCCTTTGAATCGGAAGTATAATGTATACTAACTTCCATATCTGGAATAACCGTCTGTAAAGAGGTGTTGTGCTGCCTAAAAAGACGTAGCATTTGAGTCCTAAATATTTGAATGGACTGTAACGCAAAAGAAAACACAATCCCTTCATCTGGCGATGCATTTTTGTTTTTTGAGGTCTCAAAATCTCCAAAATCTACTAAAGCATCATCAAACCACGCAATCGGTCCTCTCAGTCGTTTAGTGACAGACTGCGCAAGTAATAGAAAAGCCCTAAGGAACGTGCTCTTGCCAGAACTATTAGCTCCGACAAGTATATTTACAGGCTTTAGTCTTATAAATCCAGTATCTTTAAGGGACCTTAAATTTTTAATTCTAATCGCACTAATCATATTTCAATATTTATAATGTTTCCCAATGGCCACCTTTCTTGGGACCAGTATAACTTATTATTCCAGAAAGTAGGGTAAGTTCACGTTCTATCGTTTTAACGGAGACTCCCAGTGAAGAGGCTATTTGCGCCCTGGTAGTTTGTGGATTTTCGTTAATGAGAGATAGGATTTGTTGCTGTCGTTCTGTCAAATTTTTAGCGACATTTTTAGCGACATTTTTAG
>CAZXGU010000247.1:0-3202 GCA_964640375.1 uncultured Sangeribacter sp. | reverse complement strand
GAGAAATGGTTCCCTTTGGAGGCGCAGACTTCGGAAGGGAGGAAAATCTGTTCGATATTGAATTTGATTCCCAATCGGCGGCGCCATTTGGCGAGGCGGTAGAATCGGCGGCGGTTGAGACCTGAGAAACGGATGGGAATAATCGTTCTTCCTGATTCTATGGCTTTTGCCACGAAAGATTTCTGCCATTGGAGGTCTTGGATTTTGCCTCCGGGCTGGAGACGGGAGACAAGGCCGGCAGGAAACATCACAATTTGGCGGTCGGAGGCGTAGGCTTCGTTGATGGCTTTAGTGGCTTGGCGACCTTGGGCACCGAATTTATTCACAGGGAGGAACACCTTGCGCAACGGCTCCACATTCATGAGCATATCGTTTACGAGGACTCGGATGTTGTCGTCGCCATATTTTCGGCCCAACACTTTCACCAGCCCTATACCGTCGAGTCCTCCGAGGGGATGATTGGAGGCGAAGACGAACCGGCCTTCTGCCGGGACATTCTCCCAGCCCTCCACATCAAGATGAAGATTCAGATACTCATACACCTTATCTGAGAAATCGGAGCCTTCTTTCGGATGGCTAACTCTCAGAATCTCATTCAGTTCATCCTGATGAATAATTTTCTCTATAAGAGCGACAATAGGCCCGGGGATTTTCATTCCCCGCGCCTTCACAATTTCTTTAAGATTAATTTTCAACATTCTCATTATTCGGGATTGACGGTTGTTTCTTCGTCCCAGAATTCGTCTTGCCAATCTTCGTCGGTGAAGTTGGAGAAGTCTTCTTCGTCGGTGGCTTCCTGCTCGAAGATGAAGTTGTCTTCCTCTTCCACACGATGACGCACGTCGAGATTGCGATGTGTGATGGTGTAGTTGTTCTGGTTCTCTTCGGAGTTTATTTCACGCCAAAGGAGATCTTTGAGCTCGGTTAGTCCCTGTCCTGTTACGGCAGAGATAAAGACCGTGGGGATTCCTTCGGGCAATTCAGCCGTGAGAGCTTCGCGAAGTTCATCGTCGAGAAGGTCGGATTTTGTGATAGCCAAGACTCGGCTCTTATCGGCCAACTCAGGATTAAATTCCTTTACTTCTTTTAATAATATTTCGAAATCGCGCTTTATATCATCCGAATCGGCGGGAACCATAAAGAGCAATACTGCATTTCGCTCGATATGGCGTAAGAAACGGAGTCCGAGCCCCTTGCCTTCGCTCGCTCCCTCGATGATACCGGGGATGTCAGCCATGACAAAAGATTTGTCGCCACGATATTGCACGATTCCCAGACTTGGTTCCATAGTGGTGAAAGGATAATCGGCAATCTTGGGTTTGGCAGAGGATAGGGCCGAGAGGAGGGTTGATTTTCCGGCATTGGGGAATCCGACGAGGCCGACGTCGCCGAGCAATTTCAATTCAAGGATAACAGCCTTCTCGATGGCCGGCTGTCCGGGCTGGGCATATCGTGGGGCGCGGTTGGTGGCAGTGGCGAAATGCCAGTTTCCGAGTCCACCTTTCCCACCGCGAAGGAGCTTGATTTCCTGTCCATCTTCAGTGATTTCAGCTAAAAATTGGCCGTTTTCTGCATCAAAGACCGCTGTTCCGATAGGCACTTCAATAATTCGATCCTCGCCATCCTTGCCAGTGGAACGGTTTTCACCACCGCTTTGGCCGTCGGTTGCGAACACGTGGCGGGTGTAGCGCAATGGGAGGAGGGTCCATAAATGCCGGTTACCTTTCAGGATAATATGGCCGCCTCGACCACCGTCGCCTCCGTCGGGACCGCCTTTGGGTATATACTTAGCTCTATGAAAATGGCGAGAGCCGGCGCCACCCTTGCCCGAGCGGCAAAGAATCTTTACATAATCTATAAAATTAGAATCAGCCATAGTCGCATATTAAGTTATAAGTTATAGTGAATAGTGAATAAGTGATTTCGCTATTCGCTTATAAGGTTTTTATTTTATTTTGTGGTCGCCGGGGATTGCGGTGTGACTACCATAGAGGGCGAGAGTCTTTTCCAATTCCTGAGTGACCATCACTTCGAGTTCGCGTGGTTGCAACACCTTCACCGCGCTGCCCAAGCCCAAGATTTCATGCACGAGCTCATAATTGAGTTTGAGCTTGAAGGTGAAGATGGAATATGAGTCGTGAATCTCCTCCGATTGGGAGGCATGAAAAGGAAGGGCACGGAAGTATTTCGCTTGTGTGGGGTCGGTCATCAGTTTAACCACCCTGACGGGAGCCTGGGAGGAGGTGACGCCGATCACGTTATCGAAAAGTGAGGCATGCGTCACGCCCTCCGGCATGACGAAAGAGCTGCTCAGCATTTTCATCTCCTTGACGCGGTCGAGGGCGTAGGTTCGGATACTTCCGGCCGATTCTTTCAAACCGACCATATACCAACGTTGCTTATATCTTTTAACAAAGTAAGGGTGGAAAATGATTTCCTTTTCTTGTCTTGAACGGTTAAAACCGGCGTAAGTGAACTCCAATTTCTCGTTATGGGTAATGGCATCGAGCACGGTGGGGAGAAATTCACGGGCGGAAGGGACTTCCTCGACGGCGACGCGAGAAGTGTCGGTGAGGGAATCCTTGACGGCGGAGTTTACGGCGTAGGAGTCGATGAGATAGTCGGTGAGGAGTCGGTCTTGCGGGTCGTCGGAGCGTTCGATGTAATATTCGCCGGCGTGGTTGCATTTGATATCGATATTGAAGTTTTCTTCCACGGCGCGGCGGTAATGGAAGAAGGTTCGGTCGGGGATTGGTTTCCCGTCGGAGAGCGAAGACCGGAGCCAGAGATCATTGATTTCGGCTCTTGAAAGCTTCTTATATCTGGTGAGCGTGTCGATGAGCCAGATGTAACGGCTGATAATGTCGCGGGCCATGGCTGAAATTTTAATGCGAAGCAGAGCTTCGGGCGGCAACGGCTTCGCGAGGGTTATAATTTGCGAAGCAGAGCTTCAGGCGGCAACGGCTTCGCGAGGGTTATAATTTTGCGAAGCAGAGCTTCAGGCGGCAACGGCTTCGCGAGGGTTATAATTTGCGAAGCAGAGCTTCTGGCGGCAACGGCTTCGCGAGGGTTATAATCTGCAAAAGTAGGAATAAAAGGGGGAAAAAGAAAATCGGGAGAATAAAAATTTGCCGGGGCTGGGTAAAAAAGAAAAAAGCTCGAATCCCTTCGAGCCAGTTCCTTCAATTAAAACAACAATAAC
>CAZXGU010000246.1:0-3353 GCA_964640375.1 uncultured Sangeribacter sp. | reverse complement strand
CGAGCCATGCGAGCATCTGAGTACATGAAGGACCTGACTGGACTTCTGTGAAGTCCACAACTTTGATTCCACTTAATGGTGCTGTGTTCATAATATTAATAAGATTTAATAAATAAATTGGGTTATTATTCTCGCGACTCTTTTCTCGCGACTGAGCTGCCTTGCATGTTTCATAGAGCTATCCTTAGTTTCATTCAATAGGCAACTCGCTTCTAACAATGGGTATATTAATTATTTATACCTTAACTGTGAGGAGAGCGTCGTTTCTAAAGTCTTCGATGTTATAACAGAGTGAATCGGGAGAAAGTTCGAACACCTTCTCCCGATTTAAACATTATTTAACAATTCGACATCTCGACCGCGCAAATGCGCCTGTGACTAATGCCGTGGCTATCCCAATAAAAATAAGAGGGACCAAAGTGATAAGAACATCTGTCGGGTCAACCACCACCGGATAGGCCTGCACCACTAAGGATTGAGGGTCGCCTTGAAGTCTTATGAAACCATATTCCTGCTGGAGCAGGCATAGCACTAATCCTAATATTATTCCGGCCGCACCTCCCACAAAGGTGACAAACAGACTTTCCCATCTGAACACAGAAGCAATTCTTCCAATCGACATTCCGAGAGCCTTAAGAGTGGCCATGGATTGCTGCTTTTCAATCACAAGCATTGAAAGAGAGGATATAATATTAAATGAGGCGATAAGGAGAATGAAGAAGAGAAGGAGAAACGTGACCCATTTCTCAATGGAAATCATCCGGAAATTCATCTCCTGCTGTTGCAGACGGTCTTTAACCACATAGTTGCCCCCGCCGTCATTCCCATTCGTGGAGCCATCAAGTTTTTTTCTTATTGCGTCGGCCAATTGAGAAGAGGTGATGCCGGGCTTCCCCTTCACCTCTACAGCGGAGGCCTCAAGATCATATTGAAGCAGATCGCGAGCCACCTCAATATCCACAATCACCCTGTTGTCGTCGAATTCCGATTGGTTGGAACGATACACGCCTGTCACCTCAACTGAATCTCTCAGGAAAGAGGCTGCCGGATTTGCAAGATTCACTCGGCCTTCACGTCGAGGAGTGAAGAGAAGCAGATGACTTCCCGGACCCGCTCCGAGGCGACCGGCGGTGCCGACGGCAATCACTGAGAGTGGCATTGGAAGCTCATCATCTTCATCTGCACCATGTCGGGTGGCAGCTGTAGCAGACGGCAGCTTATCGATAAGAAGCGAATTGAGAGAGGTGATGGCTGCATATTCATCCGGGTCGGCTCCTTTGAGAGTGACGGGGGTTTCGCGTCCGTTATAAATGGCTAAGGCATTCTCCAGAATGGTGGGCAGTGCGCGTTCCACCTCAGGTAGCTTGCCTATTTCCTGAGCCAACGAATCTCCGTTGGAGAATACCTTTCCCGAAGAGGGCGTGACCATCACATCGGGTGTCAACGTGTCGATTCTGTCGGCAATCACCGACTTGAAGCCGTTGAAAACCGACAGAACGCAGATAATGGCAGCCGTCGCAACCGCTATGCCGCAAATCGACACCACGGAAATTGCACCGACTGCACTATGTGATTTCTTTGCCCTTAGATAGCGCCACGCTATACGGGCAGAAAGTGGAAGTTTCAAGATTATTCAGGTTATCGGTTATGGAATCGTTCCGGCTGCATATAAAAAGATGCCGGAGGAGGCGCTTAATCCTTTTTATTGTCGGAAGCCAAGAGCCGGTCGATATTATCTATATAATCGAGCGAGTCGTCGAGATAGAACTGAAGGTCGGGGCATTTACGCAACACCTGTTTCACGGCCTGTGCGAGTTCGTAGCGAACGGTTTTCGACTGTTTCTTAATATTTTCAAGGATTTCATTAGATTTTTCCGGGGGGAAGATGCTTAGGTAGGCCTTAGCGATGCTTAGGTCGGGGGAGACCCTAACTGCGCTAACCGATACAAGAACATTTCCCATGGCCGCTGTCTGGCGGCGGAATATTTCGCTTAGCTCCTTCTGTATAAGACGGGCTATCTTTGCTTGACGTTTTCCTTCCATAATTTTTAATTTTTTTGGAATATTCGGAACAATCGAAATTTAGGAAACTCTCGGGAATTTCCTGTTCTTCCAATTGCATTTAATTAACTCTATTAAGATTAACAACCCTTTGTCGGATTTCGTTTAGAGTTTTCTGATAATGGTCAGGCCGTCGCGGAGAGGAATTATCACCTTCTCCACCCCCGCATCGTTCATAATCAAATCATTGAAAGCAATAATGCCGCGAGTCTGAGCCGACTGTATCTTTTCAGGTTCGGTGACATGTCCATCCCAAAGGGTATTGTCGGCAATGATATATCCCCCTTTCCTCAGCAGAGGGAGGCAGAGTCGGTAATATTCGCAATATTCTCTCTTGTCGGCATCCATGAACACTAAATCCACCGACTCTTTCTCCCATTCTTTCAGTTTAGGAGAAGCGTCGCCGATATGGAGAGTGATTTTATCTCCATGGGGCGAAGCGGCAAATGCTTGGCGAATGAAATCTTCGAGCTCGTCATCGATCTCAAAAGTGTGAAGGGAGGCATCCTCAGCCATCCCTTCTGCTATGCAAAGAGCTGAATATCCCGAGAATGTGCCCAATTCTATGGCGCATTTCGGATTAATCATCGTTACAAGCATTTTCAGCAGACGCCCTTGTATATGACCCGAACACATTCGGCCGTTGATAAGACGCAGATTAGTGAGCCGGTCGAGCTGCTTAAGATGTTCCGGCTCCTTGTCTATATGGTTTCTGATATAAGATTCGAGTTGGAAATCCATAATGGGAAAGAATCAGAAGGGGAGCCCATCTTTGGTTTCATGCAGATATATCACATGAGTGGTGGCTAAAAAGTAACCGCGTGTTCCGGCTCCGGCTATCACGGCATCCACGCAGGCAGCCGTAACCGAATGTTGGCGGAACTCCTCGCGGGCGTGAATGTTGGAGATATGCACTTCCACCACAGGCTTAATTCCCTTAATATCGCGCAGCGCATCAGCTATGGCGTAGGAATAATGGGCGTATGCACCGGGGTTAATGATAATCCCGTCGATAGAATTATCTTTTCTAATGGCCTGAATGCGGTCGATTATCTCACCTTCATAGTTTGATTGAAAATTATGGAAATTCACACCCGGGAAAAAAACTCGAAGGTTGCGAATCACATCTTTCAAGGTTTCGGAACCATAAATCTGTGGATCTCTTTCGCCCAGAAGATTGAGATTGGGACCATTTATTATAGCTATATTCATGATTTTTATTTTTATAAGTTGCCACCACCCTCCGTAGGGACGCACCATGGTGCGTCCGTGACCTGTCATCTGTCGTTCCT
>CAZXGU010000245.1:0-3384 GCA_964640375.1 uncultured Sangeribacter sp. | reverse complement strand
CGGCTACACAGAGAGCTATTACAAAGCGATGGATGGAAAAAAAGGACGCGATTTGAAGATCGCGGCCAAGCAATGTGTGAAGCGACACACTCAACTTGAATATTATCAATTGCCCAACTATTGGCAATATTCCGATGTTTATCCCGAGCTTTATAATGGTTCCAAAAGATGGTGGGATATGTATTCCGACGCCATCTATCTCATCAAACCGGGACAGTCGGGCACAAGCAGTTTCTCGGCCAATAAGATGCAACGCGAGCATAGCGTGCCAAAGTCGTGGTGGAAACAAGCTGGGAGTGTGGAATACACTTCGGCCTATTCCGACATGTGGAATCTCTATCCATCGGATGGGGCGGCCAATCAGGCAAAGCTTAACTATCCCCTCGGCCCGGTTCAGAGCGCAAAGTTTAATAATGGAGTGACTAAAGTGGGCACCACACGCAGCGGTTTCGGAGGCGGTAGCGCCTACGTTTTCGAGCCTGGCGACGAGTATAAGGGTGATTTCGCAAGGGCCTTCTTTTATATGGCCACTGTCTATGACGACATCAACTGGGTGATCAATTATATGTTCCAAAAAAATGATTATCCCACCCTGCGCGACTGGGCTTTCAACATGCTTCTCGACTGGGCGCGTCATGACCCGGTGAGCCAGAAGGAGATAGACCGCAATAACGTGGTGGAACAATATCAGGGCAACCGTAATCCTTTCGTTGATTTTCCGGAATTGGCTGAATATATCTGGGGCACTCGCACCTCAGAAACGTTCTATCTCTCCGAGCAGGAGGGCAGCGATCCGACACCACCCATTACCGGCGACCCGGAGATTACATCGCCAGTCACCGGTGAGAGTCTCGACTTCGGTGAGATAGCCGTTGGAGGAACTGTTACCCGAGTGTTGCAGATTGTCGGCAAGAATCTCACAGAGCCCCTTTCTGTAAGGATTGTAGCCTCCGGAGAAAACAGGGGAGTGTTCACAGCCGAGACCACATCTATTCCAGCCGCTACGATGAACCAGAATCAAGGTTACCTCCTGAACATTACTTATCATCCTCAAGCCGTTGGAACGCATGAGGCGAAGGTTACGCTCTATGACGGAGGAATAGATGCCAGCATAGCAGTAACGCTGCGAGGTGAAGCTTTAGAGCGACCGCAGATGAGTGTGCTTACGGCTTTTGAGCCTACCGATCTTACCGATAGCGGCTACACTGCTCATTGGAGCGAAGCTACCGGCATTGCCGATTATTATATAATCACTCGCGTGAGAGTGGTTGACGGCAACGAAGAGAGCGACAGTTATGAGACAGGTGAGACCTCCTATACCTTCAGCGACCGAAATCCGGAGATAGGGGAGAGCTATTATGTGAGCTACTCACGATTGGGCATAACGTCTGAGCCAAGCAACAGTATCTATATTGCTCCGGGAAGTGGTCTTGATGATATACGGCAAGATAGTCCGTTGCTTATTCTTGAATTGGAAGGAGGCTTCATGGTTCGTTGCGACGGTCCACGCTCAGGTCTTGTCATTTCAGATTATATGGGTCGCGTTGTGGCTGCCCCTCCCATGGTCGAAGACGGCGATATAATTCTTCTCCCTTCCGGCATCTATATCGTGACCGCTCCAGGAATGAGACCCGTGAAGCTAATTTTGTAACTATACCGAGTTAAAAGGATTGCTGAAATTAAACCTTTCAAATATGGGAAATGTTAAAATATAAATAAAGAAAACAAAATTATAAAAGAAAACAAAATTATAAAAGAAAACATAGTTATGGAAGACAACAAAACATATATCGTCAGTTTAGGCGATTCTCGTAAATATCGTGTGAAGGGTGAGGAGTTGAAGAAATATAGCGAAGAACTGAAGACTTATCTTTCCACACAGTTTGCCGGCGAGGCTATCAAGTATTATGACGCTGCAAATGTAGAAGAGAGCGACGACCCGGAGAAATATCCGGAGCTGACCCATGTAGAGTTTGAAAAGATCAAGACCGACTTGAAACGTCAGATCGAGGTGCGTAACGAAGATAAGGAGATGAACTCTGACGCTCCCTATTCAGATGTTAACCCCTCGGCAGTATAATTCACGCCTCGAATCTCTTTAAATGATTACAAATCCTTGATTATAAGACAATAAATCAGGATTTAGACCTCCTTTATAAGGGGAAATAAAAATCGACTTTTAGCCATAACTATAGTAAAAACACTACTTATGGCTAAAAGTCGATTAATTTTGCACCAAATTTTGGTTAGAGCTTTCTTTTGATGCTGCTTCAGCGCACGAGCGCCTGGGATGGAGGAAGATAGAGGAGAGTCCGGTCTGTCGGGCGCCGATGTAGGTGGTGAAAGTGTTATCAGGCTTCTTGATAGCCGAAGCTATAAGAGGGAGGCCCTTAGTGAAAGAAACGGCAGTGAACTGATACCCTTCCAAAAGTTTGGAGTTGATGTTTTTAATAACCTCAAACCGGTTATCGCCCAAATATTTTACGGTAATCTCCCGATCCGGCAACCAACGGAGCACCACCTCATCCTCCGGTCTTAGATTGCGCGAGATTATGGTCTCGGCATCAATAAAACTCGAAGAATTAGCTGAGCGTTCCATCTCCAGACAGAAATGATTGAAATCGCGGTAGCCTAAAAACCTTGAAAGAATCGACAAAGTCGCCTTGCTTGGTTTGGAGTTGGTCTGAATATATTTCCACACCCTCATCAAAGTGGAAGGACTCAGGCTCTCGGCGCATTGTGTGGAGATATTTAAAGCGAGAAGATTGAAATCGACAGGCGTTTCCAAGCTGCGTCCCAGTTTTCTCTCTATCGAGTCTTTTATTAAGTCTATGTAGATCTCTTTGCTGGTCATAAAATTTGGACAATTCTATTCGGAAATGCTAATTTGGCATATTCGGAAATGCTAATTTAAATAAAATATTTGAGAAAGTTGTCGGTAAATCCCGATTTGCAATAAAATGCAATAAATTGAAATTACTTGCTATAATCTGAGAGGTCTCTTTCAATAACATAAAGAAGGGTAAATTAATAAAGCATGTTAGAAAGTTGAAAAAATATAAAGAAAAATCGGAATAAATACTTAAAAGAGGAAAAGAATTTGTAATTTTGATGTCACGTTATAAAAGTCAAGGAACGATGTATTATAAATACGATTATCTGGTGATAGGTTCCGGCATTGCCGGCATGAGCTTTGCGCTCAAAGTGGCACGTGAGGGAGGGAAAGTTGCAATGATCTGCAAGACCACTCTCGAAGAAGCCAACACCTATTTCGCCCAGGGAGGAGTGGCCTCGGTTACAAACCTCGAAGTGGCTGATTTCGACAAGCATATCAACGACACCATGATCGCCGGCGACTGGCTCAGCGACCCCTCGGCAGTTGAG
>CAZXGU010000244.1:0-3408 GCA_964640375.1 uncultured Sangeribacter sp. | reverse complement strand
GTTCTCGCTGTAAGATACGCCCTGCCAAATCATCTTCATGCCATCGGGTCATGATAAAGAGCTGATGAGAATTATTATGAAGGCGAGTCTGAAGCACGGAGGTGTACCATTCCCACACCCTCTCACGATAAATCGGGGAATAAGCCTCCATGGCATCCTTCACCGGGTCGTCGATAATGGCAATATCCACCGGCGTACCGGTAAGACCCCCACCGACACCCACAGCTTTATAGAAACCGCGACGCCCCACCATCTCGAACATATCCACATTCCGAAGATAACCCCTTACATCGTTTTGCACCTTTGAACCATTGAGATATGTTCCAGGGAATATAGCCTGATACTCCGCCGAATCAAGGATGCGCTGAATATTGCGCGACACCTTTTCTGCCAAACTCGAAGCGTAAGAACATCCCACAATCTTCAAATCGGGATTCCTCCCCAACGCCCAGGCAGGGAAAGCCTCTGAAACCACGGTCGATTTCCCATGCTGGGGAGGGAGAAAGATTGCAAGGTTCCCAATCTTCCCTTCAAGCAGGCGCTGGCAATGCTCCGCAATAACGGTGTGAAACCACTGTCGCCTGTAATTGCGGTCCTTATAGTCGAGATAACGGTGAAAGCACTGCCGCGCATCCTCGCGAAGCAATTCCATCTCAAGCTCCAGGCCGGTGTCTATGTCAGTATCGCTTATCATGCCAATCATCCTTTCCTCAGTTTTTCAAGACGCGCAAGCTCGGCAAGCTTCTCCTCGCGAGAGAGCTCCGACACCCGCGCCACCTTCACCTCCGCCGCAGAGTCGTAACCCAACATCTTGCAGATACGCTCCAGAGCCTTTATCTTGTCGTGCATCTCGATATGGATGTTCTCCACAATCTCCCCCGAATCCAGCTTCACCTTGCGTGCCGAGATGCTCTTGATGGCGGCGCGCTGGTCGGCGGTCAGCTTATCGAAATCGAGCACCTCCCCCCAGTCGGAATGGCAGTCGGCCAGAGAGGAGAAGCCTATCTTGCGCAGCTCCTCAAGGATGCTTTCACGCGTGATCTCGGCCTTCTGCGCATCCTTTTGCCGAAGCTCCTCCAATCTCCCTAAAATCTCCCTATTCTGCAGAAGGGTGTATGCGGCATTATCCTGTGCCTTGCGCTTCCATTTCTTTCGTGACGGATATGCATGGAGCATCGCCTCGACCGCCACGCCACATTCGAGATATTTCTGGCAGAACCTCTCCTGCCGTATGTTCTTGAGTGCTCCCATGCTTTAGTGATATTTATCAGTTTTCGTGTATGTCTTGTAAGTCAGATAAGTTTTTATTAATTTTGCGATACCTTAGGTGGTCGGGTAGCTCCGGATGTCCGGGTCCGGCAGAAATAATAGGACAAAGAGCAAGTGGGCATCCATGTTGCTCTTATTTTTTATTATGTACATGCTCATATACATTCCCTTTCTTATCCACTACCAAAACTGCTTTTTTTTGTATGTGTCAGTTTTATTCATTATATTTGTAAAGTAATTTCGTGCCGGGGGGTCGCAGAATGCCCTGGGCCGCGGTGAGCGAATTACAGCAAAGCGTATAGGGCATTCTGTACGCTTTATTTATTATGTGTATGTTCCCAAACATTCCCATTCTTATCTAGAACCAATATTGCCATAAATCGATACTGGTCTTTCCCTTCGTAATCTAATAATCCTCGCTCAATATTGTCACGGTGATAAAGACCATTCTTGTCATACACTACCGCTATGTCAGCCCCTTTCTTCCGAGCATGATTCAACGCTTTCTTTATGGAGTTATCAAGAGCCTCACTCTTACTTTGCTTAGGGCTCGGAGACTTCAGTTCAAAAACATTACCCATGATAGTCCCATCAGAATAATAACTCTTGCCATTTTCAGGATCTATGCGGGAGATGTAGCTCTTCCCCCCTTCAGGCGTGGCAACCACTACGAACCCCGCGTCTGCAAGATGTTTCATTCCCTCATGTTCTACCTGGTCATAGTTATGCTTGTCCATTTGCAAGAGATATCCCCCGCTCTTTTCAGAAAAATAGGAATGTATGCTTACAACGTCCGGCATTGATACTTCATAATCAAACACTCCACGGTTATATTCCTTGCTTCCTGAAGTCGGCCTTATCGCTCTCGTCCCTCCGCTCCCCTTAGCCATCTTCAATAAGTTTTATGTTGTAATAATTCTCCACTTGCCGAGCCATCAGTTCCTCCCTTGTCGGCAACTCCTTTATCGGAAGTGAATCAACCAATGAAGCAGTATCAAACGAAGCCGCGTTAGTTGCCTCTGTTTTATTGCTCATGATCTCTCTGGCTTTCTAACCCACCAAAGGCAATATTATGTGCATAAACCATTTGCAAATATAATAAAAAGTATTTGATTAACAAATATACATAAAGTATATTAATTCAATTGATTCCTACAATTAAGACCCCATACTCTATCTGGCGTCCCACAAGTGAAATGCCTTTTTAGCCCTTTCAGTGATTTTAGACAGCTTGATTTAATTCATGAAATTTTGTATCTTTGCATCATACTTTTAGTGACACTTTTAAAGTGTAATTTTGGATAGAGCCGCCCGTTCGTGAGAATAGGCGGCTTTTAAACAAAAAATACCCCTCACGGAAGAGGGGTATCGTCAGAAGAAATAACTTCTCTGACAAGATACTCTAAAAGATAGGCATAGGCTTCCTCCGATTCAATGGGGTCTATGCCTACTATCTTCAATACCTTAAATGCGGCATGGCTCAATTCATGGCACAAGGTCGGAATATCCATCTCTTCTTCCGAGCAGATATAGACATCGGAATTGTCGCTAAAGGTTATGGCATGGGAATTATCCAAATCACCCCTTATGATATGGATATTAAGCTGATTCATGCCCTTCTCTGAAAACCACTTTTCAATCTCTGTTTTCGAGCCTTGCAGCAGCACAATGCTTCTTCGGTAAATATCAAGGTTAATTACTTTTGCGTTCATTTTTCTTCTCATTTATGGCGATTTTTGAACAGTAAGGAGAGTTTTCTGTTCAAGAATCGGGGTTTCTTTACTCTTTTTTCTTGTCTCTGCCCTATGCTTTGCGTCATACCGGTTATGGCAACGCTGGCATAGGGCGCGTAGGTTGGAGGGGTTGCAGTTCTCCGGTTGGTGGTCTAAGTGAGCCACCGTTAAGATGATCTTCACTTCTTTTCCGGTCTTAGGATTGAGCCTCATGGAATGATTCTCCACTCCGCAGAACTCACAACGGTTGTTGGCTCGCTGGAGTATTGATTGCCTTATCTCTTTCCAATTGGAGGGATAGCGAGAGCGGTTTTCGGGACGGATCGGCATATCATTCTTTCTTTTTGGATCTGCGTTTCTTCTTCACTCCGGCAATCTCCTTGATTTCGTCGGCTTCCTTGCCTTG
>CAZXGU010000243.1:0-3412 GCA_964640375.1 uncultured Sangeribacter sp. | reverse complement strand
TTCAGCAATTTTTGCATCGACATCTTTTACTTCATATCTTTCAAACGTTAAATTTCAGGCTTTTGTTGTATATAACGCTCAATCTCATTCCTGAAAGGGTATAAGATTGAGCGTATTGTTTAAAAGCCCTAAAAATGAATTCACTATCATGCCACACGAAAAACTTATTATTCGCCGTTTTGGACCAATTGAGGAGGTAGAACTGTCGGACATCAAGCGGTTTAACGTCTTTATTGGTGAGTCGGGAAGTGGCAAAAGCACCATTATGAAAGTGCTGGCCATGATGAGATGGATTTATAAGATGTGTTGCGTACGCACATATTTTAAGAATTCAGGTATCCCTACTCCTTTTAGATTCCGTTCGGATTCTATTCTCACGGCTAATGGATTGAAATATTTCGTGCGTTCGGATTCAGAGCTAATTTATACAAATGGTTCTTTCGAGATAATATTAAAGGGTAAGAAGCTTGTTTTTCCGAGGCAGTCTGTGGATATAGATCAGTTGACGCTTCAGAAGATAACCTATATTTCTGATAAGCGTGTGTTGATCCCAGACCTTGCCTCCGGGAATGTGACGCTGCGCCATAATATGTTTTATCTTGATGAGACCTTCTTAAATTATCAGAAGGCACTGGAAGCAATTCCCGATACAGAAATGAAGTATCTGGGGGTAAAGATGACTGTTAAAAAAACAGTAGGCGGTAGGCGTGTGATGGTAAGTTCTACTAAAAATAATCCGGTCAAGTTTGATAACCTCCCTCTCACCAGTGCTTCCTCGGGTATGCAAAGTAGTGTGGCGCTTCATCTTATCGCAGCTTATTTCTCATCCTGCTATGATGTGGTGGAAACGATGAACTCTTCTATTATCCGGTTCTTGGCAGCGGGAGATAATCTTTCCAAATTTTCTGCTAATCTCAATGTGGGGGATTTCCCATTTCGTCGGATCAATTTGCATCTTGAAGAACCTGAGTTATCTCTTTTTCCGTCTAATCAGTGGGGGCTGATGCAATACCTTATAGGCGAGTGTCTGAAAGCGGAGAAAGCGGAGATGGATCTCACGATGGCAACCCATAGTCCTTACATCCTGACGGCCCTCAATATAATGATGCTCGCTTATCGGGCACGGGAGAGAAAGCCGGATGAATATAAGGAATTGAATCTGGAGATTCCGGAACTTAATCCTGAATTGGTAGGGGCGTGGAGTGTGGCAGAGGGTAGATGTGAGGCTCTTTTCAACCCGGAGATTAATATGATAGATGGCACGTTTCTTGATGACACATCAGATGTGTATGAAAATCTGATATTAACCCTCAATGATATTGTCTATGGCTGATTATGCTTATAGAGTTAGCCAGAGCTTGGAAACTGGTGGTTTTCTTCCATCTCAACCTTGGCAGAACCGCTCTTCAATCTCGGTTTCAGAGAATGGTAAGATTTATCGGGCGTATATAAATCAGGTATGTATTTCGGCGGTTTACCAGATTGATGGAAATGTGATCAAGACGGGACAGAAGTGTGATAAATTTTTGGTTGCTCTTAATCATACTGTGGAACCAGTAAAAGGGACAGCTGTCTTTATTGAATTGAAAGGAAAGGATATAAGCCATGCCATAGATCAGTTGGAAAGCACGATAAAGAATAAAAACTTCACACCTTTTCCGCAAATAAGTGATAAGGCCAGGGCACGTATAATTACGGCAGGGTGCGGGCCCAAGAGTAGTTCAAAATCTAAGCTTGAAGAAGCACGCATCCGATTCAAGCGTCAATATAATATTGAGCTCCGCGTCTTAAAGAGTAACCAAACAGATGTAGCTATTAATCCGGAATAAAAGTTGGAATATAAAATGAACGGTCGCAAAATTTGCGACTGTTCATTTTTTCATAGCCTGCGATTTCATGATCTTGAGACTTCATTCAAAGTCGCATTTTGTCCACATCGAAAAAAATTACTAACTTAGCCCTATCATTATTAATTAGACTTGCTATTACTGCTATGCTTTATCTTGAAAAATTTATGTTTCCCGACCGGGAGCAGGATACCTTGGTGGGCGCTTCCGAAAAAGGGTCATTCTACGATGACCATACCTATCCTTTCCATCTCACTTCCGAAATGGGTCTGTGGTCGCTTGATTTCGAGCCTATCACTATTCTTTATGGTGGAAACGGCTCCGGAAAATCCACTATCATCAATGTGATTAGTGAGAAATTAGGAGCCCATAGGGAATCTATGTTCAACTCAAGTCCATATTTCGGGGAGTATGTGAAGAGATGTCAATATAAGGCCACGTCAAATGTATTGGGCGATACTTTAGCTCGCTCTCGGCGTAAGCCACAGAAATATGATATATCTCAGATTACAACTGTTCTTACCAGCGACGATATTTTCCGTTCGATGCTCGATATGCGTGAAGAAAATGACCGTAAATTTCAGAAAAGTCTCTTCCTCCGGGATGAATATTATAATCCTGAGGATCTACCCACTCATATCAATTTTGAAACCGGCCATAACGTTGAGCGATATAAACGTGGGGTGGAGATAAGAAGGGCCAAGACGTTCAATAAATATCTGCTTAATACGGTGGGAGAAATGGAACGTGGTTTCAGCAATGGAGAAACGGCTTTGATGAAACTCTCCGAACTTTTGGAAACTCCGGGACTCTATCTTCTCGATGAGCCCGAGAACAGCATGTCTTGTGAATTTCAGATGAAGCTGACATCGATAATTTCTTACCTTGCCAAGTATGGGAAATGTCAATTTCTGATTTCCACTCATTCTCCTTTTGTGCTTTCCATGGAGGGAGCGAAGATATATAATTTAGACCATTATCCTGTGGATATCTGCAATTGGTGGGAACTTGAAAATATGAAACATTATTTTCAGCTCTTCTATGATGCCAAGGAACGATTCCTGAAAGGACAGTAATGGTTGTTGAAACCTAAATAGATCAATTTCCAATTAGATGGCTTATCAATTCGTCGGCTGCCATTGCTTCCATCTTGGAGAAAGCGAATAGCTTTTTGCCTAAATCTTTGAATGACGCCCCGACATGATACACCGTGTCGTCAACGATGAGAAAACGGTCGTGAGCCTTTCTATAGGTTTTTATTTCAATTGGGGCATATTGAGCGTTATGACGCTTTAAATCTTGCTTTAAAGTTTTGTCTATGACGGGAGTAAATATTGTGGCTTTCACTCCGGATGCACGCTTATCAAGCTGGCGAAACACGGTGTCGTCGATATAATTATCCACCATGATGATTCTCGTCTTAGCACTGCGTATCAGATCACACATCAAAGTGTATGCGTCGAAAATCTGTCCGTCGAAGAATATACCCTCCCGAGGAGGCAATGACGTGTTAAGAATGAAATCAATCTTTTCTTCGGTCTTTGCCATACGATATTCCAATCTCT
>CAZXGU010000242.1:0-3417 GCA_964640375.1 uncultured Sangeribacter sp. | reverse complement strand
CAAGATGATCTGGGGAGTGGAGGTGATCTCTGCTCCGACTGCTCTTTTCTTAGGATTGGTTTTCGCTCTCGTTTTCGGCACTCCCTTCCCTAAATTCAATAAGAAACTTTCAAAATATCTTTTACAAGCTTCGGTGGTTGGTCTCGGTTTCGGTATGAATCTCCAGCAAAGTCTCAAATCGGGAGCCGACGGAATGCTTTTCACGATTGTTTCAGTGGTAGTGGTGATGATTGCTGGCGTTTGGCTCGGCAAAGCCTTGAAGATTAATGAGAAGGCCTCTTACTTAATTTCATCGGGCACCGCCATTTGCGGTGGCTCAGCTATAGCAGCGATGGGTGGCGTTCTGAAGGCTAATGAGAAAAATATGGCTGTCTCTTTAGGGGTTATTTTCATCCTTAATGCCATAGCTCTTTTCATCTTTCCTCCTTTGGGTCACCTATTCCACATGTCGGATGCACAATTCGGCACATGGGCTGCCATTGCTATCCACGATACCAGTTCGGTGGTGGGCGCCGGTGCGGCCTATAGTCCGGAAGCTTGTGAACTTGCAACCCTCATTAAGTGTACACGTGCCCTTTGGATTATTCCTCTCGCTTTCTTTAC
This sequence comes from uncultured Sangeribacter sp., assembly GCA_964640375.1. Lineage (GTDB taxonomy): Bacteria > Bacteroidota > Bacteroidia > Bacteroidales > Muribaculaceae > Lepagella. Next base: position 2,814 of record CAZXGU010000242.1, on the reverse strand, counting down.
TATGTGGTATTTCCGCAACGACATCCGTGGGGGTGAAGGGAAGGCAAAAATTTCTATTCCCTGGTTCATACTCCTCTTTGTGGTGGCTATGATTATAAATACCTATACTCCGGATTCTATTGGTTTTCTTAAGGACACCATCTATCCTGGTATAGTGGCAATTGCCAAGCAAGCTCTTATTGCCGTCCTTTTTGCCATAGGCGCAAGTCTGAGCCTTAAGGTGATTAAGGAAGTTGGTGCAAAACCTCTTATTCAAGCCATCCTCCTCTGGATCCTCATCGGAGTCTCTTCTCTTTTCGTGTGTCTTTATACTATCGACTAATATTGCCAATTTATAATGAAGATTCTTCTGACCGGCGCCACCGGCACCATGGGGTATGCCACTCTCAAGTCTCTTACCGAGCTTTCGAATAGACCCGAAATCACTCTCCTTGTGCGTGATTCTAAGAAAAACAGAAAGAAACTGACCCCATATCTTAATCTCTCCCAAATAAAGATTGTCTGGGGCGACCTTCGCGATTCCAAAGCAGTCAGGAAAGCTATGGAGGGAGCGGATATCGTGCTCCACGTGGGCGGAATGGTTTCTCCCAAAGCGGATTATTACCCTGAAACCACTTTGGAAGTGAATGTAAAGGGGATGCAGAATATTATTGATGCAGCTCTTTCGGTGCCTGCATCGTGCCAACCTGCCGTGGTTTATATTGGCTCGGTGTCGCAGTATGGCCCAAGGGAAGCTCCTCAGCATTGGTGTCGCACGGGCGATCCCATGGTGCCGGCCGAGCATGATAGTTATGCCCTTTCAAAGATTAAGGCGGAACGGATCCTTGCTGAATCGGGATTGAAAAAATGGGTGTCGCTGCGACAGACAGGAATCCTCTATCCGGCTTTGCTTTTCAATGGCACTGACCCCATCACTTTTCATGTTCCATTGGCCGGTGTGCTGGAATGGACCACGGTGGAGGAGTCGGCTAATCTACTTGCCAATCTTTGCCGAAAGTTTGAAGAGCGCGACCTCCCTAAGAATTTCTGGCGACGCTTCTATAATATTGGCTCCGGCCAACTTTTCCGCCTCACCAACTATCAGTTTGAACAACAGTTGCTGGGGGCACTCTCCTGTCCTGCTCCGGAGAAAATTTTCGACACAAATTGGTTTGCCTCGCGCAATTTCCATGGTGCATGGTTTTCAGATTCCGATTTGTTGGAGGAGATGGTGCCTTTCCGCGCAAAAACCACTCCTGATGAGTATTTCCGGTTTATGGCTTCGCAACTTCCGGGTTATTTCAAACTTGCAGGCATTGTTCCTGCAGGGCTCATTAAATGGGGCATGAAACAGATTGCCAAGAAGAAAGGGATGGGGACATTAGGATGGTTCCGCGACGGCAACGAGGAAAAAATCAAGTCATATTTCAAGAGCCGTGAGGATTATGCAGCCATTCCCGACTGGGAGAATTTTCCTCTCGACCCTCCTTCTTCAGAGGAAACCCGACTTTCCCATGGTTACGACGAAACCAAGCCATTGGAAGAGCTCACCATTGAAGATATGAAGGAAGCGGCTAAGTTTCGCGGAGGCAAATGTCTTTCCGACGACATGACCCCCGGCGACCTCTACACTCCCCTTGAATGGGAATGTGCTCTTGGCCATCGCTTCACGGCCACACCTGCCACCATTTTATTAGGAGGCCATTGGTGTGATGATTGTCTTTCCGACTCCTCTGCCTATCCCCGTGAAGCCTCCCTCAACCCCTTCATGGCCCAAGCCTGGCTCTCCACCCACGGAGAGGAGGAGATGGTTCCCAATTTGCAAAAATAAATTCTTTTATTTTCTTTGTAAAATATTCTTTATAAAGAAAAAGCGGTAAACTATTTGTTTAATCTAAAAGAATATTTATTATGATACGTTCGATACCAAATCCTCCTATGGGAAGAGAAGATGTCACTCGATTCCGTAGCAATCTGGAGAAACATCTCCGGAAGGATTTTTCGTCTGAAGAACGACATCAAATTGAAAAGAGAAAGGTCAGATCAATGGCCAATGTAAAACGAATATTATCTAATAGCGGTGGAAAAAACCCATTACTTGGATATTGATTTTGAAGTTAAATTTATGGGGGAGTCGGACTATCAACGGTTGTCCGACTTTTCTTGTGATGAACCGGATTTAGATCATTTTTCCGAAATGAAGTTGAAGAATGTGTCACTAATCATTTCTTAGCGGCATATATTATATGTCTTTCAACCGGAGAAGTAATTGGAGCATTCACTTTAATGAATGATGCAGTTATGATTGGGGATCGTTATACCAAAGAGGAGTTTATTGATGACCTAAGTTATATTTCTACTAACGAAAAGATAAATTTCTTCACCAGACAAACATCTTTCCCTGCAATCAATATTGGGCATTTAGGCATCTCAAAATCTTACCAAGGAAAGGGGATAGGAACTGCCATACTGGATTTAGTAGCTGAAACATTCAGCAACTATCGTCAGGCCGGATGTCAGTTCATAACAGTGGATGCTATTAATAAAGGGGAAGTGGCTCAATTCTATTGTGCAAACGGTTTCTATTTTCAAACCGATAAAGATTTTTATTCTTCTACTCGCCGTATGTATAGAATCATATGAGGCTACCAACATTCATAACTTCTCAGAATATGGATTTATCCTTTCCTAATCCTATCATAATGAATCATAAATTTTTTCGATTGATTAAAAAAACTTGGTAATCTGAAGAAAAATTATTACCTTTGCAGTCGCAAACGAGAATCGGGGTGTAGCACAGTTGGTTAGCGCGCTACGTTCGGGACGTAGAGGTCG
>CAZXGU010000241.1:0-3479 GCA_964640375.1 uncultured Sangeribacter sp. | reverse complement strand
TCGAACAGATTTTCCTCCCTTCCGAAGTCTGCGCCTCCAAAGGGAACCATTTCTCCATCACTTTCCTTCCCCCCGTTGACCCGGCAGCCCTCAAAGCCCAAGGAAAATCTCTCCCCGAAATCGCCGCAGCTATCCGAGCCGGGATTTATTCTTAGGGGGGATTTATTCTTAGGCGGGATGTTCTTAGGCGATTTAGGCGATTTAGGCATTTTAGGCGATATAGGCATTTTAGGCCTATCCCGCCTACCTCGCCTACCTCGCCCAAAAAGCAAAAATAAATTTGCGTATCCGCCGAATCGGTATTAACTTTGCAGAAAACTATCAGAACGTGGAGACAAAGTATATTTTCGTCACCGGCGGGGTGGTCTCTTCCCTCGGTAAAGGGATCATATCTTCATCCCTGGCAAGGCTTCTGCTTGCAAGAGGCTATAATGTCACCGTACAGAAATTCGACCCTTACATCAACATCGACCCCGGAACCCTCAACCCTTACGAGCACGGGGAATGTTACGTCACTGTCGATGGCCATGAAGCCGACCTCGACCTCGGTCATTATGAGAGATTTACCAATATCGCAACAACGCGTGCCAATAACGTCACGACCGGACGCATTTATCAATCAGTGATTGATAAGGAACGCCGGGGAGATTATCTCGGAAAAACCGTCCAAATCATCCCTCATATCACCGACGAAATCAAACGAAACGTGAAGAGCCTCGGAAAAACAGGCAATTATGACTTCGTTATCACTGAAATCGGTGGCACTGTCGGAGACATAGAATCCACTCCCTTCCTCGAAGCCGTGCGTCAGCTCCGTTGGGAATTAGGGAAAAATGCTCTTTGCATTCATCTCACCTACGTTCCATACCTCAAAGCGGCTCAGGAGTTGAAGACAAAACCGACCCAACACTCGGTCAAGATGCTCCAATCGGTAGGTATTCAGCCCGATATCCTCGTGCTCCGAACCGAAAAGGAGATTCCCTCTTCGATGCTTAGGAAGGTGGCTCAGTTCTGCAACGTGGCTCCGGAAGCCGTGATTCAGAGTCTCAACGCCCCAACAATCTATCAGGTGCCTTTGATGATGCACGAGCAGCATCTCGACGATATGGTCATCGCAATGACCAATTCCGAAGTGAGAACCGAAAAACCCGACCTCGATGCCTGGAACCTCTTCCTTGATAAGTTGGCCTCGGCAGAGAAGGAGGTGAAAATCGGACTCGTCGGTAAATATGTGGAGCTTCAGGATGCCTATAAATCTATATCCGAAGCCCTCCTCCAGGCTGCCACCTACTGCGACCGCAAACTAAATCTGACATATATCCATTCCGAAAAACTAACCGAAGAAGATGTTGATGAGAAACTCTCCCCCATGGATGGAATCATCATCGCTCCCGGATTCGGACAGAGAGGAATCGACGGAAAGTTTGTGGCTCTCAAATGGTGTCGCGAACACGACATGCCGACATTCGGTATCTGCTTGGGAATGCAATGTATGGTTATAGAGTTTGCGCGCAATGTGCTTGGTCTCGAAAATGCCAACTCCACTGAAATGGACCGCAAGACACCCTATAATGTCATCGACCTCATGGATGAGCAGAAGAGCATCTCCAATATGGGCGGAACCATGCGCCTCGGAGCCTACGAATGTCGCCTCAAACCGGGTTCTATCCCTGCCGAGGCCTACGGCACTGAGACCGTGCGCGAACGCCACCGCCACCGCTTCGAATTCAACCATGATTTCCGCGACTGCTATGAGAAGGCCGGAATGGAATGTGTGGGCGAAAATCCCCAGACAGGTCTTGTGGAAGTGGTTCAGATTCCCAAACTCCGTTGGTTTGTCGGAACGCAATATCATCCTGAATATCAGTCAACAGTTCTTAATCCTAACCCTCTTTTCATCTCCTTCGTTAAGGCAGCCGTGGAATATGCTGCCGAAAAGGAGAATTAACAAATTTCTAAAATGGATAAAAACACCCTCAACGGCCTTCTGCTGATGGCCGCCGTGTTCCTCCTCTTTATGTGGCTCTCACCTAAAGGGCAGCAGGAAAACAAGGATGCAGAGGCTAAGTCAGCCAATACCGAACAGTCGGTTGCTCCTGTCCAGCCATTCTCCGACACCGAACAGGAATGGCTCGTTAACAATATTTCCAACAACGGAAGCGTCACCGTTCTTCCAGATTCCACTCGCGTCACCCGCCTTTCTCAAGCCGGCGTTGACCTCTCGCTCAAGGGTGATTCCGTGTTCGGAACTGTTACGGTCAATGGTCGTCAACTCGACTGGAATGAGGTGCGTCGTGGCGACCTCTCAAAGATGTCGGCTGCCGAACAGCGCCAGGCTCTCGAATTAGTCAGAAACCTCTCCACCAATATGGGGAAATATGGCAAATTCGCTAAATTCACCACCGGCGAAAATAAAACCATCCGACTCGAAAATGATGTCCTCGCCCTCGATCTGAACTCAAAATCAGGCTCTATCACTCGCGCCGAACTCAAAAAATATGACACCGAATATAGCGCCGACGAAACTAAGAAGGTGAAGAATAAGGTTGTGATATTTGAGGGCGACCATAATAAATTTAATTTCCAGATCCCTCTGCCCCAGCCTATTGAGACTGCCGATCTCTATTTCACTCCTCAGCAGCTCAACGACTCTACTGTGAGAATGACTCTTGACGTGGCTCCCGATGCATGGTGGGGAATCGAATATACCCTTCCAAAGGGCGACAGCTACGTGATTCGCGTCAACATCGTGCAGCATAACATGGCCAACACCGTTATGTCTAACAATCGCAACCTCGGCTTCACTTGGATGCAGGATGTGCACCGCCAGGAGAAAGGCCGCATGTTTGAGGAGCGCAACTCGGGGCTTTACTATAAGTTTGCAGGAGGCGATGTGGAGCATCTTTCTGAATCTAAGAACGACACTGAAGACCGTCAGACAAAAATCAAATGGATTGGCTTCAAGAATCAGTTCTTCTCTTCCGTAATGATTGCCGACAAGAATTTCCATTCGGCCGATTTCAGTTCGGAGGTGCTTAAAGGTTCGGATTATCTAAAGAAGCTAAATGCCGACGCCATAGTGAACGATTACGACTGGAGCGCCGAGCGCCCTGTCGGTTTCGCCCTCTATATCGGTCCTAATCTTTATCCGCTCCTCTCTCGTCTCGACAAGAGCATCGACAAAGAGGAGAATCTCCACCTCACTCGCCTCATCCCCTTGGGCTGGAGCCTCTTCCGCTGGATCAATACCATTATCGTGATTCCCGTCTTCACTTTCCTCGGCGGCTTCATCTCCAATTATGGCATAATAATCCTTCTGCTCACTATCTTCATCAAGCTTATCCTCTTCCCGCTCACATATAAGAGCTATAAGAGTCAGGCGGTGATGCGCGTGCTCTCGCCCGAGATCAAGGCTATCAACGACAAATATCCCGGCACTGAGAACGCAATGGTTCGTCAGCAGAAAACTATGGCGCTAT
>CAZXGU010000240.1:0-3496 GCA_964640375.1 uncultured Sangeribacter sp. | reverse complement strand
ATCATCTCATTCAACTTATCCAATTCCGCCACAACCTGTTGCTGCACATCCATAGGAGGGACTGGATATCTGGCCTCTTTTATGAGCTTAAAGTGCCGTGAATAACCTAATGAGGGTACATTATACCATCTTAGATAATGGAAAAGAAATTTTGGATTATATCCATCTTTTGGCTCCAATATTTTTACGCCATCAGCTCCAACTACAAAGTCAAAGTCAATGTATTTTAAAACTCGACTATGATCTCCAAAAATCACAACGGCTTTTGAATGTGGAGTGATATCTTGTGGATTATTCCAATAACCAGAAATTTGTGATTCTTCTTGAGAAACAATCGGCAACGACCCTGTCTTTAGATAACTTGATTTATCTATTTTGGTAATAGGAATAATCGTGTTAACTAATTGTGAAAATTTTTTATACTCCCAGTTATGGTTCATGGCTCACAAACATTTTGCTGAGTTCGGTCATTCCTTTTAGAAATTGTTCTTCGAGGACGTGGAGTCTATCCATGATCACCTCCGGAGCATCATAGACCACTGCTTCACGGATGGTCTCCTTATAGGTGTTGAAGGAGAGGTCATAACCATGTTCGCGTATTTCTTCTGCCGCCACGAAGAAGGATTGATCGGTGCGTTTTCTATCTTTCTCCCCTTCCGGATTGCGGAAACGCGCAATCACATCGGGTATATCATTGTCGGTAATCTGGTTTCGTTTGTCGTCGAGCGAAAAACCATCGGCTTTCATATCATAAAACCATACTCGGTCTGTACCCCCGCTGTTGGTCTTGGTGAAGATGAGGATGGCGGTAGAGACTCCTGCGTATGGTTTGAAAACTCCCGAGGGCATTGAAATGACAGCCTGCAGACGATGACCATCCACCAATTCCTTACGGATTGCTTGATGTGCCTTCGAGGAGCCGGTCAATACGCCGTCGGGCACAATCGAAGCGCATCGGCCACCGATGAGCAAGGCACGCATGAAGAGAGACATAAACAAAAGTTCTGTTTTTTTGGTCTTGACCATCGAGAGCAAACTCTTCGAGACGGCTTCGTAGTCAAGGCTTCCCGCAAAAGGAGGATTGGCAAGAATCAGGGAGTAACGGTTTTCATCTGTATTGTCGCTCGAAAGGGAGTCGCGATATTCCACAGTGGGATTATCGACACCGTGGAGCATGAGGTTCATCGCCCCGATGCGAAGCATAGTGGCGTCGGTGTCGAAACCATGTAGCATCCTATTGCGGAAATGCTCTGCATTCGATTTCTTTTTCAATTCAGCCTTGTAGTGTTCTCGCAAATACTTTGCACTCTCCACGATAAAACCGGCAGAGCCCATAGCAGGGTCACAGATGGTGTCTTCGAGAGTGGGTTGCATAAGCTCCACCATCATGCGAATGATATGGCGCGGGGTGCGGAACTGACCATTATTGCCCGAGGCAGCCATCTTGCCAAGCACATACTCATACACATCGCCCATCGTGTCACGGTTGGTCATATCGAGGGAGTTGATACCTTCTACAATCTTGACAAGCGTACGTGGGTTCTGAATCATGAAGACGGCATTGTTCATGAAACGTGCGTATGCTGAATCTTCCCCTTTCTTTCCTCCGAGGTACTTGATGTAGGCAAAGACATCATCCTTGATGGTTCGAAACATCTTCTCCGGATCAAAATCCTTGAATACATGCCATCGCAGATCGTTGACGGCAACCTGACGACCGGACTCCGGATTGGTCCACATTCCATATTCGAAAATGGGATCATTCACCACCTCTCCGATAGAATTAGCAACCGCCTCTTTACGTATCAACGCATCATCAAGCATCTTCATAAAGAAGAGATATGTCATCTGCTCCAAGATGGTTATAGGTGTGGTGATACCCCCTGTCCAGAAGGTATCCCATATCTGATCGATCTGATTCTTAATCTGTCCTGTAATCATATTACAAAGGTAATATAATTCCACCTAACAATCAAGACCCTCTTCATTAAAAAAGAATATATCATTTTCATCTTTATCAAGATGATTTTGTGGTTTTCACCTTTACTAAGATGACAATTATAATTATTCTTAACTTAGACCCCGTCTCATTTTGAACAAAGAAGAGGCTTCTCTCATTCGCTAATGAAATCCAACCGGTAGATTAATATGTAGCAAGTCGGGTTGGTCAGTAATAGAGAGATCGATTCCAGCCTCATCATTTTTATGGAAAGAATCAACTCCACCACCCCTCCCTGATATTCTTCCTTAAACTGTATTATTTTCATACTATCCCAGATCTGTGTGTTTAACCAATTCAATAGCCTGTTTGCCTGTGATCTTCTCTATAGTCATTTCAAGAGCAAGACATCTATTTAAACCTCTCTTGATTTCTTCGTTCAGACTTTCCTCATCATTAGGGTTGCATCTGCGTCCAAGCACTTCAAGGATGCGTCTCTTTTCTGAAGGATTTTCTACTATTCGGACTCTTCCGAAGGTGATGACACTTCGGAAATAGGTGGTGTAAGTTTCTGGATGTATTTCATCTTTTGCTATGACAGTGAAACTGGCATTGCTATTTTGCTTGATTATATCAATCTTATGCCCTGTTATTGCTGAATGGAAATACAACTTTCCATTATCATACACGTGGCTGAGAGGCACACCGTAGGGCATACCATCTTCTCCACATAAAGAAAGCACACCCGATGTAGTCGATTTTAGGATGGCAATGCTTTCTTCCTCAGAAAGTAATTGCTTGAAGCGTCGCATTTTCTTTTCCATTAATGTACAAGTTTTAGGCCGATTACTGATAAGATGAGAGTTGTAATGAAAAATAATCTCCAGAAAGTGGCTGGTTCATTGAAAAAAATAATACCCACAATGACTGTCCCCACAGCTCCAATTCCTGTCCAGACAGGATAAGCAGTGCCAATCGGTATGGTCTGAACCGCTCTTGAAAGCAATGTCATACTAAGAGCAAGACAAACAAGAAAACCTATGCCCCAAAGACACCACGGGGTGCCTGTTAAACCTTTCATCTTACCGAGGCAAAATGCAAAGCCAGTTTCAAAACACCCGGCGATAATGAGAAGAACCCAATTCATATCTCTAATATTTTTCCTTTTGAGGGCTGCAGCAATACCCGGCGTCTCCTTCTAAAGTCAAGTCTATATGCAAAATTACGAAATATCCATAGAATTATCAAAGATTTCTTTGCCAGAACCCATGTCGGATACATGACCAATACATGAACCACAAGTAATTATTCAACTCTAAATAAGCCGCATAGCTATTTTAGCATAAACCATAATATGAAAATACATGAATTCCGTTACATGAAATTACATGAATTATCCCCAGTTAGGTATATACGCTATATCCCGCCGGTTAGTTCCTTCAGGCGTTCCAACCTTTATTAACCCTTTAGAAAGAGCTTCCCTTATAATTAGAGAGACAGCTGGATAATTCTTTTCATCCACACCAAGTCTCTCACGCAAAGACTTGTTGGTAAGCA
>CAZXGU010000239.1:0-3511 GCA_964640375.1 uncultured Sangeribacter sp. | reverse complement strand
ACTCGTCGATACAGCCGGTCGTGTGGATAAATTCCGCAGCCGCTACGGCAACCGCGTTAAGAAATAATCAGATATTCCTTACAACATTCATCAAAAAACGCTTCGGAAATTCCGAAGCGTTTTTCTTTTTATCAATTAGCAGTTAAATTAAACCTCTGTTTGTCTTTGGGTGTAAAATCTATATCGGGCGCCCATTCCATATCACTTGGCTCCAATCAATTTTGCAAGCTCTATGAAGAACATCGGATCCTCTCCCACAGTTATATTAGCTATTTTCCCTTCCGGTGAAACAATTACCTTTGTCGGGAATCCTTGCACTGCGTATTCCTCATACAGCTTCTCCGCTTCAGCACCTCCGTTATATACTTGAACCCATGGGAGTTCGTAGCGTTTCACAGCCGCACGCCAAGCCTCATCAGAATCACGGCAATCGATACCAATTATCTCCAGTTTTCCTTCATATTGCTTATATGCTTCTTTAAGAGAAGGGAATCCCTTTATGCACCATGGGCACCATGCTCCCCAAAAATCAAGAATAACCCATTTACCACGGAAATCAGATAGCGAAACATCCTTCCCATCAAGATTCTTCAAGGTGAATGCCGGGGCCTCTACATTACCACTCTGAAGAGCCTCAAGGCGTTTTTCAGCGGCTATATTACTTTCAACCCTCTCCTTTTTATTCAGAGCCAAAGGATATAACGGGGAGGTCGATGCGCTCTGAGGCAATACATTTAGCATATCGAGATAGTCCTGCCCATCGAGTTGAAGCAATGCATAGACGGCGGCTGGATCTGAAGGATTCTGCTTAATAAAATCTGAAAACAGAATATCATAGCTTGTAGAAAGGGAATCAAGCTTTTCCTGGTCGGGTTCAGAACTGCGGGCAATGGCAAAATATTTATTCTTTATTACATTTCCCTTTTCATCTAATGCGCTGATCGTCTCCATTAATGGAGTGCCTTTTACGGTGTAAACAAGAGGTTCAACCGAGCTCACCTCCACAACAAGATTATCCCCGGGAAGAGCATAAACCACTATCCCCTCTCTTTCCGAGGTGTAGAGAACGGATTGGGATGCACCATCAGGAAGCGTAGCAAAAGAGACCTTGCCATCCTTCACTGTTACAGGGAGCTCAACCGACGGCTTTCTTCCGGAGCGAGGTTTAACCATCTCTGATATTAACTGCGACTCCACTTGATATTCACCCGAGGCTTCTTTGGGGAATATTACTGTCACATCAGCACTTGCAGCTCCTGCCACACTCAAGAGTGCGAAGGCCGGTAAAATAATTTTATTCATATTTTTCTATTTTGTTTTAAATTTTTTCCTTTTCTCTTAGACGGTTAAGGAGAAGATTAGTGAACTCATAATTCTTTATACCCCACTTGGGAGCCACAACTTTCTCCGGGGGTGAGGAAGCAAGAAATCGTTCGATAGCTATTCTTCGAGGCACAATATTAATGATTTTTATACACAATTCCAAATATTCCTCCAATAAGAATGGCTTAACCATTAGGTTGCCCTCCGAAATGGCAGAATGTAATGGCGTCGATTTTATCACCTGCAGATGATGAAGCTTAAGCGAATCAATAGGCAAACGACATGCTTCAGCCACTGATTCCAACATCATATCCTCTGTTTCTCCAGGCAAACCCATAATAAGATGCAGGCCGATTCTTATACCCTCTTTAGAAAGATTATTAACAGTTGACTTTGTCTGCTCCCAAGTGTGTCCCCTGTTGATTATAGAGAGTGTATCGTTATGACACGTCTCCGCTCCTAATTCAACAAATAGAGGATAATCACGGTTCAACTCTGCAAGAGTCTTTATCACACTCTCAGAGAAACAATCCGGACGCGAGCCAATAATCAGCCCAATCACATCTTCTGCCTCAAGTGCTTCCCGATAGAGCTTATCAAGGGGCACACTCTTTTTGCCATCTCCCTGAAAAGTATTAGTGAACGACTGAAAATATGCAAGAAATTTCATCGACGGATATTTACGACCGAAAAATCGCTTTCCTGCCTCAATCTGGGCCTTCACTGTGCCCGATTCAAAACAATAAGAGGGGGTGAAGGTGGTATTATCACAATAAATACACCCTCCTCTCCCTATGGTTCCATCTCGATTAGGACATGAAAAACCGGCATTCACAGAAAGTTTCTGAACCTTCTGGCCCGGAAATATTTCACTAAGATATTCATTATAGTCCTTATAATATGGATTCATACCGGTTCACGTTGTCGTTTTCGCCTTTAGTAAGCAAAAATTAGAATGTCACTCCGCCTATAGATAGCGCATCATATCGGCCACAGTGAGAAGAGCCATCGCCTCAACCACAGCCGCCCCTCTCATAGCCACACATGGATCATGACGCCCTTTAGGAGGAATAACCACAGGTTCGCCGGCGGTATTATAGGAATGAAGCTCGCGCATCAAAGTAGGTGTTGGCTTAAAATAAACCTTAAAGTTAACGGGCATACCGTTAGAAATTCCCCCTTGAATCCCACCGGAATGATTCGACGAGAAAGTGAATTCTCCTGGATGCTCAGGGTCAGGAATCATTTGGTCACCACACTCTGATCCCAAAGCCGAGGCAGCCGCTATTCCGTCGCCATATTCAAAAGCCTTTGCTGCATTTATTCCCATCATTGCGGCAGCCAAACGACTGTGAAGTTTTCCAAAGACGGGGTCCCCCACTCCAACAGGAAGCCCGGTTATCACACCTTCTACAATTCCTCCCGTAGAGTCGCCTGATGAAGCAGCCTCTGCTACTGAATTCGTCTCTATAAATTTAGCACTGACTTCTATCCCTTTGGTAGCGAGCCATTGTCGGCACAGGGCGCCTCCTACAACCCATGAAACTGTTTCACGAGCGCTCGCTCTCCCACCTCCTGAAAACTCGTTAATACCATATTTTTTATAATAAGTGTAGTCTGCATGGTTAGGACGGAATCGACCTTGATATCCCGCATAATCGCCTGAGCGCTGGTCGCGGTTGCGGACTATGAATCCTATAGGTGTGCCCAAAGTGATACCTTCACTATTGATTCCCGATAAAAATTCCACTTCATCAGGCTCTTTTCTCGGAGATGTGAAAACTTGGCGCCCCGGTGCTCGGCGAGCCATATCCTCTTTAACCTTTTCAAAATCTATTTTCACCAAGGAGGGAAAACCGTCGAGGATTCCACCCATAGCAGGACCGTGGCTTTCTCCAAAGGTTGTGAGGCGGATATTTCTTCCAAATGTATTCATTTCCTTCGTTTTAGGGTAATTTGATTTGCGATGCAGGCGGTCGGTCCTTTTCGGAACGACCGCCTGCAATCTATTCTTTATATTATTTATTTTATTTATCCATAGTGACCAGAAGTTCCTCATTTGTGCGAGTCATCTCCATGCGCTTCTTTATAAATTCCATTGCCTCCATAGAAGTCATATCTGCAAGATAGTTGCGGGGTCTCGAAGAGTCGCAGGGACTGTGCTCCGGCGCCGAGGGTGGCGGTCAGG
>CAZXGU010000238.1:0-3577 GCA_964640375.1 uncultured Sangeribacter sp. | reverse complement strand
CTAACCAACTGAGCTATCCCGCCGTGAGAAGTAATTTCCCGTTTGCGAGTGCAAAGTTAGATATATTTTTTTAATTGAGCAAGTTTTCTTCAATTTTTTTTGGTAATTTTGTAAAGATATTTTCCAAAATCGGGAAGATATTTCTCAAAAAAGCTTCATAGATTTATGAATATCAATTATATAAAGATAATAATCAAAATAGCTGCATTTTATGGTCTGATGCTTTTTTGCGGGGGATGTTCCACAGGTATTGAGGGAACAAAGACAATCACCTATTCAAAAAGCGAGCGCAAGGAGATTTCCACCTCGGCAGAAGAGAAATTTGCATCAGAAATAAAGCCGTCACTATTGAAAGACTGGGAAGAGGAGAAAAAATTCATGATTTCCGACAAGCGGGCAGCCCTTGTATTTGAATCCTCAAGCCTAACTCTCGCCGACTCTACCGATATCAAGGGGAGAGAGATAAGATTTAGCAGTATATCCGAACGCCCTACCCCCGGAGGAGGGAGCCAAGCAGTCATAATTTTCACTGACGGGAACCGCAACTATCGTTATCCCACAGGGAAAGAGCGGAATGATGCCTTGGAAAATATATCGTCGCTTGACATACCGATGCTGATTGATCTCGATATTGTGGAACAGTACCGCAAACGTCTTGAAGGGATGGAAGTGTGGACACGCTCGCAACTTTGGTATGATATGAATGGAGAGAAACTTACCGGGCGGAAATTCATCCCGGTGAAGATATTAAAAGTTGAACCGGGCGACATGCTTTTTCAGATGCATCTCCTCATCACTGATGAGAATGGAAAGGAATCGATGCTCTATATGAATCCGGCCCATCGAGGTCTTGAAAGCAGAACATTTTCTAATCTTTTCTCTCTGACCGACCCAAAACTGAAATATCCCTCTATAGAACCGGAAGTATGGGACTATATTTGTCGAGGACTTGTAAAAACAGGAATGACAAAGGAGGAGTGCAAACTATCTTTAGGGAATCCCGACGATGTATCCACCGGTCACGATTGGAATCAGACCATCGATATATGGAATTATAAAAATGGAGTTTTTTTACAGTTTCAGGACGGGCTGCTCACAAGATTTAGAATTTAAAAAGACACCACCCAGCCTAAATGATAAAGGATAAAAGAGATGATAGAAGAAAATAAAGATATAACCAGATTCACCACCTTCGGCATTCCCGTAAAGGCTCGCTATTTTGCCGAGTACACATCGGAAAAAGAGCTTTTGAAGATTTCAAGAAGCGAAGAATTTCTCAATAATAATGTTCTTCATATAGGAGGAGGGAGCAATTTGCTCTTCCTTTCAGATTATGACGGGCTTGTGCTTCACTGCGGGATGAAGAATATTCGGCGCTATAACAAAAACGAAAAAGAAACCTACGTCATAGCCGAAGCCGGAGCAAAATGGACCGACCTTATTGAATTCTGTTTAAAAGAGAATCTTGCAGGACTTGAGAATTTAGCCGATATTCCGGGAGAAGTAGGTGCATCGGCAGTGCAAAATGTTGGAGCCTACGGAGTGGAAGCCGGCGATGTGATACATTCAGTTTTGTGTTTTGACACCGTTACAAGGCAAACAGTTAAAATATCGGCAAAGGAATGTGGGTTTGCATATCGAGATTCTGAATTTAAGAAAGAATGGAAGGGACGATATTATATTTTAGAGGTTGCTTATAAACTCGTTCCCAACGGAGAGCCTCAATCTCTCGAATACGGACCTCTGAAAAACCTCACAGAAACACTTGGACGCAAGCCGACCATCAGAGAAGTGGCAGAGGAAGTGACTCGCATAAGAGAATCCAAACTTCCTAATCCTTCAGAAATAGGGAGCGCAGGAAGTTTCTTCAAGAATCCAGAGGTGAGGAAAAGATATTGGGAGGAACTGAAAGCACTATCCAAAGAAGATATACCGGCTTTTCCACTTCCTAAAAAGAATGAGGATGATCCCGATGAGATTCCCATGGTTAAAATAAATGCTGCATGGCTTATTGACCACGCCGGCCTCAAAGGGATGCGAATAGGCGGAGCTTCCGTATATCGCAAACAGCCATTGGTAATTGTGAACGACGGCAACGCTTCGGCTGAAGATGTGCGCAAACTTGCCGACAGGATCATATATGAAGTTAAAAAGAAATTCTATATTGACCTCTATCCTGAAGTAAATTATATCGACACTCGTATCCACGTCACTGTGTTAGGGAGCGGCACATCAAAAGGGATTCCGGAAGTGGGATGTCTTTGTGATGTTTGCCAATCAAAAGACCCTCACGATAAACGTCTCCGGGCATCTATTCTTGTCAAGACACAAGGTTTAAGAATCCTGATTGATCCCTCCCCTGATTTCAGGGAGCAAGCCATGAGAGAGGGACTGATGGATGTGGATGCTGTGCTGATCACTCACAGTCATTATGACCATGTGGGAGGAATAGATGACCTGCGCCCTCTTTGCGCCCAGAAATTTATTCCTCTGTATGTTCGCGAGGATGTAGAAAAAAACCTTAGAAAGCATTTGGATTATGTTTTCCGCGACCACCGATATCCCGGAGTTCCAGCCCTCGACTTAAAGATTATCGATAACCGACCTTTTTATATAAAAGGAGTCAAGGTGACGCCGATAGAGGTGTTACATGGGAAATGGGCCATTTTCGGTTATCGTATCGGAGATTTTGCCTACGTCACGGATGCCAAGACAATTGCAGAAGAGGAACTTGATAAATTATATGGATTGAAAGTATTGATTCTTAATGCCCTCAGAGAAAGAGAGCATTTTGCTCATCTAAGTGTTCCTGAAGCTCTGGAAATTATAAAGGAGGTGAAACCGAAAGAGACCTATCTCACTCATCTCAATCATGAAATCGGACGGCATGTGGAGATTCCTCGTATTCATAACCTCCCCCCGAATGTGCATCCTGCTTATGATGGAATGAAATTAACAATCCAATAACTTATTCGATATAAAAGAGTATATAAAAAGAGCTGACGATTCACGCCAGCTCTTTTTATATACACTTAAAAGTAAATTAAAGCACTTCTACTTTCAATTTATTGTAAGCTCTTTCTGCTTTAGCCTTAGCTTCTTCAACGGTATCAGCAGTGGCTAAAATCACACCCATACGCCGATGGCCATGAACTTCCGGCTTACCGAAAATTCTCATATCCGTTCCGGGTTCGGAAAGAGCCTCTTCAAGATTGCTGAACACTATCTTGTCGGTATCACCTTCCACCACTACGGCACGGCTTGCAGAGGGTCCATAAAAGCGAATCTCAGGAATAGGAAGACCAAGCAATGCCCGGGCGTGAAGTGCAAATTCACTCTTGTCTTGTGAAATCATCGTAACCATACCCGTATCATGAGGACGAGGAGAAACCTCGCTGAAAATCACCTCATCATCCTTGATGAAGAGTTCCACTCCGAAAATGCCATATCCTCCCAGAGCATCTGTCACTTTCTTTGCAATCTCCCTTGCCTTTTCAATAGCCTTATCCGACATGGGCTGCGGCTGCCAGGAATAACGATAATCACCGTCAACCTGAATATGACCTATTGGTTCACA
>CAZXGU010000237.1:0-3628 GCA_964640375.1 uncultured Sangeribacter sp. | reverse complement strand
GCAATCCTACTAAACCACTAACTTACAAATTTTATATCACTATTACTTAAAAGATTTTTGACTTGCCATCTTTATTACTCAATTCGAACCCGAACCGGTTCGATTTGACTCTGCAAAGTTAAAAATTTATTCCTAAAACCACAATACCTAAATAAAAAAATTTTTAGCAATTTTGATTTTTTTACATTCAAATCCGTCAATTCGACCAAAATTGTGCAAATTTGTATCAATTTTTCCTAATTTTTATCTTTAAAAATCATATTATTTTGTCTTTCTCATGTTAAAATTATAACTTTGGGAAAAGATTATTCTTAAACTGAATTATAAAAAAGATTATATTTTAATAGAATTATAAAAATGGCTAATAAACATTTCGATTATCTCACATCTCTGCGCGAGGTGATGAAGGAGAAGGGTATCGACTGCGTCATTATTTCCGGCACCGATCCCCATCAGAGTGAGCTGCCCCCCGCTCATTGGCGAGGCCGAGAATGGCTCACCGGCTTTGAATCCGGGAACGGTACCAACGGTACTGCCGTCGTGCTTGCCGATGAAGCCTATTGCTGGACAGATTCCCGTTATTTCATTCAAGCCGAGCAGCAGCTTCAGGGCTCTGGATTCAAGATGATGAAGGAGGATGGCCCCGAGGCTGTGGATCTCATCGATTGGGTCACTGAGAAAATGAACGCCGGCCAAACTGTGGCTATCGACGGTATGACTTTCTCCGTGAGTTATGCCCAGCGCCTTCAGCAGGAACTTAATGATAACGGAATCAAATTCAACGATAATTTCCCCCAGTTCGATTATATCTATAAGGATCGCCCGGAGCGCCCCAAAAATAAGCTTTTCATCCATGATGAAAAAATAGTGGGCGAAACTGTCGATAGCAAGGTTGAGGATGTTATGAAGGAGGTGAAGGGCGAATTGGCCAATGCCATCATGCTTTCAGCCCTCGATGATATTGCATGGATCACAAATCTCCGAACTGCCAACGACATAGCATTCTCCCCCATCTTCGTGGCGTATCTATATCTCGACGACAATCGCCGTGTCCTCTTTATAGATAAAGAGAAAATCACCGATGAAGTGGCCGAGCATCTTAAGAAATATAATTTTGAGGTGCAACCCTACGATTCCGTGCTCGATTTCGTTTCGGCGCTTCCTAAGGAAACTCGCCTCCTCATCGATCCCATGAAGACTTCCCGCGGACTTTACGACCACATCGGATGCACCCCCGTCTTCGGCGGCGACGGAGTAGCAAAGTTAAAGAGCATCAAGAATCAGACCATGCTTGCAAATCTCGAAACAGCTATGGAGAAGGATGGCGTGGCGCTTACCAAATTCTTCATGATGGTCGAAAAGGAATATCCCACAGGAAAACTCACTGAAGTGGAACTCGGGAAGCGTCTTCGTGCCCTCCGCCTCGCCGACCCCTCATGCGTGGATGAAAGTTTCGCCCCAATCTTAGGTTGGAACGCCCACGGAGCTATCGTCCATTATGAAGCCACAGAGCAAACGGATGTAGCCATCGAAGGAGATGGATTGCTCCTTGTCGATTCCGGAGGCCAATATATATATGGAACCACCGACATCACCCGAACCATCGCTCTCGGCACCCCAACCCCCGAGCAGAAGCATGACTTCACCCTCGTGATGAAAGGCCACATCAACCTTGCCAATGCCGTCTTCCCTGCCGGAACTCGCGGCGACCAATTGGATGCCCTCGCGCGCATATTCCTTTGGAAAGAAGGCAAGGGCTATTATCATGGCACTGGCCATGGCGTAGGTTTCTTCATCAATTGCCATGAAGGACCACAGAATATCCGTCTTAACCATAATCCCACCCCCCTCGAACCGGGAATGATCACAAGCAACGAGCCCGGGCTCTATCTCGAAGGCCGTTATGGAATCCGATGTGAAAATCTCATTGTAACCGTGCCGGCAATGGAAACAGAATTCGGCAAATTCTATAAATTTAATGAGATGACCCTCTTCCCATTCGATCTCACCCTCTTCGAAACCGACATAATGACAGATGCCGAAATCGAATGGCTCAACAATTATCATAAAAAGGTTTACGACCGCCTTTCTCCACTCCTCTCCGACGATGAGAAAGCATGGCTCGCAACAAAAACCCAACCCATATCCAAATAACCCCCGGCGGAAGCTCCTTCCTCGAGAAGCCGGAGTTTTTCATTTACTCTCGCGAAGCTGTTTCCGCCCGCGGCTGTCCTGCAAAAGAAATACTCTCGCGAAGCTGTTTCCGCAAGCGGCTTTGCCGCAAAAAAATTAATAAAAATGGCAATAATAAGAAGCGTTAGAGGCTTTACCCCAAAGATAGGCAAGGATTGTTTCCTTGCCGACAACGCCGCCATCATCGGAGATGTAGTGATGGGCGACGAATGTAGCGTATGGTTCGGCACCGTCCTCCGAGGCGACGTCAACTCCATCCGAATAGGCAACGGCGTCAACATCCAAGACGGCAGCGTGCTCCACACCCTTTACCAAAAATCCACCATAGAAATCGGCGACCATGTAAGCATAGGTCATAATGTCGTGATTCATGGAGCCCATATACGCGACTACGCCCTCATCGGCATGGGAGCCGTAGTGATGGATGATGCAGAAGTTGGCGAAGGAGCATTAGTGGCCGCCGGCTCAGTCGTATTGAGCCGCACAAAAATCGGCCCTCATGAGATGTGGGCCGGTGCCCCGGCCAAATTCGTCAAAATGGTAGAGCCTGAGAAAGCCAAAGAGATGAATGAGAAAATCGCCCGAAATTATCTCATGTATTCCAAATGGTACACCGAAGGCGAAGAAGCCGACCGTTACCGCAGCTACGAAGATTAATCCCCGAAGCAGAAGAAAAGCAGAAGAGAAGCAGAAGCAGAAGAAGCAGAAGAAAAGCAGAAGCTGCTAAAAAAAATCGAATCAGCTTGGTTCTGTGATAGAGCTTTAGCTCTTAAGAGAGCTCAAAAGCTGCTGAAAAAAATCGAATCAGCTTGGTTCTGTGATAGAGCTTTAGCTCTTAAGAGAGCTAAAAAGCTGCTAAAAAAAATCGAATCAGCTTGGTTCTGTGATAGAGCTTTAGCTCTAAAAAGCCAATATTTCTATTTTTCTTCCGAATTTTTGTTAAAATATTTTGTCAGAATCAGAAGATTATATAATTTTGCAACCGATTAGACGCAAACGCGCCCTGCGCGCTGCGTCTAATCTAAACATATCAAGAATATAAATCTAAAAAATTAATAAAAATTCAACATGATTATCGTACCAGTAAAAGAAGGCGAAAACATCGAAAAAGCGCTCAAGAAATTCAAACGTAAATTCGAAAGAACCGGCATCGTAAAAGAGCTCCGCAGCCGTCAGGCTTTCGAGAAGCCCTCTGTAACCAACCGTAAGAAGATGATCAAGGCAATTTACGTTCAGCAGCTTCGTCAGGCAGAGCAGTAAGCCTCTTTTCATCCGAAATATAATTATCCGGCGACCGTGGCTCATGCCCTCTCGCCGGATTTTTCTTATATCTCCCTAAGTTTTCACCATCGCGAAGCCGTTTCCGCCCCCGGCTCTGCCATGCAAAGCAGACAATTCTGAGCGTGCGTAGCGGCCGCGACCACCGGAACGGGCG
>CAZXGU010000236.1:0-3631 GCA_964640375.1 uncultured Sangeribacter sp. | reverse complement strand
TCGGTCTCTATCCCAATTACGTGCTTTTTCGCGTGTCAGTTCAGACATTCGAGTATCGGTAATATCAAGTGGCTTGAATAGTTCATCAAGATATTCAGTGTAAGGGAAATCAAGCACCAATTTTTCAAGAGCCTCTGCATCTTCAAGAGTCTCGCTCATAATCTTGCGAGAATGAACCTCTCTTATTGGAGATAAGACTTCTAAGATGAAGTCGATATATTCAGTTGAACAAGCCATAGCGCAAAGTTATGCATTTTCAGCGAGGTACGCAAGTTATAGAAACCCTTCAAGGACATATATATATGAACTTCTTACGTTTCCACATAAATAAGAGAGTTATCTCGCTGAAGCACTTAGGCTCCATTTTCTTATAAGTGGCCTAAGAACATCCTAAGCGAACGATTCCTTCATGGTTGCGAATCATATCGGCCCCGGCTTCCATGCTTAGGCCCGCAAACTTACCACCGGCATTGGTGACTAATTCTTTCATGCGCTCAGTGTTTTCAAGCGTGGACGATGAGACACATATAATTATCTTTCCCTTCATTCATAATAACCTCCCCCATGGCAGTGCCCATGAGGACTGTTCCTAATATTGCTATAATCATATCTTATTGTTTATTCTTTTCAATAATTGTTGCAAATGCAATAATTATTCTCATAGTTACCTGAACGGAGGAGCAAGTGGCAAAAATTTGAGCATGACAAAAAAGTAATATTATCAAAAAATTAATATTATCTTTGTATTCGTTTTAGGCCTCGAAAGGAGACGCCTGGTATTGATAGAGACCGACATCAAAGAAATTGCAATATTAGAAATGCCAAAGAATACAGTTATTTCAATATGTAAGGGGATTGCCATCATCCTGATGGTGATGGGCCATGCTGAGCCCCCTACCCTTATCTCCAATTTTATCTATATCTTCCATATGCCGCTGTTCTTTATCACGGCAGGATATTTCTTCAGCCGAAAATATCTTGACGACCCTTGGTCGTTCTGTGTCAAAAGATTCAAAGGACTCTATATTCCATTTCTTAAATGGAGCATCTTTTTCCTTCTCCTTCATAATCTGTGGTTTGAGATCGGATTGCTCAATGAACAATTTGGGAACTGGACCGGAGGTGTGACCCATCCATATTCAATCCGCGATTTCTTCCATCGGCTTTTCCTTATAGTCACCTCAATGAGCGGCTATGACGAGTTTATGGCGGGAGCCTTCTGGTTCTTCCGAGGATTGTTGGTGGCAAGTATCGGATTTCTTATTCTTTATAAGATTGTGGATTCCACCACACAATTGTCGCCGATGATGGGGGTGGTTGCTATATGCCTGTTTCTCCTTGGATTTAATCTTTACCGACTCGGGTTCTGCTTCAAGATCACCACAATTCCGAATGGGGGATTGAGAGAGATCTGGGGAATGTTCTTTTTCGGGATAGGATTCTTGTATCGATATTATGAATCCAAGATAGGAAACCGTTGGTGGCTTACGGGAATATGTTTTGCTGTGATGTGCATTGGGGCATGGAATCATTGGTGTGGCATGAATAATAACGGACAAATGCGGGATATTCTTACCCTTCCTCTTACCGGGATAGCAGGCTTTTTGCTCACCAAACATTTCTCCACCCTAATTGATGCAGCCGGAGGGATGATAGCGAAAGGACTTACATATATTGGAAACAACACCCTCTATATATTTATCTTCCATATCATTTCTTTCAAGCCAATCAGTTTATTGAAGATATGGTGGTATGGGTTGGAGCCCGAACAGGTAGGCTGCCACATGGTGATTCATTACAACAACCACACTGATCTTTTCTGGCTTGTTTATACAATCGGAGGCACCGCTATTCCCCTCGTGGTTCTATGGCTCTGGCGCCGACACGCCTCTCCAAGATTAGCAAGTTTCCGAAATCTTGCAATCACAAGAAAAAATATTTGAAGTTTCTCGAATTAGAGTTCACCCCGAAGTTCCGTTTCCTCACCTGCTGAGGCCGCGCCTTCAAGTGCTTTCTTTACAAGAGTATCAGTATTCCAGTCCTTACGGGGACTTCCGTTTATTCCTATTACTTTCATAAAATTAAATGAATGGCTCGGGTTTGACACCTGTTGAACTTGAGTCGGGCCAGATTGCTTTTTCAGAGGCCAAACTGGTTATAGAGTGCAAGGTGATTTATTCTGACATATTAGAGGAATTTGGAATATCCTACCGGATTATTCATCACCGGTAATGAAGATTCCGGAAGAGAGAGTAACTGCTGGATGCCTGTAACATCCATTGTCATTCTGGGCACTGTGGCAAGACCATTACCTGCACAGAAAAGGTTTATGTTTTCACAGGCTATTCCAGCGTCTATCAATGCACAAGTAAGACCGGCTTTAGTGGTATCGGCAACCAACACTATTGAAGCCGGAGCATTAAGTACAAAATCCTGTTTGAATTGGGATGTTCCGGCAACAAGGTTTCGGTAATCACCTTCAATCTTCTGTATCAAAGCATTTCCTTTGAAATTATAAAGATACACTCCAGTTGAATCAAACCAATAGGCGTCTATCTCCTGGAAATTACGGGCTGTAGGATTGGTTCTCATACCATTGTCAATGCGATTTATTCCGCAAGTTGCCCACAACAGATCTGAAACAGTCTGTAATGAAATAGTTTTATCAGAATCGAACTCACGCTCCGAATGGCGTTCTGCCAAAGCCTGATTAATTGGAAGTCCTCCGGTCTTTTGCGGGGAAGGAAGCTCTATGTTTTGTGCGTAAATTGAGGTCGCAGCAGCGATACCTGCAAACATCATCAGAATTTTTCTTTTCATTTTAATTGGGTTCTATATTTACATTCCCACTAAGACTCCGAACATTATCTGTTCAAAATTATCCTACCCCATTTCATTAACGATTCTAAATGTGGCAATAGTGTTTGGCATCTATGAAACATCAAACTCTTATCAGCATCATCATTTTGGGAAGACTTGGAATAGTTGGTCTTTTTGTTGAGCAATAAGATCCAGCTGACCATAACAGATGCATTTCTACCACAGCCTGTCAACACCAAAATTCAATAAGAAAAAATTTTGAATCTATGGTAATTCTTATTACCTTTGCTCAAAGTTCGCTTATCATTAAAATTGGAATCTGAACTAATCATGAGTAAACCGACACTCTATATCATAGCAGGAAGTAATGGGGCTGGGAGAAAATTGTCCGCCGTTATTGGTTAGGATTACAGAACTTCTTCACTATCTTCGCTCCAATTGTAGATAGCTGGATGTTTTTCGATAATGTTGATGATACAAGGCTTTTGGCTAATGAAGAAGAAATTTTGAATACGGAATTATTTACAAATATAAAGGAATCATGTCTGAACAAGAAAAAATAGATTTACGTGAAAAAATTTGCATTGGATTGAAGGCATCATACGAGAATCTTCTTCGCCGTAAAGCCGCTCTCGATCAGGATATGGTCTTTGCTGACGAGAACGGATTGCCTCGCATCGTCCCTGCCAAAGAAGCATTGGCAGAATATTGGCAATCTAATAAACAAGAATAATCAGGTAGTCTGTAGATAAAAATAAGCTCCCGACATCACTGCTGGGAGCGTCCTCTCTTGCATGAATATATTAGTTTT
>CAZXGU010000235.1:0-3675 GCA_964640375.1 uncultured Sangeribacter sp. | reverse complement strand
GGCAAGGGTCTCGACTTCGGCGGCTCCCTTATCCGTCCCGAGGCTACCGGCTATGGTAACTGCTACTTCCTTCTTAATATGCTCGAAACTCGCGGCATAGATATCAAGGGCAAGAAAGTGGCTGTGTCTGGTTCAGGTAACGTTGCAACCTACACCACTCGCAAGCTCACTGAGCTCGGCGCAAAAGTTGTGTCGATGAGCGATAGCGGCGGCTCTATCATCAAGCCCGAAGGATTCACTGAAGAGCAGCTCGACTATATCTTCGATCTTAAGAACTACTATCGCGGACGCATAAGCGAAGTGGCAGAGAAATATCCCGATGTTCAGTATCTCCCCGGCGAACGTCCCTGGAAGCATGTGAAATGCGATATCGCCATGCCTTCTGCAACTCAGAATGAGCTCGACGGCGACGATGCACAGGCTCTTCTCGACAACGGTGTGATTGCAGTGAGCGAAGGCGCCAACATGCCTTCTACTCCCGAGGCAATCAAGAAATTCCTTGAAGCCAAGATTCTTTATGCTCCCGGAAAAGCTGCCAATGCCGGCGGTGTGGCAGTGTCTGGTCTTGAGATGGCTCAGAATTCTCAGAAGCTCTCTTGGAGCGAAGAGGAGGTGGATGAGAAGCTCAAGAGCATCATGAAGAATATCCACGAGCAGTGTGTGAAATATGGCAAGGAAGAGGATGGCGATTTCGTCAACTATGTGAAGGGTGCCAATGTGGCAGGCTTCATGAAGGTGGCGCGCGCAATGATGGCACAGGGTGTGCTCTAATCCGGATTAGAATAATTTTGCTATTATATAATGAGGCCGGCAATCTGTGAAGGTTGCCGGTCTCTTTTCCTAATCAGTTGGATTTGGAGAATGGGCGGAAATTTTTTATATTTGTGAAAAATTGAGAATATGAGCTGGGATGAATTAGTGAATCAGATAAATGCGATTGAAGTTAACACCATATCGTCGATGTTTAAGCTCGGTCTGAGCCTTATCTTGGGATGTGTGGTGGGAGCCGAGCGTAAACGCAAAGGACAGATAGCAGGTATCCGCACATTTGCCCTCATCTCTATGGGCGCCACCCTTGCGATGATCCTTTCCATATATGTGCCGCAGGAATATATGGGATTGAAGAATGGCGACCCGGGACGTATCGCGGCCCAGGTGGTGTCGGGAATCGGTTTCTTGGGTGCCGGTGCGATAATACAGATGAAAGGATCCGTGCGCGGACTCACCACAGCTGCCGGCATCTGGATAATTGCAGCTATCGGAATGGCAGTAGGCTTGGGGCTATATTCCCTCTCTATCTTTGCCACCCTCCTTATCCTATTTATATTAGTCGGAATCGAACGTTGGGAACATCAGATTCATAACGGGGCCGAATCGAGAATCGTGCATATCAAGATTTCGGAGATTGTCACAACCGAAGAGAAATATCTGGAGGTGCTGACCAAACATAAGATTCATCTCAGCAATGCCTATATGGATTATAATTACACGGATAACAAGACAGTGATCAATCTGGTGATTCTGGCAAAGGAGACCACCGATTTCATGACTCTCTTTGAAGACATGCGCTATCTTTATCCGACAGATTCAATTTCGCTTGCAACCCAAGTGAGATAGGGAATTTCGGATTAATCCCGATTCTTTCGGAAAGCTCGATTCTCGCGCTAAATTTAATTATCATGGATAGAAATAAAAGAAAAATAGTATATCTGCATGGTCTCGGCTCGTCGGGCAGCTCGACCACGGCACAGCGTCTGCGCCGTTCGCTCCCTAAGCAAGAGGTGATTTCGCCTGATATCCCTGTGCAACCCGAATTGGCTGTGCAGGCACTTAAACGTCTCGCCACATTTCTCTCCCCCGACGATATTATTATCGGCACTTCCCTCGGAGGCCTCTATGCCCAACTTTTCCGTGGATGGCGCCGAATATTGATCAATCCCTCCTTCCATACCTCCCGACATTTGGAGGAGAAAGTGGGGCAGAGGTGTCCATTCCACAATCCGCGGGAGGATGGAGCCAAGGATTATGAAGTGACTGATAAATTAGTGAAGAAATTCAAGGCAATGGAAGCCAAGCAGTTTGATCCCAAATTCGGAGTGATCGGCAAGCGCAAGGATGACCCGGCGCAGGTGCAAGCCTTTTTCGGCACTCGCGACACGGTGGTGAATTGCAAGGATGAATACTTAGAGCATTACAGCCGCTATAAAGACTTCGACGGCGAGCATCGTCTCGACCCCGACACCACCCTCAAACTCATCATCCCGGCAATCAAAGAGCTGTTGGAAGAAGAGGGATAAGTTTTTATGCAGAAAATTTGCGTGTTATTGGCAAATTTTCTGTAATTTTGTAAATTAAACAGATTAGACCATGAATTTATTCGATAAAGTAAGCGAAGATATAAAGAAAGCAATGTTGGCACGCGATAAAGTGCGCCTCGAAGCATTGCGCGGAGCAAAAAAGGAATTTCTTGAGGCCAAGACCGCCAAGGGAGCCAACGGCGAACTCTCAGACGACAACGCCACCAAAATATTGGTTAAGATGGTGAAGCAGCGCAAGGAGAGCGCTCGCATCTATGAAGAGAACAACCGCCCGGAATTGGCAGCCAATGAAATGGCGGAGGCCGCAGTGCTTGAAGAATATCTTCCCAAGCAGTTGAGCGCCGAAGAATTGGAAGCCGAGATACGCGCAATCATAGCTGAAACGGGAGCCACAGGTCCCAAGGAGATGGGGAAAGTGATGGGTGTGGCAACCAAGCGCCTTGCCGGCAAGGCCGAAGGACGCGCCATCTCCGAAACTGTTAAAACTATTCTCAATTCTATTTAAACATGCTTACCCTTCAGACAATAAAGAACGATCCTGAGTTTGTGATCAAACGTCTTGCCGTGAAAGGCTTCGATGGCCGCGGCGTGATAACCGAAATATTGGAAATCGACGCAGAGCGTCGCCGCTTGCAGCAGAAATGTGATTCCGACGCTTCCGAGCTGAAGAAATTAGCTTCTTCAATTGGAGCTCTGATGAAGGAGGGTAAGAAAGATGAGGCTGAGGAGGTGAAGGCGGAAGTGGCACGCATAAAGGGCGCCACAAAGGGTCTTCACGACCGCTTGGCTGAATGTGAGGATAAGATGCGCGATCTGCTCCTTACTGTCCCTAATCTTCCTTGTGCCGACGTTCCCGAGGGATTGACTGCCGACGATAATGTTGTAGTCAAAGAGGGGGGCAAGATGCCTGAGCTTGGAGAGGAGGCCCTTCCCCACTGGGAGCTTGCAAAGAAATATGGCATAATCGATTTTGAGACTGGTGTGAAGGTGACAGGCGCCGGTTTTCCCTTCTATGTAGGCAAGGGAGCGCGTCTGCAGAGAGCCTTGATTCAGTTCTTCCTCGATGAGGCATGGAAAGCCGGATATGTGGAGGTGGAGCCGCCTTTCGTGGTGAATCAGGCTTCCGGTTACGGCACAGGTCAGCTCCCCGACAAGGAGGGGCAGATGTATCATGTCACAGCCGACGACCTCTACCTTATACCGACTGCCGAAGTGCCCGTAACCAATATCTATCGCGACGAGATTATCCCGGCCGCGGAATTGCCGAAAAAGAATTGTGCATATTCACCCTGCTGGCGACGCGAAGCCGGAAGCTACGGCAAGGATGTGCGCGGCTTGAATCGCCTGCATCAGTTTG
>CAZXGU010000234.1:0-3752 GCA_964640375.1 uncultured Sangeribacter sp. | reverse complement strand
TCGGAAAATCTACGGGCCACGTCAGCAAACTGTGAAGGGTCGGCTTTTACAACATTATAAAGGCTATCGATTAAATGTTTGGCCGAGGCATCCTTCTCAGGACTATCGGACGATATAAGAATATGCGAAGCGAGAACCTCTTCGTAGGGGCGGCGTTTACCACCTTTCAATATATGATAGCCGGATGTGGTTTCCACAACATCCGAAATTTCTCCTTCACTAAGAGAGTAAGCTGCGGTTTCAAAGCTATAGGGCAACATCATAGGGGGCACAAAACCCATGCTTCCACCCTTTGTATTGCTCGAACGGTCGCCTGAGAATTTCTTAACTAATTCTTCAAAATCAGCGCCATTTTTCAATTCTTTCTGAATAGAGTCGGCTCTATTACGCAAAACTTCATTCTGGGCAGGGTCTTGAGTTTTGAACAGCATGATATGACGGGATTCAACCTCCTCCTGGGCTCTCTTGAAGGTTTCGTCAAGCAGCTTGTTAAGATAGGCTGAGTCGGTGAGATAAGGAGCTGCCAAATCATGGCGATATTGTTCCATCTCCTTGCGGAATGAGGCTATCGTGTCGAGGCCCTCAGCGCGTGCATCAGCAACCTTGAGTTTATATAATTTGAACAGCTCAACATAGTCTTCGATAGGCTGTGGACTCATCTGCTGCTGGCTGTTTTTATGGTAAAGATATTCGAACTCCGATTTGGGAACATCTACACCGTTGACCTTCATGATAACGGCTTCTTTTGCGGCAAGGGCAAATGCTATTGCAGAAACGCCCACTCCGACAAGCATCTTTGTCTTCATATTATCTGTTCGTTTAACTCTTCTTTAAACGGTTTTCATAATTCTCTTTAACGCTTTCTGATCTCCTGTCTTAATAGCGTTTTCGTTTCACTAATTATATAAACGTCGGGATTTCCCGAAAATTGCCATTTCGCTGAAATCCCGACGTTTTTTTATTTTGACCCCCTCTCATAAAAAATTATGAGACAGTTCTTAGGCTCCATTCCCCAAAAATTGTTAAGAATGGAGCCTTAGAATCAATTGCCCATTTCCGATAGGAATTTAACTCTTACGAGCCTTATGCTTTCCTCATCGGCATCTTCTCCCAATTCCTGAAATGCTTCCTCGATGTCGTCTTCCTCCTGACTGCGGAAGAAATCCATGATGTCTTCAACCAAATCTTCATCAAGAATCTCATCAATATAGTAGTTGATATCTATTTTAGTGCCCGATTCAACTATGGATTCCAATTCAGAGATGAGTTCTGGAAATTCAAGCCCTTTCACTTCCGCCAGTTCCTCAAGATCAATCTTTCTGTCGATGGCCTGAATGATTGCCACTTTCAAATTGTTCTTTTTAGGAACAGCGCGCACAATTATATCTTCCGGACGGATTATATCATTCTCCTCCACATGACGTTTAATCACTTCCAAAAACTCTTTCCCATATCTTTTTGCCTTGCCCACACCCACTCCGGGAATGGAAAGGAGTTCCTCTTCCGTGATGGGATATGTTGTAGCCATTGCCTCAAGGGAAGGATCTTGAAAAATCACATAAGGAGGAAGATTCAATTTGCGGGCCCGTTGCTTCCTTAAATCTTTAAGTATTGCGAACAGTTCAGGGTCGGTCACGCAAGCTGCGCCACCGCGCACTTGAGATTCCGTGTCGATTTCGCTGTAATCCCGGTCCTCAACAATTTTAAAGGAAACAGGATTCTCTATGAATGCTTTGCCGGCTTCAGTCAGCTTTAAAATTCCATAATTCTCAAGGTCGCGTTCGAGATACCCTGCAATCACAGCCTGACGCAACAGAGCAAGACACAGCTTCTCTTCATAATGCTTCAAAGCTCCGAAAAGCTCCAGGCTTTCATCGGTGTTTGATCTCACTTCATCTGTTTTTCTCCCTATGAGAAGGAAAGCAAGATACTCCTGCTTATATTTCTCTCCAGCCGCAAGAATGAGTTCGAGAGCTAATGCAAGCTCTTCGCTCGCCTCAATCTGTGTTTTGGGATGAGTGCAATTATCGCAACACCCGCAGTTTTCCTCTTCATAGTCCTCACCGAAATAATGAAGCAAGATTCTTCTCCTGCACACAGACGACTCTGCATAGCTTGCCGTCTCCAAAAGGAGCTGTCGCCCTATCTCCTGCTCATTGCTCGTTTTGCTCTGCATCAGTTTGTCGAGCTTCTGAAGATCTTTCGAAGAGTAGAAAGTGATGCATCGTCCTCCACCTCCGTCGCGACCCGCTCTTCCCGTTTCCTGATAATATCCTTCGAGGCTTTTTGGAATATCGTAATGAATCACAAATCTCACGTCGGGCTTGTCGATACCCATTCCGAAGGCTATCGTGGCCACAATTATATCCACTTTCTCATGAAGAAAGGCATCCTGATTTTCCGACCTTGTTGAAGCATCCATCCCCGCATGATAAGGGAGGCAGGAAATTTCGTTTATCTTCAGGGTTTCGGCCAGTTCCTCCACTCTTTTCCGACTCAGACAATAAATTATGCCTGAATGTCCGGGATTGCTTTTTATATATCTGATAATGTCGCGGTCAACATCCTTGGTTTTAGGGCGCACCTCGTAATAGAGATTAGGCCGATTGAAACTGGATTTGAAAACCTTTGCGTCAAGGATACCTAAATTCTTTTGAATATCATGCTGCACTTTAGGAGTTGCCGTAGCCGTGAGGGCTATCACGGGATAATTGCCAATTTCTGCAATCATCGGGCGGATGCGACGGTATTCAGGGCGGAAATCATGTCCCCATTCCGAAATGCAATGTGCCTCGTCGATCGCAAAAAAAGATATGTCGATCGACTTTAGAAAATTCACATTCTCCTCCTTGGTCAGGGATTCGGGAGCCACATAAAGAAGCTTGGTGGTGCCCTCTCTTACATCTTTTTTCACCGCTTCGGCCTCCTTCCGAGTAAGGGATGAGTTAAGGAAATGGGCCACTCCATCCTTTTCGGCATAATGACGCAACGCATCAACCTGATTTTTCATCAAGGCAATCAACGGAGAGATAACTATTGCTGTGCCATTGGAAATTAAAGCCGGCAGCTGGTAACAAAGAGATTTGCCTCCTCCTGTGGGCATAAGAACAAACACATCGTTCCCCTGCAAAAGGGTTTGGATAATCTCTTCTTGCTGGCCTTTGAAATTATCGAAACCAAAATATTCTTTTAATGCTTCATGGATATTTGTTGCGGTGTTCATAATGGATTAGATTAGCTAAATTTCTGTTCCGCCGCTGCAAGGGTCAATATGCCGTGCATTTCTCGGAGGAGAGTGATACACAAAGTTAAAAAATAATTTTCATATTATCAACAGGCAAAATAAAATTTTTCGGCTAATTTACAATAAAAAACAGAGTTGCAGCGGCTGCAACTCTGTTTTTTATTCTTTTTCCTGAAGGAAATATCAATATTTTTCTCAAGAACCTAAAATGCTGATAAATATCATTCCTCAATTTTAGTTTTCTCGAAATGAGCTTTCTCAAGCTGTCGGTTCACGTAATCAGCATCCACCACAAACTTCTTTTCAGGGTTAGAAGGCATTTCATACATTGCGTCAACCATTATTGTTTCCACAATCGAACGAAGGCCTCGCGCTCCAAGTTTATATTCTATTGCCTTGTCAGCAATAAGATTGAGAGCTGATTCATCAAATTCAAGCTTCACGCCATCGAGAGCGAACAGTTTCTTATACTGACGAGTGATTGCATTCTTTGGTTCGGTAAGAATCC
>CAZXGU010000233.1:0-3762 GCA_964640375.1 uncultured Sangeribacter sp. | reverse complement strand
ATGTGAAGATTCTGTCGGGCTCCACCATACGCTCGATGATCTTGGCCTTTTCGTATTCGGGATGCTGGTTATAGACCTCCTCCACCGACATCAGAACTTCCTTCACAGCCTGAAGATATTCTTTCTCACCGGGATGCTTGGCCTCAAGAGCGGCCATGATTTCATTAATGTTCATTTCAATTCAGTATTTAGATTTATGGTTGGTTAACTCAGGAACGGTCTATACTCCCTGACAAATCATCAATAGAAATACAGAGCGTTTCTTACATTGCAAACTTACTCTTTTTTTCCATCCCCTGCAAATAAAATAATATGTTTAAAAGCAGGTTTGAATAAGATTTTATTTTGACGCTGTTTCAAAAGAATTAAAGCCTCATTAATCAGAAAATAAAAAGAAAGGGTCTTCCCATCCCGGGAAGACCCTCATCACTTCAAAATTTTATTTCATGAAAGAAAAATCATTCTTTTTATTTCTGAGTGAAGATTACGATACGGTTCCAGTCGTTAGTGCTGTAGGGCTGAACGTCAGAGCCATCATATTTAACTGTGAGGCGGTTAGCGTCGATGCCATAGTTGTTGATAAGAGCATCAGCAACAGCGTTAGCACGTTTTTCAGAGAGCTGGAGGTTGTATTCAGCTGTACCGGTATCCTTGTCAGCATAACCCACAACCATTACCTTCTCGTTGGGGTTAGCCTTCATCCATTCAGCCATGTTGTAGATGTTAACCTCTTCAGTAGGCATGATCTTAGCAGAGTTGATGGTGAAGCGTACAGTTGACATAAGAGGTGCGTTCACGCAGTCTTTCTGAACTGTTGCGGGAGGACAGGGAAGCTGAGACTCGAGGTTTGCAATAGTTTCGCCGGCTGCGATGAGGTCTGCACGGAGGTTGTTAACCTGACCGTTGAGAGCTGCAATCTGCGACATGTATTCGCAATCGTTGTAAGTTTTCCACTCACGACCGTTGATATTGAAGTTGAAACCACCCATTACAGATACGTTAGCGTCGATTGACTCACCAACTGCAGAGCCGTTCCAGTTGTCGCCATAGAATGAAGCGCGAGCTTCTGCGAAGAAGTCAACTGCCTTGCAGAGACGGAAACGGAACTGAAGACCTGCTGATACGGGAAGAGTCCAAACAACTCTCTTCACGCCGCCTTCGTCGTTGAATACGTTTGTGCCGGCTGCGGGCTGGTGGCCACGTGCGTCACGGATATCCCAGTTAGCGTCACCACCAAGACCGAAGAAAGGAATGAGTGAGAATACGCGTTTGCTGTTCGGACCCTTGATTGAGTTGAACATATCCCACATCATCTCAGCCTGAAGCTGTGCATGTTTCGAACGAGTCCAACCGTTGTCAACGCCTGCCATTGTGTTCTGGTTCCAGTGGAGAGCGCCACCCATTGCTTTGATGCGCCATCCGATGTAGGGAGATACCCACTTACCAAAACCGAAGCTGTACTGTGCAGTGATTCTGTTCTTGTCGAAGTTGTCGTTTGTTCCGTGCTCTACGAAAGGAACTGTTGCGCCAGCGCCAAGTTCGATGAACCAGTTGTTGCGCCAGTTAGCGTAGTAGTGGGTGGTGTTGTCGCAGTCAAACTCAGTCACTGTGGTTGACTCTGCAACGAAAACATCCTGTGCGTTTGCGGGAGCTGCTACTCCGAGCATGCCTGCAACTGCGATTGCGTAGTAAAGATTCTTAGCTTTCATAATTATAACTTTAAATTATTGTTTTCGATGTCAATTTCGGGTTGCGAAATTATACATATTTAACATTCAAATCTTTTCCTTTGTTTTGAAAACGTTTACTTTTTTTTGCAAACTTTTCACCTTTTTCTTTCAATCCCTTAAAAATCAGGAGATTCTAAAAACCTTATTTTTTAATTTTTTCTTTGTTTTTTCTTTCGGGTCGGTGGAATCGTTGCTTATTCGACCGCGTAAAGTATAAAAAAGTTTAATCCTCGCATTTTAACATTCCATATATTTTGACTAATTTTGGACTGTCATTAATGCTTCCTGGTGGATTCACGTGGCAAAATTAACATATTTTTTATTATTTTCAAAAAATTCATCTATTATTCGCTGCTTTTTATGGCGCTTAAATGAGTTTTAATCTCTTCTCTTTTCTTTTCTCCTTTATATAGGAGTTAATGATTGAAATAATGGCACGTAAAAGAGATATTTTTAGAATTAGGATTGAAAACGAATCTCATCTTTCCACTCTGGCCGACGCTTCCTTGTCGCGTTGGGGGGTGGCGGGTGTGATCATCCTTTTCTTATTGCTTTCGGTTTTAGCCGGCTCTCTTTTAGTGATTTTCACTCCTATTCACACTCTTCTGCCAGGATATCTTAAGGAGAATCAGCGTTCGGCCACTGAGGAGAATCTTCTCCGACTCGATTCTCTCCTTAATGTATATGAAATGAATCAAAGATATATCGACAATTATCTTCGAATCACTGATACCGACCGCCCGGCTCTTGATTCGCTCGCATTAAATGCCGACACGGTCCTCCTCGTTAAAGATACGCTTATGGTGCCGGGGGAGCGAGAAAAAAATTTTGTGGCCCGAATGGAGGAACAGGAGAAGTTTAATATCTCTGTGTTAGCGCCCTTGGCTGCCGACGGGATGGTATTTTCCGATCCTTCTGATATGGGTGTTTTCTCAGCATCTTCCAAGGAGGCGGAAGTCGGGGAAATTATCCTTCCTACTGATGCCTCGGTGCTCAGCATTGCCGACGGCACTGTTCTGGCATCATATTATTCTAATGCAGAGAAAGGATATGTGGTCATAATTCAACATCAGCGCGGATTTGCCACCCGCTATTCTCATCTTGGCTCTCCCCTCGCGGTGATGGGTGAGGATGTGGAAGCTGGTCAAATTATTGCAGCTGCTCCCTCTCCCGACCGCTCAGGAAAAAGAGTGGTATATTTAAGAATGTGGCATAACGGCCTTCCTGTGGCGCCTTACAAATTTATTAACGAACGGGATGCCCGGCTTCTCAAGGAGCATTTCAGAATAGAAAATTCTTTTGAGGCTCCGCGTGGAAAATAATCTAATTAAATCTAAAATGAAAAACAAATCTTGTGAAAATATAGCTGTCTTAGGGAGCACCGGCAGTATCGGAACCCAGACTCTTGACATAATATCAGAGAATCCTGAAAAATTCAGGGTTTCTCTTCTCACTGCTGCTAAAAATTGGAGACTTTTAGCTGAGCAGGCTCTGAAATTCCGTCCTTCTATGGTGGTGATTGCCGATGAAAAATATTTTTCTCCGTTAAAGGAGGCTCTAAAAGATGAGCCGATTGATGTGGCTGCCGGCGCTGAAGCTCTTGCAGAAGCCGCCGGACGCTCAGATTCTGACACCGTGGTGACAGCTACTGTGGGCTATAGCGGTTTGATTCCTACTGTAAATGCCATTAAAGCCGGTAAGCGGATTGCTCTTGCCAACAAAGAAACTCTTGTGGTGGCTGGAGAGATTGTGACCTCTCTGGTTTCGGAATATGATGCTGAGATTGTGCCCGTTGATAGCGAACATTCTGCCATTTTCCAATGTCTCTTGGGAGAAAAGAGAACTCAGGCACGAAAAATTATACTAACGGCCTCGGGCGGTCCGTTTCGTAATAAATCGATCGAGGAGCTACAGAGGGTAACGGTAAAGGATGCCCTCAACCATCCTAACTGGTCGATGGGAGCGAAAGTAACCATTGATTCGGCGTCAATGATGAATAAAGGTTTTGAAATGATTGAGGCCAAATGGCTCT
>CAZXGU010000232.1:0-3918 GCA_964640375.1 uncultured Sangeribacter sp. | reverse complement strand
GCAAGGTAATCATTCACTGTAACCACATGCACTCCTTCGCCTGTGAGGGCATTAAGGAATACGGGGAGGGTTGCCACAAGTGTTTTACCTTCACCGGTAGCCATCTCGGCGATGCTGTTGGTCACCTTCCCTTTGTTCATGATGCCATGGAGCACCATACCACCGATGAGCTGAACATCGTAATGGCACATATCCCATTTCATCAAGTTGCCGCCGGCAAGCCATTCATTCTTATATATGGCTTTGTCGCCTTCGATGGTGACGAAGTCTTTTCCGGCAGCTGCCAATTCGCGGTCGGCATCTGTGGCGGTAACTTCGATTGTATCGTTATCTTTGAAACGGCGAGCAGTCTCTTTCACTACAGCAAACACCTCAGGAAGAGCAGCATCAAGATTGCGTGCATATTCATCAAACATCTCCTCTTTCAGATCGTCGATCTTCTTCCAGAGGGGTTCACGTTTGTCGTAGTCGAGGGTCTCGATTTCCTTACGTATCTCGGCCATCTGGTCTTTATATTCCTGGGCTTTGCCACGGATGTTGTTGCGGATGGTGTCGATGCGTCCGCGAAGCTCGTCATTGCTTATATCCTTTATCTCTTCTGAGATTGGATTGATTTCGTTGTTGAGGCGATCCCAGAGAGGGCGCACGGCGCGCTCCGATTGATCACCGAATATTTTCTTAAAAAGTTTGGATATCATTGGGTTGTTGGTTTTCTTATTTTTTACTATTTTTTGAGGAGCAGAGGTTTGGCAACGCTTCCATTCGGGCTGCGTATTCTCAATATCCCGGCTACTGTTGGCGCTAACGCGGTTGCATCAACAGGTGTTGATATGGTCTGCGCTTCTACGTCGGGAGCGAGTATGAAGGCCGGAGTCATCACCGGGGTCTCTCTGACTGGCTTTGAAACCGACGGATAAGCCACATCATCGACCACCGTCCACCCCGGATTGAATGTCACAAATAGATCGCCCCCATGCTTGGGATCGATCGAAAGCCGGAGACTCTCCTCTTCAGGTGTGCCCGGCGATAATATATCGTTGAGGGTATAGGCTGCCGCAACTCCACTCATTTTGGCGAGAAACGAACGGGCATCAGCCATTACCTCGTTTATATCAAGTTTTTTCTCCTCTATTACCTTATGGTCGAAATAGATATGTCCATCCTTAAAGGCTCCCACATATCCCGCATTCCCATGACGGGCTGAAAGATATGAGTTTAAGAGAGATTGGGCTCTTTTTATTGAGAATTCCCCTCCCGGTATCCGATATTTCCGGTCATCGATCACGGCATCATCATAATAGCCTGTCGAACTTAACCATATCATCGCATTCCCGGCTCCAACATACTTATCGATAGCCTCAAAGAGGCGTCCCAGTTCTTTGTCAAGTCGAATATAGGAATCGGTGAGTTCGGCGCTATAATCGTTCCCCTTCACATATTTGTAAGGAGCCACGGTATAACCCAAATTAAGCATATCGACGGTTGCGCCGGTCTTCCCCATATTGAGGTCTTTAAGACACTCTATGGCCACATCCGTAATCTCTCGATTAGCTAAAGGAGAATTGGCAAATTGTATATATACATTTTTGTCGCTTTTGCTAAAGGTGTGTTTGAACGGTGCATTTGCCTTATTATGCGATATGCCGGGCAGTCGGTCGAGTGCAACGGAGGGTTTCCATTGCATCGTGTCGATGCGTGAACTTAGCGATGAGGAATAGTTTCGGCCGCTTATCTGTCCGGGCATTGGCTTATACCATGTGGTAGTGGCCCAATTGCCGCTGGTATTGTTTATCCACAGAGCGCCAGTCCCGGCATGACCTGCCATTATCATCGACTGTTGGGGATCGGCTGCCAAGGCATACACTTGTCCCTGACCCCCATTGGCAATGACTAATTCATCCGAAATTGTGGAAAGACGAAGGCGTTCCGGAGAATAGGAATCGTTGGTGAAATTCCCGAGAGTCTTTGTGTCGGCAAGAGCCGGAGAGATGGTTTTTGTCTCGTTATCATAGACCAATGCAGATGGAATGCCGGTCTGCGAGGGATAAGCTCCCGTGTAAAGCATGGCTGTGGCGCTTGCCATATCAAGATCTTTTACCTTGAAATTAACATCGCGCATATACACACCATCTTTCATCAGCTTGCGGAAGCCCCGCTCTCCAAAATAATTCTGGAGATATTCTATATAATCGGTTCGCATCTGATCAACAACGATGCCTACCACGAGCTTGGGTCGCCCGGGCGCAGTCTGTGCCAGCACGTTGAGGGTGACGAGACCCACCAAAACAGATGTTACCAATTTTTTCATTTCGTTCTTTTTCTTGTTTTTGCCGGAGTTTTTCCTTTCCCTTTTCCGGAACGAATTCCTCCTATTTTATTAAACGGATTTTCCTCCGTTTTATTAGCTGCATAAACCTTAGGCGCCACTCCTGCAAAGATGGCGGCAAGAAGCAACGTGGTCATCATCATGGGAAAGAATGCCGGATTCGCACTCTGAGCCTGGAAAGGCCACACCAACAGAAGGCAGCCTAAAACAATCACATTGTAATATGCCACAATATACGCTACCCCTCTGGTCGCTCTCCACCAAACTGTAAATGCAAATATCAATTGCAAAGGATTGAGCCATAAAAGCAACACATTGGGAGATGTGGCTTCATGTTGAGAAATGAAGACAAGGAAGGTGATTAGGCATCCAGCCAATCCGCAGATTCCAAACCACAGCGAAAAGACCCATCTGATTATCCTCTTTCGTCTCACCATCCATATTGAGGCTACAATTGAAAGGTTAAACACTACCCAACCTATTGTTACCGGTGTGAGATACCAAGGAGTTGCGGGAAGAGAAGCATTGACCACTCCCTGATTAAGCACCCTGGTCTCTCTGATAAGAGGCCGACCATCTGCAAAACGGGCTCCCTCAGCTTTCTCAGCCATCTCCAAGGGCACAAACATCTCTTCGCGACCCGTTATGGGAACGTCAAGGCCGGATCCAAGTGCCAAGTCTATCCCGAATTGATACCACGGATAATCTTTATGATAATGGCGCATCTCATTGCGGAACGACCCATAATTAACCTTGTCGGGATATATTACCGGTTTTCCTGCCACTGAGTCGATGCGATCCACTATCCTCGTGGCGCAATTGTCGCGAACATAGTTATAGCGGTAAATCCTGTTCTCAGGGCGACCCTCTTCTTGGAGCATCTTGACTAAGCGCAATGCCTCGTCTCCGCTGAGATTCAAATCCTGTTCGATTACTCTGCGCCCCGTGGATTGATATTCGGGCAAGAACCATTCAAAAGGATAGCCGGCAAGCATGTAGTCGGTTTCGCCTTTTACAAAACGATACACAAAATTTGGAGCATTGAAGTCGAACACCCCGTAATTCCATATTGTATCAACGGGCAAACCGTTTTGCACTCCTCTAACCCGTAAGGCTTCATGACCACAAAGTTCATAGACTTCTGCCCCGGGCCAACAGGTGATAAGACTTACAACAACGGAATCCCGCTTCTCCTGTGCCGACACCGAGCCGGAACAGAGAAGCAGGATTGCTATAAGGGTTAACAGATATTTTAAAACCGCTTTTTTCAACTGTTTAGTATTCGCAGTTTTTGGGATAACGTGGGAAAGGAATCACATCACGGATATTCTGCATTCCGGTCACAAACAATACCAAGCGCTCGAAACCGAGTCCGAAACCGCTGTGAGGAACGGTGCCGAATTTGCGTGTGTCAAGATACCAATCCATGCCGTCGAGTCCCTGCTCTTCGATTCTCTTGGAGAGTTTGTCGTAGTCGGCTTCACGCTCAGAGCCTCCAATTATCTCTCCGATTTTTGGGAATAGCACATCCATGGCGCGAACTGTCTTGCCATCGTCGTTTAGCTTCATATAGAAAGCCTTGATTTCCTTAG
>CAZXGU010000231.1:0-3929 GCA_964640375.1 uncultured Sangeribacter sp. | reverse complement strand
CGTTGGGCTCATAACCCAAAGGTCGTAGGTTCGAGTCCTGCCCCCGCCACTAAATAAGACGCTTTACTAAAAGCGTCTTTTTTTATTTAATCTTCTCTTAGTGTAACATCAGGTTTTCAAATTTAAAATGAATATATCTTTTACTTATCTGTTTGCTAAAGTCAAAAAAGCGTCGCAGTCGCTGACGCTCCTTAGTGATGAAAAAAGAAATCGAGTGATAAGACGCTTGGCTGATATCCTTGAAGAGAATGAGTCGGCTCTTCTTTCTGCCAATGAGAAAGATTTGGCTAAAATGGATCCGGCTAATCCTCTTTACGACCGTTTGAAACTTACTCCCGACCGAATCAAAGGGATAGCATCCGACCTTCGTCACGTTGCTTCGCTCCCTTCTCCTCTTGGTGAGGAATTGGAAAGCCGCACTCTCCCCAATGGTATTCTGCTTCGCAAGGTTAGTGTGCCTTTCGGGGTGATAGGCGTAATTTATGAGGCGCGCCCCAACGTCACTTTCGATGTCTTCTCTCTCTGTTTCAAAAGTGGGAACGCTTGCGTGTTGAAGGGTGGCCGCGATGCCGAGTGTTCCAATGAGGAGGGGATAAAGCTTATTCATAGAGCTTTGGAGGAAGAGGCCGTAACACCCGACGTTGCCATTCTTCTCCCTTCAAGCCATGAGGCCACGGCTGCTCTTTTAGGGGCTGTGGGATATGTCGATGTCTGCATTCCTCGGGGTGGCAGAAAACTTATCGATTTTGTGCGCGATAATGCTAAGGTGCCGGTGATTGAAACTGGTGCCGGGGTGGTTCACGCATATTTCGATATAGCAGGAAATCTTGAAATTGGAAAGAAGATTGTGGAGAATGCAAAGACACGCCGTGTGAGTGTCTGCAATGCTCTCGACACTCTCCTCATAAATGAGGGGAGACTGCACGACCTTCCTGTTTTGGTTGCACCCTTGGCAGAGAAGAATGTTGAACTTCATGCCGATGCCGCGGCTATGGAAGTTTTAAAAGATTCTTATCCTGCTGCCCTTCTTAAAGAGGCTGACGAGAAGGATTGGGATAAGGAGTGGATGGATTATAAGATGGGTGTTCGCTCGGTCGCTTCCATAGAGGAGGCTCTCGCTCATATTGCGGCTCACGGCTCTGGACACAGTGAAAGCATAGTGACAGAAGATGAAAAGATTGCCGAGGCTTTCCAGAATCAGGTGGATGCTTCATGTGTATATGTGAATCTCCCTCCAAGCTTCACCGATGGAGCTCAATTCGGATTGGGAGCCGAAATTGGTATTTCGACCCAGAAACTTGGTCCTCGCGGTCCGATGGGACTTCGCGAAATGACCACCTATCGCTATCTCTTATCCGGACGAGGCCAAGTCCGTCCCTGATTTTTCAAATAACCGCGGAGCGGTTGCACTTTCTATTAACCGTGGGTTCCGCTTTAGCGAACCCTCGGTCTAAAGTCGCCCTTCACCCAAGAACCGCGGAGCGGTTCCACTTTTATTTGATTATTTCAAGAATATTTACTAATTTTGCGCATAAACTCTTTGAGTGTGCAAACTAACGGTAGAAATGGTAAAGAAAACAAGAGATAGATTTATCGAGGTGGCGCGTCAGCTTTTTGCGCGTAAAGGCGTGGAAAACACCACCATGAACGATATAGCCTCTGCGTCCGACAAAGGACGTCGCACCATCTATACCTATTTTAAAAGTAAGCGAGATATCTTTAATGCGGTGATTGAACCCGAGACCGACCGGCTGCTCCACAAACTGCGTATGATCGTTGCAAAGCCGGCGCGTCCTGAAGAGAAGCTTTACGAATTTTTCGCTGGCCGATTGGAGACAATGAAGGAAATCGTTTCGCGCAACGGCTCGCTGCGCGCCGGTTTCTTCTTGGATGTCAGGAAGGTGGATCGGGCAAGGGCCCTCATCTCAAAAAAGGAGATCGCCTTGCTTATGGATATTCTTCATGATGGAGTCGATGCAAAGGTGTTTGAAATCGATAACGTTAAGGAATCGGCTATCGTGATCATGAATGCTATTCATGGCTTGGATGTGCCATATATCCGTAACAGCCTCGCTGAATATGGCATTGGAAAGGAGAGGATGTCGGAATTGGTGGCCAACCTTATCCTCAAGGGTATCCTTCGCCATTAGTGTTTGCACCTTCAATTGGAAATTATTAGTAAATATCTATACCTCAGTGTTATAGCGTTATGTTTTATAACCCTCAAGTTGAACCTGCGAAACTTAAATAACTATGTATATAAATTCAATGGGCCTTTATGTGCCTTCAGAGAGAATTCCCAATGAGTATTTCAAGTCGGTCAATGGTCTCACTCCCGAATGGATTGAGCAGCGCACAGGAATCCGCAGCCGTAGCAAGACAGCTGAGGATGAGAATGTCGATACTATGGGAATAAAAGCTGTGGAGGATGCGTTAAAGAGCCTTCCATATAACATTAAGGATGTCAACCTTATAGTTTCGGCCCACTACTGTGCATACGACACGGTTGCTACGGTTGCCCATAAGGTGCAGCAGGAATATGCCATAAATGGAGCAAAGGCTGTGTATGTTTCGGCAGCTTGTTCCTCTTTTATAAACGGTTTGGAGGTGATTGAGGGTTATTTCGCAAGCGGAAAGGCAGACAAGGCTCTTCTGATATGTTCGGAGGAGAATAGTTATTACAGCAATGAGAGCGATCCCAAGAGCGGTCATCTCTGGGGCGATGCCGCCGTGGCTTATTTCATATCTAAAGATAAGGTGGCGGATACTGATATCCGCATTTTGGATATATTCACTGAAGGGTTGGGCGACATAGGAAAGGGCCCCGGTGGAGTGATGTTACGTCCTAAGGAGGATGGTATCACGATGCCAGACGGTCGTGATGTGTTTATCCATGCCTGCCGCTATATGATTTATGCGCTCAATAAATCTCTCGCCAACACTGGCCTGAAGAAGGAGGATATATCTAAATTTATCACTCATCAGGCCAATAAGCGAATTGTGGCTCAAGTGGCTCATCAGCTTGATCTCTCACTCGACAATTTCTATAATAATATTGAAGAATTGGGCAACACCGGTTCGGCCTCAGCTCCCCTCGTTCTGGCTCAGAACATTGAGAAGATCGAAAAGGGTGAGAAAGTGGCGCTTATGGTTTTTGGCGGCGGCTACAGCTGCGGATGCTTCATTATTGAAAAATAAGAGATTGACGAATTGGAAAATAAGAGATTGACGAATAATCTTGAAAATATAAAACTAACATATTTAAGAAAATGAAATTATTAGAAGGAAAAACCGCTATTGTCACAGGCGCTGCCCGTGGAATCGGAAAGGAGATCGCTCTTAAGTTTGCTTCTGAGGGTTGTAATATTGCTTTCACCGACCTTGTGATTGATGAGAATGGCAAGAAAACAGAGGAAGAGATTGCAGCTTTCGGCGTGAAATGCAAGGGATATGCTTCCAATGCAGCTGATTTCGCTGCTACTGAGGCTACTGTAGAGGAGATCAAAAAGGATTTCGGTCGTATTGATATCCTTGTAAACAATGCCGGTATCACCAAAGATGGTCTGATGCTCCGCATGACAGAGCAGCAGTGGGATGCTGTGATTGCGGTCAACCTTAAATCCGCTTTCAATTATATCCATGCTGTTCTTCCTATCATGATGCGCCAGAAGAGTGGTTCAATCATCAACATGGCTTCTGTAGTGGGTGTGCATGGCAATGCAGGTCAGTCGAACTATGCTGCTTCAAAGGCCGGTCTTATTGCTCTTGCAAAGAGTATCGCACAGGAAGTTGGTTCTCGCGGCATCCGCGCCAACGCCATTGCCCCAGGATTCATCGAGACTGCTATGACTGCTGCTCTTCCTGATGAGGTTCGCTGTCATCGACACGCAGATTACCCTTAAGCACAAAAGGCACCTTCAAGCCCTGTT
>CAZXGU010000230.1:0-3933 GCA_964640375.1 uncultured Sangeribacter sp. | reverse complement strand
GACAGGTATTTGATGTTGCGAGAACGTGCATCAGCATCTTGCATGATATCCCTGAAAAGGAATTTGATCAAATGTTCGCCTTAAACATCGACGGCAGTTTTGGTGAAAGGAAAGGAGGGAACGGCAAGTATTGGAAGGACGCCAACTCTATTGAATCTTCCTGGAATATTCGAATCAACGGAGCCGTGAACCATAGAATCTTTGTCTTAGCATATTTGCTATCCTATCATCACCATGTTTGCATCAATGGATTCATAGGCGATGATGTATTTCTCAGGTGGCAGAGGGTTGATGAAGTGGCAAGGATAATGATGCATTACGGAGACCTAATGGCGAGAAGGAACAAGCTGAAAAAGGAGGAACAGGAAATGCTCGATGAGATACCTGAT
This sequence comes from uncultured Sangeribacter sp., assembly GCA_964640375.1. GTDB lineage: Bacteria > Bacteroidota > Bacteroidia > Bacteroidales > Muribaculaceae > Lepagella. The sequence goes on along the minus strand of CAZXGU010000230.1, from coordinate 3,544 downwards.
GATTGGGATGATATGAAGGAGTATCTGGAAGAAAGGTAAAGTCAATAACCCACCTTCTCTTAAAATAAAGAATATTTGCCGGCTTCTGTCGGTCATAGGTTGGCACTTATGACTGACAGAAGCCAAATCTTTGAATACTTGCGCTGCGCATGACGGCACCAAATGGCGACGAACCATCGGCACGGTGGCGTCACCATTTCTGTGCCTACATTGGGAGATTTGCCGGCGGTGACTGCTCCGTGATGCTCACCGAGCACTCACTCACCGTTTCACCGGAAGATTCACCAGTACCTGTGGTGTCGCAAACAAAGTAATGACCGAAGTTCGAGCAAGGGTGCTCAAATTCGGTCATCCCATTGTTAGCGACTGTGATGAAAATTAAGGCTGAAAACGGATACTTGCCTGTAAAGGCTACGAATCTGAAAACGAAAACTAATCTGAAAACGATAACTTGCCGGCTCCTGTCGGTCATAGACTGACACTTATGACTGACGAGAGCCGAATCCTTGAAGACTTGCGCTGCGCATAACGGCACCTAATGGCGACGAACCATCGGCACGGTGGCGCCGCCATTTTAGTGCCTACCTTGGGAGATTTGCCGGTGGTGACTGCTCCGTGATTCTCACCGAGCAATCGCCCACCGTTTCACCGGAAGATTCACCAGTGCCTATGTTGTCGCCAACGCCGTAATGACCGAGATTGAGCAAAGAATGCTCCATTTCGGTCATTTCCGCGTGAGCGACTGTAGATTATTCAATCTGAAATGCAGACTTGCCTATAACGGGAACCAATCTAAAAACGGTTACTTGCCTGTAAAGACAACAACTCTGAAAACGATTACTTGTCTGTAACAACGACCAATCTGTAAATGAAAACTTGACAACTTTTCAATCTATTCCCTTAGCGTCATCGAATCTCACAGGTCGGGGTCGTTTTACGATGCAAAGTTACTGCGGCAGGAAGGAACGCCAAGGGACACCGGTGGCTTGAGTTGGAAAACCAAGCCGGCAGCCTTCCACAATTTTTATGCTAAAAATTGGGTATTCCGTCTTGGTTTTCTAACTCACCCTTGTCTTATCCTTCCTTTTGCCGCAGTGATTGGAGCATGTAAAACGAAATTCCCGACCGATAAGCTCAGACGAGCTTAACAAAAGGGAAAAGAATCAGAACTCCAAAATTTCAGTAACTATGGTAAATAAGGAAATAGACCCCAAATGGCGTGAGGTTATCTCCATTCTCAAATTTCTTGGTAAGGTTACGTTGGTTATGGGCATATTCGCTATGCTTTATCTCTGCCTTATCATCGGGTATATCCTCGACTTCAAAATGTAATCGACATGAGAGTGAAAAGAATGACAATCGAGCAGGGTAAGAGAGTCGGCATAGACCGATTCCCCAACTTCCACAAGACAGGAAGCGTCAGAGGCATGAAGAAACTTTACTATGGCAACAACTGCCTATTGGTGAAGTGTGGGGATTATATCTACAATGTATCTTCCGAACCACAAATCTACAATCAGGAAACTTTCTGAATTCCAATAACTATGAATACAGACATAGACTTTATGAGCCTTTCAGAGCACGACAAGGCATTTGTGAACGAGTTTGAGAACTTTGTAAATGGCAAAATGAGTAATGCCGACAAAACCGGAATGGCGATGACTTCAATGCACCGCTATCTACAGCAACAAGCCTTCAAGGTTTGTCTCGGTTATATCAAGGGGCTTGCCTATAACTACCGAAAGGGAAGGTATGACCAGCGCAACGAGTGGGCTTCCCAACTCGCAGAGGTCGCATACAAATCTCTCATTGAGGCTGACCTCATTTACGACCCCGATTTCTCCACCAATGAAAGAGTAAATACTTATGGATGATATGGATTTCCCCGAATACGGGAAACAGTGCGAACTCAAAGAGCCGTGGCGTGGCTACCACCGTGGCACTATCGTTGGTCGCAATGGCTACCGCCTTATAGTTGAGTTTAGCAGTGGCGCGAGAGAAGAATATTATGAAGATGAAATAGAACTTGATTGATATGTGTAGATTATTGACACCAAAACTGGAGGAAGCCTTGAACGGCTTCCCCCTTTACTCCCAGGACGGCAAGGGAAAAGACGCAATATGCCGTGCAATCTTTGTCTTCGGACGTGTTAGGTGGTTCGTCATTGAGGGGAACCGAGAGGGAAACGACCTTACTATGTTCGGCATCGTAATCGGACTTATGGAGGATGAATACGGGTATATATCCCTTAAAGAAATGTCCGATATAGAGATAGACCTTGAAGAAAAAGGACTTGGAAAAGGGAAGGTAAGAGTTCAACAACTCGAGAACTTCAAGCCAACTCCCCTAAGCGAGATAAACGACATCCAACTTCAACGCTTCCTTTCAAGATTTGAGGATTAGGAGTTATGTCAGCCGTGGAAATCAGATCCACGACTGATATAGAATCTAAAAAAGCGACTTGCCATATCCCTCACGGACATGGCAAGTCTGATTGTGTGGAATATATATCTACTATTGGAATCTAAAAGCCTATGATATTAAACGACATTGTAAGAATCGCCAAAGAGTCTGGGTGGAACACCATTATCACCCAAGGAGATAAGGAAGTATACTATCTTGATTTCATTTACAAGACAACCCATTCTCAACCTTTCCTTTTCTCAACGCAATGGAGGGAAGATGATACCGTGGAATTTATCCGAGACATCAAGGAAATGGAATATAATATCACTTCGGAAAACTATCTGGAACAATTTCTTGAAACAGTTAATGTGCCCATACCTATAGAGAAGTATTTTCTTTTATTGAGAACCCTTGATGAAATCAAAACAAGAATTTGGCTTCTTTGGCTCAAACTCTCTATCGATATAGAAAGAGAGGATAGGTATAAGCATTTTCCTTGGTACACTTGGAACTGATGTGTCATTTCAGAAGTCGCTTTCTTCCTTTCTTCGGAAGCCCGGCTTCCTTATAGTCAAGTAAGTGTTGCCCCAAAAAGAGGATTCTCCCATTGTCCTTGGATTTCAGGAAAGACAGTGGACGGTCTTGATGCGTCATATATGAATATAATGTGCAGCGGTGAACTCCAAGAAAGTTTGCAGCCTGTCTTACGGAATAATAACCGTCAGGGTGAATGGTTTTGAAATCTGGCATCTTCTTCATTCGTTTATTTGAAAGTTTTTTACAAAATTAGTTATAACTATCTTATTCATAAAGTCTTGAATATGGGATTATGTGGAGTTTTATGGGAAAATATGGGAGTATGTAGGACATGAAGTCTGGAGTAGCAATTAGAGGATAGAATCATAAAAGATTTACCCACACTCTGGAAGGTTGACAGCGGATTCCGCTCTGTGTGGGAAACAGATTGATTTAAGGAACACATTCAATTCGCTAAGTCTCAATAAATTTCTTATCTTCTTTCTAAAAAAGTTATTAAAATAAAGAAGATATAGTGTCAACAGTGTGTCAACCAATTTTCAATTGATTTCAAATTTGTCACCTATTGTCAACGTTTGTCAACGCAGATATTCATGAATA
>CAZXGU010000229.1:0-3937 GCA_964640375.1 uncultured Sangeribacter sp. | reverse complement strand
ACACTCTCAAACCCGCCACTGTTGAGACCGGCGCTACTGTTAAGGTGCCTCTCTTCATCAACGAAGGTGAGCTTATCGAGGTTGACACTCGCGACGGAAGCTATGTGGGCCGTGTAAAGGCTTGATGCCTGCTTACAGAATTAATGCGTAGGTTAATGGAATGATGAATGATTGTCTGTGCAGGCCTTCATTTATCATTCCTTTTGCTTTTCCCCTTTTCCATTATATACTCCTTATTTTCTAATCTGTTTCCAGCATGCTGTTTTCAATCATTGTTCCCGTTTATAATCGTCCTGATGAAGTGGCCGATCTGATAAAGAGTCTTAAGGCACAGACCGACTTGGGCTTTGAATTAGTGCTTGTTGAGGATGGGTCAACAATCCCGGCTCTTCCCGATAGTTATGATGCTTCACCCGTAACGTTGAAGTATTATAAGAAAAGCAATGAGGGGAGAAGCATAGCCCGAAATTACGGGTTGGAAAGGGCTGACGGGGATTTCTTTGTTTTCGTGGATTCTGATTGTATTCTTCCCCACGATTATATTGAAAAACTTAGAAAAAGTCTGCAAGAGAATCCAGCCGACTGCTTTGGGGGGCCCGATGCCGCCCACGATTCCTTCACCGACACTCAGAAAGCTATCAATTATGCCATGACAGCTTTCCTCACAACGGGTGGGATACGCGGAGGAAAAGTTTCGATGGAGAAATTCACTCCACGCACCTTCAATATGGGATTCTCGCGTGAGGTTTACGAAAAGACGGGAGGATTCCGCGAAATGTTTAGCGAAGATATCGACATGAGCACCCGTATCCGTCTCAACGGATTCACGATAGTGCTTTATCCCGATGTCAGTGTGTTTCATAAGCGCCGTGGAAATCTGAAAAAATTCTGGATGCAGGTACATGTCTTCGGACAATCGAGAATCACCTTGGAATTGCTCTACCCGGGTTCGATGAAGCTTGTCCATTGGCTTCCTGCCGTTTTTACCATTGGGGCAATAGGACTGATAATAGGCTCTTTCTTTTGGCCGTGGCTTCTGATTCCATTAGCTCTTTATATTGTGGCCTTATGGATAGGTGCTCTTCTATCTACGCGAAATATTAAAGTTGCATGTTTAGGAGTAGCAGCAAGTATGGTGCAGCTCGTAGGGTATGGCACAGGTTTTATAAAAGCTTATTTCACGCGAATCATTCTTGGTCGCGGACGCGATGCCGAGCGCGAAAAGGAGATAAGAAAAGGTAAAAACGAAGGATTATAAGCCGGGTCTAAATATGGAAGATAATACCACGATACTCAAAGTTAAAGACATGGATGCTGATGATCAACCGCGTGAACGCGCACTGAAATATGGCATCTCCACTCTTTCCACCCCCGATTTATGGGCTCTCATTCTTCGCACCGGCTTGAAGGGAAAACCCATAACTCAGCTTTGCCGCGACCTGATGCGAGATAATTGCCAATCCTTGTTTCAGCTTGAACGCAAGACTCTGAAGGAGATAATGGCAACCAAAGGTATCGGCGTCACAAAAGGTCTTCAGATTTTGGCCACCATGGAAATAACTCGCCGGTATAACCGCGAGAAAGTGGGGGAGAAATATATTATCAATTCTTCGCAGGCCATTTATGACCTCATGAGAAGCGAGATAGGAAACCTCCCTCATGAGGAAATTTGGGCAATCTATCTTGGCCGTCGAAACGACGTGATTCTGAAGAAAAGAATAACATCGGGTAGCGCCACCGCCTCTATATTTGACGTTAAGGCTATTTTAAAAGAGGCGCTCCTTATAGATGCTCAGGGGATTGCATTGGCACATAATCACCCTTCGGGAAACCTCGTGCCAAGTGGCCCCGACGATCAGATCACGCGCAAGATGAAAGAGGGTGCGCAACTTTTGGAGCTTCGAATGCTCGACCATATCATTGTTACTTCAACCGGTTTCTATTCCTATTTTGATTCCGGAAGGTTATAGACTCAGCAATAATCCGAAAAAGACATAATGAAAGAAGTCCGAGGGAATCAGTTGTTTCCTCGGACTTCTTATATGATGATGAAAAGTTATTAGCAAGCGTGAGCGCGTCCTGAAGAGGGGTGTTTGGCTCTGATTTCAACACGGCGGATTTTACCACTGATTGTCTTGGGCAACTCTTCAACAAATTCTATCACGCGCGGATACTTATAAGGGGCTGTAGTGTTCTTCACATGATTCTGGAGAGTCTTGATAAGGTCGTCGCCCATCTTCTCTTTCCAATCGTCGGCAAGAACGATAGTTGCTTTTACGATTTGACCTCTTACAGGGTCGGGCACACCGGTGATTGCACATTCCACAACAGCCGGATGCGACATAAGGGAGTTTTCAACCTCGAAGGGACCGATGCGATAGCCCGAAGATTTAATAACATCATCAGCGCGACCCACGAACCAGAAATAACCATCCTCGTCACGAGTGGCAACATCGCCGGTGCGATACACTCCGTCGCTGTGCGCTTCGCGGGTCAATTCTTCATCATAAAGATATTCGCGGAAGAGCCCCAACGGACGACGAGCATCAGTATAAATCACAATCTCTCCCTCTTCTCCAGGCTTACAGGATTCCCCTTCTGAATTAATGAGGTCGATTTCATATTCGGGGCTCGGCACTCCCATAGAGCCTGGCTTAGACTCCATCCATGGGAAAGTGCCTACAGTAAGGGTTGTTTCAGTCTGACCAAAGCCTTCCTTGATGTCAAGACCGGTAAGCTCTTTCCAGCGTTCAAACACACTCGGGTTCATGGCTTCTCCGGCAGTGGTGCAATAACGAAGAGCCGATAAATCATATTGCGACAAATCTTCAAGAATCATGAAGCGATAGATTGTGGGAGGTGCACAGAAGGATGTGACCTTATATTTCTCCATCTGCTTCAGAAGTTGGTCGGCATGGAATTTTTCGAAATCATAAACGAACACATTAGCTCCAGAGAACCACTGTCCATATAGTTTGCCCCAAACAGCTTTCCCCCAGCCAGTGTCGGCCACAGTGAGGTGCAAAGAGGATTCGTCAAGATTATGCCAATATTTGCCGGTTATTATATGTCCTAATGGATAAAGGAAATCATGAGCCACCATTTTCGGTTCGCCGGTGGTTCCTGAGGTGAAATAGAGCAGAGAAAGATCTTCGTTTTTATTCACATTCTCCGGTCGTTTAAAATCCGGTGCTTCTTCAATACCTTTATCGAAATCATGCCAGCCAGTAGGAATTTCAGGACCTGTAGAGATAAGACATTCCACTGTTGGCGACTTAGGCATCGCGCGGTCGATATGACTCACTACAATAGGATCGCCAACGGCAACAATGGCTTTGATTTTTGCGGCATTGCAACGATACACAATATCTTTCTCCGTGAGGAGATGGGTGGCGGGGATGGCCACAGCTCCAAGTTTATGGAGGGCAAGGATAGAGAACCAGAACTGCCAGTGGCGTTTGAGGATAAGCATCACCTTGTCGCCGCGTCCTATGCCGAGGCTTTGAAAGAAGGAAGCCGTTTTATCGGAATAGTCTTTCATATCTTTGAAAGTGAATTGGCGTTCAACTCCCTCTTCGTTAGTCCAGAGCAGGGCCGGCTTATCTGGATTAGTGCGAGCCCACTCATCCACTACATCGTATGCGAAATTAAAATTTTCAGGAACAAGGACCTTATAATTGCGTTTGAAATCATCCATTGATTCAAACTCAGTTTGTTTTAAAAATTTCTCTAACATGATTTTTTACCTTACAAATTCTTAACCTTAATTCATATCCCTGAAGAAGGGGAAAAGCGGGGGCAACAGAGAGGAAAGAGAGGCGAGACAGGGCTTACCCGCAGTGTTTTCAATGCAAATATGGAAATAATCTTTTAATTACGCAACTTTTTGATATTAAAAAATTTAAAGACGGCACAAAGTGAGTGAGAGTGTGCCGTG
>CAZXGU010000228.1:0-4065 GCA_964640375.1 uncultured Sangeribacter sp. | reverse complement strand
GTTATAACACTTCCCTTTCCTATTATATATCTTTGCGACATAATTCAGCAAGAAAATGGAAAAAGAATGATTAGCATAGGTTAATAAAGTTAGGTTTGTTAGTAGATTTTCCCCCTCTCCCCCTGCGACAGGGAGGGAGGGGTTTCTTAAAAAATCTTACAGCTCAAACAAACCGATTCTTTTGCCGTTTAATTTGATGAAAGCTACTAAACAACATATATTCATCTGAAATAATAAGAATCTGATATGATGAAACTGAGGAAATTTATGCTTATTGCCCCCGCTCTACTCGCTTCATCCTTAGGGATGTCGGCCGGCGACGGCGTGAAAGTGGAACATTTGGGGCCCAACAACACTCTTGTCCGTATCGACGGCGACCAACGCTATCTTATGATGCCTGTGCAGGAATCTGTGGATGATGCCAAAGTGAATCTGCTCGTTGACGGAAAACTCGAACGCACTTTCTATGTGCGTCTCGCTAAGTCGAAAATCGATTATACCATGCCCCTCGACCTTGAACCCTATAAGGGTCATAACGTGGTGCTGGACATCGTGGCTAACCATGACCGCTCCTCTGTGCGCGAGGCTAAGGAGGGAGCTTGCTGGAATGCCCTGACTTTGGCTGATTCTTTCGACACTACCAATGTGGAGAAATATCGCCCCGCTTTCCACCACACTCCTCTCTACGGCTGGATGAACGATCCTAACGGTATGTTCTATAAAGATGGAGAGTGGCATCTCTATTATCAGTGGAACCCTTACGGCTCCAAATGGCAGAACATGACATGGGGTCACTCCTCTTCTCCCGACCTTGTCAACTGGAAACATGAACCCACTGCCATCGAACCCGACGGCATCGGAACCATCTTCTCCGGCTCCTGCGCCGTGGATACTGAAAACACTGCCGGCTTCGGCAAGGATGCCGTGATTGCTCTCTTCACTTCTGCCGGCATGAGCCAGATGCAGAGCCTCGCTCACAGCGAAGATAATGGCCAGACTTTCACCAAATATCCGGGAAACCCTGTCTTTACTCTCGAAACCGAGGCTCGCGACCCGAATATGTTCTGGAATCCTGAAACAAAGGAATGGAACATCATGCTCGCTCATGCCCTTGAAAAAGAGATTGTTTTCCTCACCTCTCCCGACCTCAAGACCTGGACTCTCCAGTCGGCTTTCGGAAAGGGTGAAGGAGCGCAAGATGGTGTGTGGGAATGTCCCGACCTCTTCCCTCTTGAGATAAATGGCAAGAAAAAATGGGTGCTTATCGTCAATTTGAACCCCGGTGGTCCATTCGGAGGTAGCGCTATCCAGTATTTTGTCGGCGATTTCGATGGCAAGACTTTTACTGCCGATACCGATGCTGATGGCAAGATACCGACAAAATGGTTAGATTACGGCAAAGATAACTACGCGTTGGTTTCATGGAGCGACGCCCCCGACAGCCGTCGCACTGCTATCGGCTGGATGAGCAACTGGCAATATGCAGCCGACGTGCCCACAATGCAATATCGCAGCGCTAACACTCTGCCGCGCGATCTCTCTCTATTTGAAGATGCTGACGGCCAGATATATGTGGCTTCCACTCCCTCTCCCGAGCTCACTAAACTTCGCGAAAAAGCTGTGGTGAAGGGACGCAACATCAATGCCGGCAAGAAGGCTTCTTCTGTGAATCTTCCTTCTGCCAATAATGGTATCTGTGAGGTGGTTTTCGATATCGAATCCAAGAAGGATGCAAAGGTGTTTGTCACTCTCTCGAATGCAAAACAGGAGAAAGTGGTTATCACTTATAATCCTGCCGACAATACTATCGCTTTCGACCGCACTCAGTCGGGCAACACTGATTTCAACCTCGATTTCCCGGCTGTGACCGTGAGCCCTACTTTCTCTAAGGGTGGAAAGACAAGCGTGCACATGTATATCGACCACTCTTCTATCGAGATGTTTGCCAAGGATGGTAAATATTCCATGACCAACCTTGTTTTCCCCAACGAACCTTATTCTACCATCTCTTTCAGCTCGGAAGGAAGTGCAAAGATTTCAAATCTGGAAATTTATTCCCTCAAGGCTGCCAATTAATCTCTATAACTTGAGAGATATTTCGCCAACGATGCGAAATATCTCTTAAGACATCAAGCTAAACAACTAATATCTTGTAAAAAAATGGCAACAACTGCAACCAAAACAACTGCTCCAAAGAACATGCTGATGCAGTTTATCCCGGTGATGCTCTGCTTCTTCTCCATGGGTTTCGTTGACCTCGTGGGGTCGGCCACCAACTTTGTGAAGGCTGATCAGAACCTATCGAGCGCTCAGGCCGGTTTCATCCCCTCTCTCGTGTTCTTCTGGTTCCTCATATTTTCAGTTCCCACGGGAATGTTGATGAATAAGATAGGTCGAAAAAAGACTGTGATGTTCTCTCTTGTCCTCACTCTCGTTTCGCTTATCATCCCTATCTTCAATGATGGCTATTACACAATGCTTATCGCCTTCTCGCTTCTCGGAATCGGCAACGCGGTGATGCAGACTTCACTCAACCCGTTGGTATCTGGGTTGATTAATCCGGCCCGTTTGGCTTCCACTCTGACTTTCGGTCAGTTTGTCAAGGCTTTGGCTTCTCTTTTAGCTCCTTATCTTATGGCCTGGGGCGCAGCGGCTGCTATGCCCACACTCGGCCTCTCATGGAGAATCCTCTTCCCCATCTTCGGCGCTATCTGCCTTCTCTCGATTGCTGCCCTCGGCGCTACTCCAATTGAGGAGGAACGTCCCGACAAGGTGACAGGTTTCAAGGAATGTATCGTTCTTCTCCGCATACCTTTCGTGCTCCTCTGCTTCCTCGGAATCATGTGTCATGTGGGTATCGATGTGGGCACCAACACTTTCGCGCCACAGATCCTCAGCGAGCGCTTCGGCCTCAGCGTTGAAGAGGCTGTGCTCGGAACTCAGATCTATTTCTACTTCCGCACCGGCGGCTGTCTGCTCGGTTCTGTGATTCTTGCCAAGATGTCGGCAAAGAGCTTCTTCGCTTTCAGCGTGTTCTGTATGCTGTTGGGTATGGTTGGCCTCTTCGTGGCAACTTCTCAGATGCTTGTGCTCTGCGCCATTGCTTGCATCGGCTTCGGAAACTCAAATATCTTCTCTGTCGTGTTCGCGCAGGCTCTCAACCGTCAGCCCAATGAAAAGAATGAGGTTTCCGGTCTGATGATCATGGGTCTTTTCGGCGGAACAGTGTTCCCTCTCTGCATGGGCTTTGCTCAGGATGCAGTAGGAGTTGCCGGCGCTGTAGCCGTGATGACTCTCGGAGTGCTCTACCTCGCATTCTATACCCTTAAAATCAAAAATCCAAAATAATAAACTCAACTTTAACAACTCTATTTTTCCATGAAGAATAATATGAAAGTAGTAGGTATCGGTGAGGCTCTCTGGGATGTCCTCCCTGAAGGAAAGAAAATCGGTGGCGCACCCGCCAATTTCGCTTATCACGTGTCTCAATTCGGTCTCGACAGCCGCGCTTGCAGCGCTATCGGTGATGATCCTCTCGGACATGAGCTCCAGGATAATTTCGACCACCAGAACGTGAAATATATCCTCCAGACCGTTCCTTATCCCACAGGAACTGTGCAGGTGGAAATCGACCCCGCCGGTATTCCGGTTTATGATATCAAGGAGAATGTGGCTTGGGATAACATCGCCCTCACTCCCGAACTCGAAGAGCTCGCTAAGGATACTTCCGCTATCTGCTTCGGCTCTTTGGCTCAGCGCAATGTGGTGACAAGAGAGACTATCAATAAGTTCCTCGACGCCATTCCCGAAGAAAACAATCCGCTGATTGTCTTCGACGTCAATCTTCGTCAGGGCTTCTACAACAAGGAGATTCTCTGCAACTCTATGAAGCGCTGCAACATCCTGAAAATCAATGACGAGGAGCTGGTTACCATCAGCCGGATGTTTGGCTATCCCGGCATCGATCTTCAGGACAAGTGCTGGATTCTGCTGGGCAAATACAATCTGCGTATGCTCATCCTCACCTGCGGCATCAACGGCAGCTACGTCTTCACCCCCGGCAAC
>CAZXGU010000227.1:0-4066 GCA_964640375.1 uncultured Sangeribacter sp. | reverse complement strand
ATGGGATACGACGTAAATAGGTAGAATAATAATAGGTCAAGTCGGAAAGTATGCCCTCATCGAGGAGCATAAGCAGGATCCGGGTGCTCGTCCTCTTCAGAAACGCTTGGCAAAGGAGGTGACAATCATGGTTCACAGTGAGAAAGATTATGAGGCAGCCGTGGAGGCGTCAAAGATTCTTTTCTCCAATCAGGCAGCTGAGGCCTTGCGCAATATCGACGAAAAGACCCTTCTTGATGTGTTTGAAGGCGTTCCGATGTTTGAAATCTCCAAAGCTGAACTTGAAGCAGGGATTCCTGTTTTGGAACTTCTTGCTGTTAAAGCTCCGGTGTTTACATCTAAGGGTGAGGCTCGCAAGATGGTTCAGGGTAACGGTCTGAGCATCAACAAAGAGAAATTCACCGACCCCAACGGCACAGTAGATGCCTCCTCGCTTCTCGGCGGCAAATATATCCATATCCAGAAAGGGAAGAAAAACCATTTCCTCCTAAAGGCTGTGTAATTAATTGTTAAAGATTATGAGCGGTTCCACCTTTAATGGCTCCAATGGAGATTTAATGGCGGAGCCGCTCTAACCACATTTTTACTATCTACTCTTTTAAATGAGAATTATTCATCTTGTCAGGGCTGTTACATGGGGAGGCGGCGAAAGATACGCTCTCGATCTTTGCCGAAAATCGGTTGAGGCACGTCATGATGTAATTGTCGCCACTCGTGGGGTTGCCTTGATTGATGATAAGTTTAAAGAAGCAGGCACCTCCGTTAAGAAAATGCCACTTGGTGGGATTGCCGATTTCATGAGCCCCCTGCGTCTTGCCCAACTGGCAAAAGAGAGGAAAGGAGAGCCTTTGGTGATTCATACCCATACCTTTAAGGATGCCGAGCTTGTGGCGCGAGCAAAACATCTGCTTGGCAAAGATAACAATATCCGCCTTGTCTGTACCCGACATCTTGTGAAACGGGGGAAGAAGTCGCTTCGCTGGAAATTCATTTACGCCAACATCGATTCCCTAATCTTTGTATCAGACCTTTCCAAAGATGCATTCCTTTCTACCAATCCGCCCATAGCTAAGGATAAAATCACTGTTGTTCCAAATAGCGTTATTATTCCTCAGGAATATAGGGAGGTGGCGCCGTCGTCGTTATCGTATTCTCCTTTAGACCATACTTCTCGGCCATTGAAACTCCTTTTTACCGGGAGGATTTCACCCGAAAAAGGGATTGAGACTCTTTTTGAAGCTCTGACCCTCCTATCCGATATCCCTCTATTGCTACAAATAGCGGGGACAGGCCAACCGGAATATATTGCTCAGCTTCAGCAGTTGGCAGCTGACAGTCATATCTCCGACCATATAGATTGGCTGGGATTTAAGACTGATATCTATCGGGAAATTGCTAAGGCGGATATATGTGTAGCTCCATCGGTAGCAGTGGAATCTTTCGGGCTGACGATTATCGAATTTATGTCGCAGGGAAAGCCTCTTATCACCACTTCAAATGGTGCACAGAAGGAGATTGTGACAGCGGGAGTTGACGGTCTGCTTGTGCCCCCCGGAGATGCCCAAGCCCTTGCAGATGCTATACGCCTCCTAAGTGAAAATGGGGAATTGCGCAAAAAAATGGGGGAGACGGCCCGTCACACTTTTTATTCTCGTTTCTCCTACAATATTTTTTTCAATAGAATACTTGAAATCTATAAGTAGCTATTTAAAATTAATCGATATATGTGGCTTTAGAAATCTTGAACGCTAAAACTTGTTCTTTTTGGTTGCTTTAGTCTTGTCAGTCAGTCGAATATGAATATATTCTCCTTCCTTCCGCAACTAAATCAACACAAAAATAACTGCGTTTTATCTGTTCATTAATTTTTAACAGCTACTTAAAAAATTAATTTCTCTAAATATATCACCCGAGAAAACTGTCAATTAAAAAGATGAAGATTAAGCCTGTCGTTACGCTGCCATATTATCCAGCCACATTGTTACAGCTGTTTATTCCATTGCTGCTTTTATGGCTGAGCCGATTTGCCTTCGCATGGTATAATGCAGATATGTTTGGGGATGTGAACTTTGGTAAGCTGTTAGGACTCTCCATGTCGGGGATGAAATTCGATCTTTGCGCATGGGCATGGTTTAATTCTCTCTTCATTCTGATGCGTTTCCTTCCTTTCGGGTTAATAAAGAAAAAAGGATATATCCTGGCCACGGGTGTGGTATATGTGGTTTGCAATAGCCTGATGTTACTTCCTGCTTTGGCCGACATACCCTTCTTTCGTTTCAACGGTTCGCGGCTTCGTTGGCAGGCTGTGACAACAATCTGGAGCGACCCTGACATGACCCGAATTGTTCTCTCCTTTGCTAAGGATTATTGGTGGGGCTTTTTGGTGGGTGCTTTGCTTGTTGCTTTCCTGATTTTTATAGTATTCTGTATAAAAGTCGGTTCTTATCCTTTTGAAAAATTATCATTCAGGAAATCGCTTTCCATTCGGACGGTTCTCTTTTTGGGAGTTGTGGGTGCCACTTTCCTCTGCATCCGTGGACATGTTGGGCCTGGACGTCCGCTATCTATAGGAGACGCTGTGTGGGGCACGAGCGAGGCTTCGCAGATGAATGTTGTGCTCAACACTCCCTTTTGCATCCTTCGCTCTTTAAAGAATGACAATCGGATTGAGGAGATGCGTTTCTTTTCGGATGAAGAACTGAAGAAGATAAGGTCTTCGCTGTATAAGGCAGACCCGAATGGGAAGCTCAATGGTAAAAACATTATGGTTATAACCATTGAGAGCGGAGGGGCGGTATGGCTCGACAGTTTAAATCCTGTAAAGGGGGACACGGTGAGAGGGTTGATGCCGTTTCTTGATTCGATTGCTTCAAAGTCGATTGTCTTTCCTCATGCTTTCACCACAGGGGTACGCTCCATTGAGGGGATAACGGCTATCTTCACCGGAGTTCCAACCTTTGGAGAGATGATTCTGATGACCTCTCCCTATTATGCCAACACCATTGATGCTCCAGCTGGGCTTCTAAAAGAGGAGGGTTATTCCACACGATTTTATTTTGGAGGCAACCGGGGTTCATTCAATATCGACCAGACGCTGAATGTGGCGGGATTCGACAGGGTGGTGAGTCGCGAGGATTACGGTCTCGACCGCGATTTTGATGGACAGTGGGGTGTGTGGGATCATAAGATGGCAGAATATGCGGTGAGAGATATCTCCACTCTGCCGCAACCTTTCTTTGCCGGATGGTTCACGCTCAATCCCCATGGACCCTACGGTGTGCCTCAAGACTGGAACGACAAAGGCTATCGCTTCGGGGATGATATGCGTCGGACGGTGGAATATGAGGACAGGGCAATCAAATATTTCTTTCAGATGGCAGAAAAGCAGCCATGGTTTAAGAATACTATTTTCATCATCATCGGCGACCATGGTTTCCGTGATTTGAAAGGCACGGTTTATGATTCCCGTTTTGTGCTTCCGCACATTGCTTTGATGATTTATGCTCCCGACGGTTCGTTGCAGCCTGAGAGAATGGAGAATAAGTTTGTGACGCAATTCGACCTTCCTCCCACAATTCTTTCCCTTGCCGGTTATCCAAAGGAATATGTGGCTTTAGGGGAGGATATTCTCTCGGGATGTGAAGACACCTACGCTCTGATGTATATCAAGGGAGGGTATCAGGTTGTGGGTTCGCGATATGCTTTGAGGTTATCGTCGGATTTGAAGAGAGTGGAGGGAGTGTATGACTGGGCAAACGATTATGGGATGGAGAAGCCTCTGGAGAAATATGACTCTGAGGAGGTGGAAGAGATGCTTCGATGGGCACAGGCCTTCATGCAAGACTATACCGAGCGGCTCAACCGCAACCAATTATCACGTCGGGCCCTCATAAGCAGGTAAAAATTTTGCGCTCAGAGGATATTTTGGCATAAAAAATTTTGCGCTCAGAGGATATTTCGGCATAAAAAATTTTGCGCAAATATTATATTTTATTAAATTTACGCTGTAATTCAACAAATTAAGTATAATGATGGGATAATGGCGGAAATTAAGCATATATTCAAG
>CAZXGU010000226.1:0-4083 GCA_964640375.1 uncultured Sangeribacter sp. | reverse complement strand
GCGACGAAGCTATCGATGTAACATTCAGGATTTTCTGCGAGCCAGGGAAAGATAATGTCATAGCCATTACTCCAAGCTACGGCGTTTATAAGGTGGCGGCAGCAATCAATGATGTGGAATTGAGGGAGGTTCTGCTAAATGCGGATTATTCCCTACCTGTGGAGCGGATTCTTGAAGCTACCGACTCGAATTCAAAGATCATTTGGATATGTTCGCCCAATAATCCTACAGGAAATGCTTTTCCGAAAAAGGATATACTGGAAATAGCAAAGCAATTCAAGGGGATAGTAGTTGTGGATGAAGCCTACGGGGATTTTTCCGATAAAGGGTCTCTTCTTGCCGACCTTAAGGATACGCCGAATATGATTGTGCTGCGCACTTTCTCCAAGGCCTGGGGAATGGCAGGGCTGCGCGCAGGGATGGCTTTTGCGTCGCCAGAGATTATTGAATATTTCGACCGCGTGAAATATCCTTATAATATGAGCTCTTTGGTGCAGGAAGAGCTGTTAAAGCGTATAGAGGATGGGACAGGCAACCATATACCTGAAATCAAGAGTGAACGCGATAAGATGGCGGAGGAATTGAAAAAAGCTGACTGCGTGCAAGAGGTGTTTCCTACGGATGCCAATTTCCTCTTAGTAAAGGTATCAGATGCTAACCGCATGTACGACTATTTGGTAGAGAAAGGTGTGTTGGTCCGCAACCGTTCTAAAATGCCTTTGTGCGAAGGATGTCTGCGTATCACTATAGGCACTCCCGAAGAGAATAGGCGAACAATCTCATATATAAAAGAGTTTTCTTAATCTGCAAGCAGTTATGGCTAAGAAAAAAGCAATATTCATCGACCGCGACGGCACAATTATCCGCGAACCGGCCGACGAACAGATAGATTCCCTCGAAAAACTATCATTCGTTGCCGGAGCAATCTCCGGTCTGCGTTCGCTTATGAATCGTGGATATGAGCTGGTAATGGTGTCTAATCAAGATGGGTTAGGAACGGATTCCTTCCCGGAGGAAACCTTTCATCCTGCTCATAACAAGATGTTGGAAACCCTGCGTGGGGAAGGAGTGGAATTTGACGCCGAATATATCGACCGCAGTTTCCCGGAAGAGAATCTGCCCACCCGTAAACCCGGCACCGGGATGCTTACAAGCTACCTTACCGGCGATTACGACCTTGGAGCATCTTTTGTGATTGGCGACCGATTGACAGATCTTCAGCTTGCCCGAAATTTGGGAACACAGGGAATTTTACTTCTTTCCGACAGCAGTTTTGAAGGTCAAGACCCTAAAGATATATTGAAGGAGAAAGCAGAGGCCTACTCTCCAACCCTTATTTCCGACGATTGGAATGAAATTGCAAGATTCATCCTATCCTCCGACAGGAAGGCCACCATAGAGCGCAAATCGTCGGAAACAGATATAAAGATAAGCGTGGACCTTGAAGGAAACGGCACTTCTCACATCGACACAGGTCTGAAATTTTTCGACCACATGCTTTATCAGATTCCTCATCATTCGGGCATCTCACTCAACATCAGATGTAAAGGGGATTTGGAAGTGGATGAACATCACACGATGGAGGATGTGGCCATAGTGTTGGGTGAAGCCCTTACAGCGGCCTTAGGCAACAAACGAGGAATAGAGCGCTATGGCTTCGTTCTTCCGATGGATGAATCGAGGGCGATGGTGCTTCTCGACTTAGGAGGACGCATAGATTTTCAATGGGATGTGAAATTCACGCGTGAATATGTCGGCGACACGCCAACCGAGATGTTTGCCCATTTCTTTCAGTCGCTTGCCTGCGGATTGAAAGCCAACCTTCATATCAGTGCAAAGGGAGAAAACAATCATCATCTCATTGAAGGAGTATTTAAGGCCTTCGCGCGTGCCCTGAAAATGGCAGTGCGCCGCGATCCGTTCAGTTACGACCTCCCCTCAAGTAAAGGTATTTTATGATAGCAGTAATAGATTATGATATGGGTAATATCCGCTCATTGGGATATGCCCTTCAACGATTGGGTGCCGAATGGAAACTCACTTCTGAGCCGGAAGAGATTTTATCGGCAAGTCATGTGATTCTCCCCGGTGTTGGGAATGCCTCAGAAGCTATGGAGAACCTCAAACGCCTCAATCTCCCTGAATTAATATGGACTATCCGGCGTCCTGTGCTCGGGATATGTGTTGGGATGCAAGTGATGTGCCGCTATTCTGAAGAGGGCGACACGGAGTGTATGGGTATCTTTGATGCCAAGGTGAAAAGATTCAAGGAATCGCCTGGAATCAAAGTACCGAACATGGGTTGGTCACCTTTGGCCAACTTGGAATCGAAGCTATTTAAAGGGATAAAGAGCGGAGAATATGTTTATTTTGTGCATAGCTATTATGCACCTCTTTGTCCGGATACTATTGCTACGTCACGGCATCCCGAGCTCTTTTCCGCTGCTTTGAAATATGAGAATTTTTATGGTTGTCAGTTTCATCCCGAGAAGAGTGGCGAAGTGGGGGAACGCATCTTGGATAATTTTCTTAAACTCTGATTATGATAGAGATAATACCGGCCATAGATATCATCGACGGGGAATGTGTGCGTCTCTCCCAAGGGGATTATTCGCGCAAAACCACCTATGGGGCAGCCCCTCTCGACATGGCGCGTCAATATGCCGAAGCTGGAGTGAAACGGCTGCATTTAGTTGACCTCGACGGAGCCAAAGCCGGCGAACCCCGGAATCTGCAAGTGCTTAGAGATATCGCCGGCGAGAATCTGTTGAAGATAGAATGGGGAGGGGGAATAAAGAATCGTGCCGGACTTGAAGCCGTTCTAAAGGCAGGTGCCGATTATGCCATTATCGGCTCGGCTGCGGTGAAGAATCCAACGATGATGGAGCAATGGCTGCAAGAATTCGGAGGCGATAAAATTATCTTGGGAGCCGATATCCGCAACGGTAAAGTCTCGGTAAACGGGTGGCTTGAAGATTCTTCGCTCTCGATAGAAGAGGTGATTGAGCGTTTCCTCCCCTTCGGATTAAAGGAGGTGATATGCACTGACATCTCAAAAGATGGAATGCTTCAGGGTCCTTCCACTCAGCTTTATCTGAGTTTGGCAGAAAAATATCCGGGAATCACTTTCACAGTGTCGGGTGGAATCTCTTCAATGGAAGATATCAGAAGCCTTAATGAATTCGGTTTACCCAGAGTGATTGTAGGAAAAGCGATTTATGAAAATCGCATTTCACTGAATGAGATTAAGGAATTTGTCTGTAAATAATTAGAACGCTTTTAATATGCCTGCAAAACGAATAATCCCCTGTCTTGATGTTAAAAACGGGCGCACCGTTAAGGGAGTGAATTTTGAAGGGCTCGCCGATGTTGGCGATCCTGTGGAGTTAGGCGCCCGCTATGCGGCGGAGGGTGCTGATGAATTGGTATATCTCGACATCTCTGCTTCAAAGGAGGGACGCAACACTTTCACTGAATTGGTGGGACGCATTGCAGAGCGAATTAATATCCCATTTACTGTGGGTGGAGGCATTTCCTCAGTGGAGGATGCTTCGCGCTTGCTGAATGCAGGAGCCGACAAAATCACAATCAACAGTGCAGCTGTGCCTAATCCGGAACTTATCACCCAGATCTCGTCGCGTTATGGCCGACAGTTTGTTGTGGTTGCTATCGATGCAAAGCAGGTTGACGGGGTGTGGAGAATTACCACCCATGGAGGGTCGCGCCTCACAGACCGCGAGCTTTTCTCATGGGCAAAGGAGGTGGAGGAACGAGGTGCCGGAGAGATAATGTTCACCTCCATGGACCATGACGGCACTCGCAACGGCTATCCCTGCGAAACGTTTGCCCGGCTATGCGATTCGCTTTCAATCCCTGTGATTGCATCTGGAGGAGCCGGAAGTGCGGAGGATATTGCCGAAGTGCTTTCTTCAGGTAAAGCGGATGCGGCTTTGGCGGCAAGTATCTTCCATTATGGCGAGATGACAGTGGGAGAACTGAAAGATGAACTTAAAAATAAAGGAATTGACATAAGATGAACAAGATAAATTTTGAGGATTTCAACCTCTCCAAATGTGCTGACGG
>CAZXGU010000225.1:0-4102 GCA_964640375.1 uncultured Sangeribacter sp. | reverse complement strand
CTTAAAATCCCTTGGCCTTTATCGGCTGTGTGGGTTCGAGTCCCACTTTCTGTACCACGGTCGCCGGCACCTCCCTCCCGAGGTGCCGGTTTTTATTTCTCCTCCTCAACACGAACCCTCTAACCCTAAACCATGGCGCAAAACCTTCAGCTCGAACAGACCCAACGGCTCACCCTCTCCCCGCAGCAGATTCGCTTCGTGAAACTGTTGGAGCTAAATGCGCCCGAGCTGGAGGAGACCGTAAAGAAAGAGCTTGAAGAGAATGTGGCTCTCGAAGAGAAAGAACCCTCCCAGGAGCCGATGGTGGAGATTCCAGTTCGCCACGGTTTCCGAAGCAATATCGAAGAGCCGGATTCTTCACCGTTCGTCGCGGCCGACACGGAGGAATCTTTATATGACAATCTCTCCGCTCAACTCTCAGAGCGCAATCTGCCGGAGAATGTGGCCACAGCAGCTAAATATATTATAGGGAATCTTGATTCGAACGGTTATCTCGACCGCTCATTAAGATCAATGACCGACGATATGGCTTTCAATGAAGGGATTGAGATAAGCGATGAAGAGGCGCGGCAGGCCCTGGAGGCTGTTCGCAGCCTTGACCCTCCCGGAATAGGAGCCTTCAATCTCCGCGACACCCTCCTTATGCAGCTCGAAGCTATGCCTGAATCCACGACTCGCAACGATGCTTTGAGAATAATCCGCGACGGATATGAAGCCTTCACAATGAAGCACAAACATAAACTTGTCTCGAATCTTCATCTATCCTTAGCGGAAGTGGATGAGGCGCTCGACCTCATCCGTTCGCTCAATCCACGCCCCGGCGCAGCCTTAGGATCAAGTCGCAGCGACCTGGCGTCGGTGGTGGTGCCCGATTTCTTTGTCAACATCGAGGATGGTGAAATCACTGTCTCCCTAAACAGCCAAATACCGGAGCTGCAAATCGACCAAAGTTTTGAGCAGGCGGTGGAGAATATGGAGCGTTCCGCCAAAGGAAGAATAAAGAAAGGCTCAGAATCGGAATATATTATCCGCAACTATAATGATGCTCGCGAATTTATAGCTATCCTTACGCAGCGGCAGCGCACGATGATGGACGTGATGACTGCAATAGTGAAGATACAGAAAGAATATTTCCTCACTCAAGATGTATATACCCTCCGCCCGATGATGATAAAAAATGTGGCGGAATTAACCGGGTTGGATTTTTCTGTTATCTCACGCGCCACCAATGGCAAATATGTGGCCACTCCCTGGGGCATATTCCCCCTTCGCTTCTTTTTCAGCGATTCAGTGGGCGAAGCTGCCGAAGGGATGGAAGCGCTGACCAACAGAAAAATAGAGGAGGAGATTCGGGGATTAGTGGAGGCAGAAGATAAAAAGCATCCCCTAAGCGATCAACACATCATGGAAGAGATGGCCTCAAAAGGGTTCGACATTTCAAGGCGCACTGTGGCAAAATATCGCGACCGGTTGAAGATTCCCGTGGCCAGACTGCGCAAGGAGATGTAACTTACCCGCATTTATACCCTTTTTTATTCGAAATAGCGGATATAAGCGAAAATTTTATTAACTTTGTCAGCAATTACATAAAATATCCTGCAAATTTCTTAAAATTTGCCGGGAAAGGTCAAAATTATCTATTATATAATCCTGATATGCTTACAATCGCAATCCAGAATAAAGGACGCCTCAATGAGGATACAGTAGCCTTGATGCGAGATGCCGGAATCTCGGCCTCTGCAAGTCACCGTAAATTAATCTCCGACGCCAAAGGGTTTCCCTTGCATGTGCTCTATCTTCGCGACGATGATATCCCTCAGGCCGTGGCTATGGGAGTGGCAGATATCGGCATTGTAGGCTTGAATGAAGTGCTTGAAAAAGAACAGGATGTGGATGTCAGGATGAATTTAGGTTTCGGTGCCTGCCGTCTCTCGCTGGCTGTGCCCAAAGCAGTGGATTATCCCGGCATAAGTTGGTTTGAAGGGAAACGTGTTGCCACCTCCTATCCGGTGATATTGCGTAATTTCTTTTCCGAAAACAATATCCAGGCTTTTGTTCATGAAATAGCCGGTTCGGTTGAAGTGGCGCCCGCTGTCGGGATGGCAGATGCCATCTTTGATATCGTTTCTTCCGGGGGCACCCTGATTCAAAACGGCCTGAAGGAGGAGGAGACAGTGATTCGTTCGGAAGCTGTTTTGATTGCAAATCCGCATATTGACGAGGAGAAAGAGAAAGAACTCGAAAAACTGATGTTCCGCTTCCAGTCGATTCTCGAAAGCCGCGGAATGAAATATGTGCTTTTTAATCTCCCCAAGGATAAGGCGGAGGAGGCTGTGGGCATTCTTCCGGGCATGAAAAGCCCCACTATCCTCCCGTTGGCCGACCCGGAATGGGTTTCGCTCCATGTTGTGATACATGAAGATATTTTATGGGAGAAAATCGAACAATTGAAAAACATCGGCGCGACAGATATCTTGGTCTTAGCTCTTGAAAATCTTATAAAATGATGATAATCGACAACCCTTCTTGCAAAGAGTGGAAAGCTCTGTGCCAGAGAAACATACCTGATGATTCAGAGATTGAAAAATCGGTAAAAGATATAATCTCCAATGTCAAAGCCTACGGGGATTCTGCTCTTCGTCACTATGCCAAAGCATTCGACGGGTTCACCGGCGAATCATTCGAGCTCACTCCCGAGGAGATTGAGGAAGGGGCTGCCAAAGTGTCGCCCGAGGTAGCCGAGGCGATAGCTAAGGCTGCAGAGAATATCTCCGCTTTCCATAAAGCCCAACTTCCGGTTAAAGTGGAAGTGGAAACTACCCCCGGAGTGAGATGCGTTCAGAAGGGAGTGGCTATCCGCCGTGTCGGTCTCTATATCCCCGGCGGTCGCGCCCCCCTCTTCTCTACAGTTCTGATGTTGGCTATTCCTGCCAAAATTGCCGGTTGTCAAGAAATTGTGCTCTGCACTCCCGAAAACGGAGAACATGGGATAGCACCGGAAATTCTCTTTACGGCCCGCTTCTGCGGCATCCACAAGGTGTATCGTATCGGTGGCGCACAAGCCATTGCGGCAATGGGGTTAGGCACAAAAAGCATCCCTAAGGTTGATAAAATATTCGGGCCCGGCAACAGGTTTGTGACCAAGGCCAAACAGGAGATAAGCCGCTTCACAGCTATAGACATGCCTGCCGGACCGAGCGAGGTTATGGTTTTAGTCGACGAATCGGCCAATCCCACTTTTGTAGCTGCCGATATGCTTTCGCAGGCCGAGCATGGACCCGACAGTCAGGCAATAGCCGTTTGCACCTCCTCCGACATTGCGGAGAAAATCAAGATTGAGATCGACCGCTTGGCCGAACAGCTTCCGCGTCGCGACTCGATAGAAGGCTCGCTGTCGCATAGCCGAATTATCATCTTTAATAATCGCGAAGAGATCCCCTCTTTTGCTAATGAGTATGCTCCCGAACATCTCATCATTTCAATGGAGAACCCATGGGAGATTGCCGAGAAGATATATGCTGCCGGCAGCGTGTTTATCGGAAATTTCTCTCCGGAGAGCGCGGGCGACTATGCTTCGGGCACCAACCACACCCTCCCCACTTCCGGATGGGCCCATTCCTTCAGCGGAGTGAATATCGACAGCTTTATGCACAAGATAACATATCAGGAGCTCACCCGCGAGGGATTGGATCTTTTGAGACCTGTGATCACCTCCATGGCACGTGCCGAAGGCTTGGATGCTCATGCCTTGGCAGTAGAGGTGAGAGTTAACGGGTAGCCATTGCTCGGTAGCAGTGGTAGGATATGAAAAAGTTGAAATAACTTGGAGGCTGTAAAAAATATGAAGAAATATATAAGGAAGAATATACTCGAATTAGAGCCCTATTCCACCGCCCGGGATGAGTTTCAGGGCAATGGTGTCTCTATATGGCTTGATGCCAATGAATCCCCCTATAACAATGGAGCCAACCGTTATCCCGATCCTCATCAAAAGAAGCTTAAACAGCGTGTGGCCGAACTCTTCAATGTTTCGCCCTATTCTATTTTTATCGGAGGGGCCGGGAGCGACGAGGCTATTGATCTGATCTACCGTATATTCTGT
>CAZXGU010000224.1:0-4116 GCA_964640375.1 uncultured Sangeribacter sp. | reverse complement strand
TGAAAATATAATCAAGCCATCCATCAAGCCACGCTCCGAAGTGCTCGTTAATATCGTCCCATTCTGGAACCGTAAAGGGTTTATCTCCGTCCTCCTCTTCCGCTTGTGCCGCGACATGGGAAAGTTCTGTGGAGAGGAGGTCTATCTTGCCGACTATCTCAAGGATTTTAGCAGTTGTCGGTCTCATGGTTGGTTGTGCTGGTAAGTTCATTGCTCTTTGTTTTAGATTGAAGTGAAGTGAGAGTCTCGGAGTTCCCATAACATTACTTGACATAGAATATCCTCTACGACATGGGTTACTCCGCACCAAGCATCATAGAACCTGGTATCGTCTTCTTTATAGCCATGGTGTGGTCCATAATGCTTCTCCATATAGGTTTGAAACATCTCGTAGGCAACATTGAATTGCTTCAGAATGTCAATGAGGTCTCTTGATTGCTCACCGACTTCGATTGTTGTTTCCATTTCGATGAAGGTTATTGGTTGTTGTTATTGTCGTTGTTTTAACCCCACCGCCCGGTTGAACGGTGAGGTCTGATTGTCTGCTTACATTTTAAAGCCGAGTACATAACCCACCCATAAGGTGAGCCAAAGAATGAAGATAGCCAAGCACGCGCCCCCGATAATTGCGAGCCATGCCAAGATGTTATAAATCTTCTCTTTCATGTTGAGATTTCCGATTTTTAAGCAATACATGGATGTAGTGCCTGGTATTTTCCATCGGAGTACACCACTCTAAGTTTTCAACTAAATTATTGAGTGTATCTCCGTCCTTATGATTTACTTGACTTTTATTTTGTGGATTGGGAATAAAAGCTAAAGCAACGAGTCTGTGAACCAGCATAGGCTTCTTACTGATATTTACCATTAGATATTTGCCACGCTGAGTTTGTTTCATTATAAAGGAAGGCTTTTTGTAGGGTCTGCCTTTACCGATATTAGACATCACACGACCGATATTAGACACTTTATATTTCCCCTCATATCCGGGTATATCTTTCCATATTTCACCCGGAATTTCACCGGGTGAATATGGCTTGTTAATTCTCTTTTTCATCATACCATTTTTATGAAATTGGCAATTTTGAAACATCTAAAAGCCGCTTTTTCATTATCATAGTACACAAAGACACTATCATTCTTTTTGCGGTTGTCTGTGCCGTTGGTCTGTGGTATTAGGTCAGCTTTAAGAGTGCCCCAAGCCGTGCGAATAGAGCCGTCAAGTTTTGAATAGAGAAACTTGACTATGCCGTTTTTCATCGCCTTTTTGAGTTTCAGAAGTCCCCATGCGGTTTTCATTGCTTCTTTCATTGTGAAACCATAGGTCTTGACAAGTTGCCATGCCCTTTTCATTAATTCACTCATCTGTTGTCTGAATGTCTGTGCCATAATAGGTAGGTTTTAATTTCTGATGCAAAGTTATAAAGTATAGTTTATATTTCCAAATAATTTATAAGATATAATTTAAGTGTTAACAATTATTAACATATAATATAATTTATGTAAACGAATAGATTAATAAACTATCCTTTATAAAAGGTTGTTAAATTAGGAAGTATTAACTAACTTTGCGATTAAATAAAATATAAACTTAACCTTATGGATATAAAAAGACGAATTAAGGAGGCAGGGTTAACACTTACAGATGTAGCCGCAAAAATGCCAAATGGAGAATCTGTTGGTATTACTCAGCCAGCGATGTCTGCAATTATCAACGGAAATCCAACCATAAATAAATTGAAGGATATAGCGGAGATTATTGGCATCTCGCTCTCCGAGCTTGTGAGGGATGAAGCCTCCTCACCCGACTTCATGGCATTGGTTAAGGACGGAGCAAACTACTATCACGCCAATTCGCTGCTTGAGCTGGAGGAGGTGGTGAAGACTATCAAGCAAGACAAATAGGGAAAATTCTCCCCATTTACATACGCAAAAATCTGCCTATGTAAATATGGGATTTCCCATAAAAACAAACCCTCGCGCCATCACGGAGCGGGGGTTCAACATCTGTAAATGAAATGTAAGTTAGTGATATAATTGTAAGTTAGTGGCTTTTATAGGAAATTATTAAGAATCTCTTCATCGGTGGGACCTTTACCTATGCCATTACTCCGCATCTCGAAAGTTCCGGTCAGAGCGTCCGGTGCATCGTCATGTGAGTTTCTTCCCTCCTTCCGATAAGATTTCAACGCCCTGGCAAACTCCGGCCACCTATTCTCCCAATCACTCGGGAAGTATATCATATTGTTCACATCATTGGAGTGGGTGAAGATGCGCACCTGCTTGTTGTGGGTCTGAGTGAAGTCGTGAAAGTAAGTAGTCGTGTTATCATACTCCCGGCACAATCTCTCAACGTTTCGCATGAAGCCACGACCGCCATTGTTGCTTTCGATGAAGCAAATCTCGGTCTTTCTCTTCGATAACATCTGAGCCACCGCTTGCTCGGTGTACTCCATAGGCTTCTTTGTGTAGATAACATCCGTCACATAGTTACCCGTGGGTCTCTCCTCGTAGAAGATAGAGCAAAGATAATCCGCACCGGTATCGGCAGTGTCTGTATAGTTACATCTTCGACATTCATAAGGAGGAGCCTTGGGAACAATATCGTAGGTCTTGAACTCGCGATACATCAGACCCTCAATCGGTCGGGGGTTTTGGAGATATTGCGTTTCAAACACGAATGGATTAACCCTCTCAATTTCCCTCAACTCCTCCAGTGTATGCTTTTCAGGCCATAGGGCATAATCCTCTCCGTCTATATTCTGCTGGATGCAAGGCATTGAAAGCACCGTCCACTCGTCCGGCTCAGTCTCCATGAGATAACCACAAAGGTCATGTTCGTGAAGCCTCTGCATAATGATAATGATAGGAGTGTTTCGGGAGTTGACACGGTTTCGGATAGTGGTCTCAAAGCGTTGGTTAACCTTCTCGCGTAGGTTGTCGGAGAGCGCATCTTCCGGCTTTATCGGATCGTCAATGATTATCGCCCCGGCAAACTTGCTATCGAAAGCAGGGATAAACTCTTGAATGTTTTTCTTTACCTCCTCATCATAATCCACACGTCCAGCACCGAAGCCAGTAACCTGACCTCCGGTAGAAACGGCATACAATCCTCCCCCGGCTGAGGTGTACCACTTCTTGTTGTTCTTGCTTACGATGTTGACCCCGAAGAGTTGTTGCATAGTCGGGTCTTGGAGAGTCTCGCGGATTTCCCGGCTACTGTCAAGAACCAAATCATCTGAATAGGATAGGTGAAGGAACTTGGAGGCAGGATTAAGACATAAGCCATACTCGATGAAGGATTTCACCGCCAACTCTGTCTTACCATATCGGGGGGCAATGTTGATGATAAGCCTCTTGGTCTTGCCCTTGATAACATCATTGAGCGCATTGCAGATACGACCGTGATGTCTCCCCACCATGAACGTATTATTCTTGGTGGTTTTGAAGGCGAACCGGGTAAAGGAAAGCACATCGCCCAGACACCGGGATTTAATCATGTCTCCGTATCGAATCATTGTGTCTCTTTCGGGATAACGAAGGATCTATTAATCAGTAATTCTCTTCAAATTCCTCATCGAAGTTGCTAATCTCCTCTTTGGTGAGGACGCGGAACAAGTCAACACCATTAATATCCTTGCCGTTGGTGGTAACGTCAAGATTCTCTCCGAATCCCTCCTTACGCCCTTGGGTGCTTAGGATGAACCGAACCATAGAAGCATCGGGACGCTCTATCCAGCCGACCATTTTACCGTCTTGAATATCGGGTATGCCCTTTGCCAATATATGAGCAATGGAGATGCAATCATCAACCATTGAACCGCGAGAGTCATCGATGACGGCTTTAAACTCCGCATCCTTGCGCATCCATTCATAGACCTGTCCGCGTGTGCGGTTGAAAGCCTTGGCAATCTTGGTAATGTTACCTCCGCATTTCTCTGCGGCTTCTCTGAATTTCTCTAATTTCGGTTTCATAATGATGTCATTCAAATGCGTTCAGAACTATTGAACCTTTTACAAATTTAGAATCCTCGGCAATCTCAAGTGTCTCACAAAATATCCGCTTCTCCTCGGCATTGGCGAAAGAGACGGTGATATACGCTTCCATATCGGCAA
>CAZXGU010000223.1:0-4125 GCA_964640375.1 uncultured Sangeribacter sp. | reverse complement strand
ATTTCTTTTCATCACATTCGGAGCACAGTGGGCTTAGACATTTGATAATTGTTGGTCTTTATAATCTCACCATTTCGTATTGGGCGTCGAGGTGTTAAAGGTAACGTCGGCGGTCGTCTTCGATGGTGTGGTCGAAGTCTTGGGCGTAGGAGGCAATCACTTCTGCGGGTTTGCGCCAGTGGTCGCCGAAGCGGTTGGCTATCCATTCTTTTTCCAGTTCGGGATAGCGGCTGAAGGCAGTGTCGAATACTTTCCGCATCTCTTCAATGGTTTCTTGCTTCATAGCTAATTCAAGATACTTGCGAGGTATCAGCAATCCGGCCATGTCAACCCAGTCGGATATCTCTTCTCCTTCCTTTTTCTCAGGGAAACCGTCGGGAGTGCGGAGACTAAGATATTTATAAATTGCCAATTCATATAGATGTCGAGCGCGTTCGAGGGAGGCTCGTGTGAACTTCATTCCACGATAACGCAGGAAACGGTCGTCATCAGCGGGGCGAATCAAGAGGTCGTCGATCACATCGAGGGCTGTCAGCATAGCCTCCACCGTGATAGGATTCAACACGTCGAAGACCACTCGGTCGAGCAGAGGGAGCTTGCGTTTGAGTCGTCGGTCGCGCGCCGGCCATTTCTGTTCGTCGCGCAATAATCCGCAGCTGCGAAGCATCACTGCTGGCACAACTACTGTGGCTCCCCGGTCGTCGCCGAAAAGGTAAGAGAAGGGGAACTGTGAGGAATCGGGGTGAGTCTTATGCGATCCCATCAGAAGAGAGAAAGCACCGATCTTAGCGCCTAACATTAGATATGAGGAGGATGATGTTTTCACCCCTCGTTCGAGGATTCCCCAATGCACGGGTCCCAACTTATACATGTGGTTACTTTGGTTGGTTCCCGAGCCTGCATTCATGAAAGAGGTCTGCACACCGATAAGGAGAGTGGATTTGTGCATACTGACGGTGTATGGTCCTGCAAATACTGCGCAAGCCTCACCATTTTCAAGAGAACAGTTGGCAAAGAAAAGAGAGTCGTGGGCTGTGAAACGCTTCTCCAAGGAGGCCCCTTGACCGATATAGCAGTTTCTCACCAAGGCTCCGGAATCCAGGCGACCATCCTCTACAATGAAATTCTCCGCATCTACTCCCGAGCCAATGAAAGCCAAAGCACGACCCGGAGCGGCATTGTTGATAATCATGCCATTAGTAAGAGAAAGAGCACCACGAACTATCACCTCCCGACCCACGGAGACATTAAGCAGCGAACCGCAGTTTTCTATAATGCTCTCCTCGCCAATGCCTATGAAATAGTTTTGGGAGTCGAGGTAATCCATAAGGATAGGGCGCAGATGATTCTCGCTCCATTTTGGCTCGCGAGCCATAAGCAGCGCAATCTGGGAAGTAAGGCCGGGAAAAATAGTTACCGGACGAGAGCCTGTTTCATCAAGGACAGCCACTTCCGTTCCCACTCCACATTGAGTCTCCTCCTCGAAAACGATGCTTCCGACATTTTCAATTCGTGCTCCTTGTCGTATATCGCAATTTTCGAGGATGCTTCCTATATTGCGAATTGTTACGTTACCGCCAATTCGACAGTTTCTGATACGGGCGTTTTCAATACAGCCCTTCCCGGAGAGCAGGCCGATAGAAACATCCCCTTCAAAAGTGACATTGCGGAACCTTGCAAAGTCGGTTTGCGGATTGAAATGCACACGAGTCCAATCGTCGCAAACGCAGCCCTGCATGGAGAGTTGGGCAATTTCCTTAGCTCCGGGATTTATATATGTTGGTTCCATAATTTTTCGTTATTATTAATCAACCTCTAATCACATCGGATTAGTTTACAGGATTTATTAATCCTCTTTTTCGGCTTCTTCATCCACAGCCTCTTCAGCTTCCTTTATCTCATTCATCTCCTGGGCGAGATCATCATATTTCTGGAAAAGAAAATCATTATAGGGGAAACGTTCGATATGAATTTCCTTTGCCTTCTCATAGAGCATAGCTTTCAATTCGTCGATATTGATTCTCTCCTTGGCCGAGATAAAGATACAGTTATTATCCATCTTTGCCATCCAGGTTGTCTTAAACTCTTCAAGAGAGATGTTTTCGCGGGTGCGTGGGGTGAGGTCGTCGGCATCCTTAGGAGTATAAGTGAAAGCGTCTATCTTATTAAACACAAGAATCATCGGTTTATTCTGGCTTCCGCAAATATCGGCCAATGTTTTATTCACCACATCGATCTGCTCCTCAAAATTAGGATGACTCACATCGACCACATGCACAAGGATATCAGCTTCTCTCACTTCGTCGAGAGTTGACTTGAAAGAATCGACAAGGTGAGTAGGGAGTTTGCGTATGAACCCTACAGTGTCGGTGAGGAGGAAAGGTAGATTGTCGATAATCACTTTCCTGACTGTAGTGTCGAGAGTGGCGAAAAGTTTGTTTTCGGCAAACACTTCGCTCTTGCTGAGAAGATTCATCAGAGTGGATTTGCCGGCATTGGTATAGCCCACGAGAGCCACACGTGTAAGTTTTCCACGATTCTTACGCTGCACGCTCTTCTGCTTGTCGATGCTTTTCAGTTCCTCCTTCAGACGAGCAATTTTATCAAGGATAATACGACGGTCGGTTTCGATCTGGGTTTCACCCGGACCGCGCATACCGATACCACCGCGTTGACGTTCGAGGTGAGTCCACATACGAGTAAGACGGGGGAGGAGGTATTGATATTGCGCCAGTTCCACTTGGGTACGCGCAGTAGCTGTCTGAGCTCGTTTGGCAAAGATATCGAGTATAAGGCTTGTGCGGTCGAGAATTTTAACTTTCAATTCATTCTCGATATTGGCCACCTGTTTGGAAGAAAGGTCGTCGTCAAAAATTACAAGACCAATTTCATTATCTTCCACATATTGACGAATCTCCTCAAGTTTGCCTTTGCCTACATAGGTTCGGGAATTAGGGAAATCCATTTTCTGAACGAAACGTTTTTGCGTTTCAGCGCCTGCAGTGTGGGCAAGAAACTCGAGTTCGTCGAGATATTCGTTGCATTTGATTTCATTTTGCTTCCGGGTGGCAAGTCCGACAAGCACAGCCCTTTCGTTGGCTTCTTTATTAATTATATTATCTTCAATCATTGGAATCAGTAATTTCTAATCGGGAAAGAGTGCAGTCTTTATTGCCTCTTCCTAAAATAGAAACAAATATAATAAGGAAAGGTTAATAAAACAAATAATAGGGCTCAAAACCGGGAAAAATGGTTTTGAGCCTTATTATTTGGGGGAATCTCGTTAAATCGGGAGACTTCCGAGGAATTGGAGAATCCTGTTATTTCTTGGCTACCTTGTTATATCTGGCGTTGAGGCCTTCCACGATTTCGTTGGTGATGTCGAGGTCGGGGTTGATGTAGAGAGTAGCGTTCTTTAGAAGAATCGCATCGTAACCGCGAGTCTTGTTATATTCCTTCACGAAGGCTTCGATAGAATCGTTGACAGCCTGTTGAGCCTGCATAGCGGAGTTCTCGAAATTGGTTTGGAGAGAAGCCATGTTTTTCTGAGCTTTCTCCTGCATACTTGCGAGGCTATTTTCATCCTGCTTGTAAGAGGCTTCAGAGAGATACCCGTTATTCTGCATCTTTTTCTGCATGCTTGATGCAAAGTTCTGGATTTCATTCTGATGACGTTTCATCTGGCTCTCCATATTGGTTTGGAGTCGCACGATTTCCTCATTATAATCCTTAGCGAGATTATATTTTTTCAGCACAGTGTCGATATCCACATATCGATAGTTAGGAAGTTCCTTGACAGCATCCTTAGCCGATGCCTTTTCAGTTTTGGGAGCTTGTTTGTTATCCTTTTTGTCTGCGTCGTTGCCGTTGCCGCAGGCAGAAACGAAAAGACCTGAAGCGATGATTGCCAAAGAGGCAATCGTTAAATGGATTTTTTTCATTATATAAAAATGATGTTAATCTAAGTTGTCAGTTTAAAAGGTGGTGAAGAGGGAGAATGAGGGGTGGGAGAGAAGGAGAGAAGATCATTTTTTTCTATGTGGAGCATGGTGGCAACCGGAAGATTTACTCTTGCTCGCATAAAACAAAAGCAAAAGTAATGATAATCCCACAATTATCACTGCT
>CAZXGU010000222.1:0-4156 GCA_964640375.1 uncultured Sangeribacter sp. | reverse complement strand
GTTGGAGTTGGTGTAACTGAGATTGCCGCGGAAACCGGGAGCATATTCGCTGGCGTAGGTTGTGTTATTGGTCGAACCGCCGATGGATCCGATGCCATAGGCTGCCGCTTCGCTTCCCAGGCTTACGGTTTTCTGACGGAAAGCTGAAGAGGTCATGCCGCCGAGACTGCCATAGCTGAAAGAGCCGCGCATCGGATCGTTGAATTCGAGACCGTTGATATAGGCTGTGGTCCATGTGTTGTCGAGACCGCGGTTTTTATAATAAACTGCTGAGAAATTATAGTTCGACATCTGATAGAATATATCGTCGTTTGCGCCCTGAATAGTTCCGATATTCTGGGTCATGCCGTCGTCGTCGGCAATCTGTTCCTCGTCGAAGATAAATTCATCAGAATTGAGGAAAGCGCCGTCGTAGGCTGATTCAGCCATGCGGATCTCCCCGATATTCTTTACAAGGCCATCCACGAGATCGACATCAATAAATAGATCTTCATATCCGAATGCCACAACCTGGAGCACATCTGGCCCCGGAGCTGCTTTCGAGATGGAGAAGGAACCGTCGGTTGTAGTGGTCACAAAAATCGCCTGGTCGCGCAGCAGGATGTTGGCATCCGAGATGGGTTTCCCGCTCATCGCATCGACCACTGTGCCTTTAATTCCGGTAGCTGCCAGTCCGGGCAATACCGCGCACAGAAGCATCAATAAGGATAGTTTTACTCGCATTTCGATGTTATGTTGGTTTAATTATTTCATTTCTTTTACAAGATAAATCTCTGTGGGGAGATGGTCGGAATAGCCGTCAAGCCATACACCGCCCGAGAAAGTGCGTTTGGGATAGCCCTTATACTGTCCATCTTGCTGAAGAAGGAAGGGTTTATTGAGCACTTCCGCACCCTGAAATTTCAATCCTCCCTTATCATTGACAAGGTTGCCATTGATGATAATCTGATCGAAAAGGTCCCAGCTTCCACGATAGATATACGATCCGATTCCTTTGTCGAGTTTATCCCAGAAAGGATTGTAGAAGGCATGGTCGGCCACCCCTTTGCTGCTCTTCTGTGCTCCTAATGTTTGCGACACGCTCTTGTTGTGAGGATCGTCGTTGAGGTCGCCCATCACGATTACTCCCATATTGGGGTCTATCTTATAAAGAGAGTCGGCAATCTCCTTGCTGAGCTGTGCGGCTGCCTCGCGAAGCCAGCTGCTCTCCTTTTCACCGCCACGGCGAGAAGGCCAGTGGTTAACGATGACAGCCACGCGGCTGCCTCCCAAAAGACCTACGACACACATCTGATCACGAGTCTTGAATTTTGGGTTCTCAGGAATCACAAGACGATGATTGGTAACATTGATTACATGAAAGAAGCGGGGATTGTAAAGCAGACCCACATCCACACCGCGTGCATCGGGACTGTCGTGATGCACAATCTGAAGATTCCAATTCTTGATTGCATCCGCTTTCACCAAATCCTGTAGCACGGTGATGTTTTCAATCTCGCTCACTCCGATAATGGCAGGACCCATCGGAGTGGTCTTGGTAGTCATCTGGGAGATAGCGTATGAAAGGTTCTTGATCTTCGACCAGTATTTGTTTCCATCCCAACGATTCTTTCCTGCCGGGGAAAATTCAAGGTCATATTTGCCATTGTTGTTGATGGTGTCGAAAAGGTTCTCAAGATTATAGAACGCCACTCCAAACATCTGGTAGCGCTTTCCATCCGTGTTCCCTTTAGGTTGGGAATAAGCGCAAAAAGTCGCCGACACTCCCAGGAGAAGTGCCAACGACATTTTCAGTAAATCTTTTATTTTCATAATATAGTCAGGTTACGCAAGTTTGAACACTAAATTCAAGATAGAATAGAGAATTTCCACTTGAATTTAATGTTCAGTATTATTAAAAATATTTCACCTCTTTCTCTTCCATAGCGCTCAGAAGGCTGTTGGCCAAGCTGCTTGCGCCAATGCGGAAGAGATCATGGTTGAGCCATTCCTCGCCGAGCACCTCCTTAACGATGGTATAGTAAGCCACAGCTTCCTCTGCAGTGCGGACACCGCCGGCAGCTTTGAAACCGACCTTGCGTCCGGAAGTCTCGAAATATTCCTTGATGCATTGACACATCACGTAGGCAGCCTCTAAGCTTGCACCGCTATATATCTTTCCGGTAGAGGTCTTGATGAAGTCGGCACCGCTATACATGGCCAATACTGATGCCTTTTTGATATTCTCAGCTGTCTTCAATGCGCCGGTTTCGAGAATCACTTTTAGCTTGGCATGTTTTGCAGTGTGTTTGAGCTCGATCATCTCATCGCAGAGATCCTCATAATCTTCATCGAGGAAGAGACCCATGTTCATCACTATATCAACCTCATCAGCCCCGGCCTCAACGGCAAGAGCTACGTCTGCCACCTTTACAGCCTCAAAAGTCTGGCTCGAAGGGAAGCCTGCGGCAACAACAGCCACATCCACGCCCTCCACATCAAGATGAGTCTTTACCACCTCCGCAAAGTTGCTGTAAACACAGATAGCGGCAACGTTTTTGTATTGGGGATAATCGTTGTCGAAATCGTTGACACGCTCGGTGAAGCGAGCCACACTTTTAACGCTGTCTTCTGTGCTGAGAGTGGTTAAATCGATAGAACTGAATAAAAACTGATAAACCTCAGGAGTGGCATTTTCAGAAGCCTTCTCCATGATCTTATTCACAGCCTCCTTAACGGCCATATCGTCGGAAAGGACCTTACTTGCTGCGATTGCTTGTTGGTATCTATCCATATATTGTATGATTTTGTTTTTCTCGGTATTATAACAACGAAGTTTTAAACAAATTCCCTTCCTAAAGGAATTTTAGCACTTCGCTATTGCTCAATATGCAAATATATGGAATAATTTTAAAAACTGAAAATCTATTTTAAAATTTCTTAAATTTTTCTATAAAATTATTTTACTTCTTGATTCCGGGTCGGGCTTTTCCACCCGACACAATACGGTCGGGGTTTTGAGCAATGAATTGTGCCCAGCTGCTGGGTCCTTTGGGAAGTTTGGGTTTTCCCGTTTCGTAGAAATGGGTCAGAGCCGCAGCTAAGGCATCTGTTGCATCGAGAAGTTTCGGCATATTTTCAGCCGGTATTTTGAGCATTCGCTTCAACATTTCAGCCACTTGCTCTTTTGAGGCAGAGCCGCGCCCTGTGACTGCCTGTTTAATCGAAAGAGGAGCATATTCCGCAATTGGAATATCTTTTACCAATGCGGCTGCCATAGCCACACCCTGAGCTCTACCGAGCTTGAGCATTGATTGCACGTTTTTTCCATAAAAAGGCGCCTCAATGGCCATTTCATCCGGCAAATATTGAGACACAAGACCCGAAACGCGCTCATAGATGCGGTGAAGGCGCTTGTAATGGCTCTCAAACTTGCTTAGCTCTATCACGCCCATTACAATCACCTCCGGCTTCTTTCCGTTGATGCCTAACACACCATATCCCATCACGTTCGTGCCAGGATCGATACCCATTATTATCCTTTCGTAATATCTTATATCAGCCATCCCAACTATTTTGCCTAAAATGCCTAAAACGCCCCAAAAGCCCAAAACGCCTATCTCGCCCAAAACGCCTAAATCGCCTAAATCGCCCAAATCGCCTATCTCGCCTATCTCGCTTACCCTCCGCTAAACAACCTCAAAGAGCGAAGTAAAGACCATCCCTTCGGGGCCGAATACAGAATCGAAGGCAGAAGCTAAAGGTTCAAAGCTGGCACGACTCCAACTTTTTGCTGCTTCCGCAGAGGGGAACTCCACTTGGAATGCTATGCTGGCGGCATCTGCGTGCTCATGGCTCACGCCTCCGGCTTCGCGCATTGCCGACACACGGGGATTGCAACCCTCGCCAAGTTCTAATTTAGCTATTTCCCCCTTAAGCCAGAGAATCACTTCGGCCTCCAACTCCTTCCTCACCATAAATGTAGAATTAAATATAATCATATCCCATTCCTTAACTTATAATTCTCGATTGAACTTACGTCCTTAAAGTCTTTAAAGTCCTTAATGCCCTTAAAGTCTTTAATGTCCTTAATGTCCTTAATGCCCTTAAAGTCCTTAAATAAAAAAACGGCCCGCTTCATGAAGCTTGCCGCCAAAACAAAATTATGAAAAACATG
>CAZXGU010000221.1:0-4159 GCA_964640375.1 uncultured Sangeribacter sp. | reverse complement strand
TTCCTTATAGATTTATTTCGCTGATTCTTAATTCAATCAATAAATGTTAAAATATATTTAGGAAAGTTAATGAGCGAAATGGGCGAGGTTGGCACTGTAGGCGAAGTAGCCAATATGAGCGAAGTGGGCTGAATAGGCTAATTATCCTAAATCGACAACTGTTATGCCTGCTCCACCAAAACGGACGTCCTCATCTTCGAAATGCTCTACAGCGGGATTTGCTTTCAATTGCTGCCTGATAAGAGTTTTCAAGATTCCATGTCCAGTTCCATGCAAGATTCTCACCTTAGAAGCAGAAAACTGTAAGGCATCGTCGAGAAAATAAGTAACGGCTTGCAAAGCTTCATCGGCTCTCATCCCTCTGACATCAATTTCGTTTTTAAAATTAAGTTGACGTGCCCTGCTTTCAGATGAAGTAGCCGCAGAAAGGGTTTGAGTTTGAGAAAGAGCAGAGGTTTTAGGTTTTGAAGAGGGCTTCAGTTTGTCGAGGTTAACAATTGTTCGCAGAGCACCGAAAGCCACTTCCGCCTTCTTTCCTGAAATAGAAAGGACTTCTCCAGCCACCCCACCCCCTTCCATTTTAACGAAATCGCCAACAGATATTTCTTTCTTTTCCTCTGCAGGTTTAATAATTTTTTCTTTTGCCTTTTTGCTTCGATGTTTTAAATTTTTTATAGCGGAGTCCTCTTTCTTCGCAGCCATTGAGCCATCGTCGAGAGATTTAGAATAATCGGAAAGGTCTTTTCTAATTTCCTTAGTTTTCTCCTTTTCAGCCTGTGCGTTTTTAATCTCCCTGATTGTTCGTTCAATCTGAGCATTCGCGCCAGCCACAATTTCTTTAGCCTCACGGATAGCATCATTTATAATAGTCTTTCTCCGGGCTCTAAGATCGCCAGCTGTTTCTTCATAACCAGCAAGAAGATTATCGAGTTTAATCTCCTTTTCCCTAATATCGCGCCGTTTATTCGACCAATATCTGCGGTCGCGAGTGATTTCAGAAACATACTTATCTATGTTAATGTAATCGCTACCGGCAATCTCCTTTGCATCCTCAATTACATTTCGAGGAAGCCCAATTTTTTGAGCAATATCCAGAGCAAAAGATGAACCCGGGGTTCCGATAGAGAGTTCGAAAGTGGGTTGCAGATGTTGACGGTCGTAAAGCATAGCGCCATTGACAAAACCGGGTTGGCTTTCAGCAAACGACTTTAAATTTTGATAATGGGTTGTTACCACACCCAAACATCCACGCTCACCGAGAGTTTTCAGAATAGCTTGGGCCATTGCACCACCGATTTGAGGTTCGGTTCCGGAAACCATTTCATCGGCAAGAATGATAGTTTTTTTGTCGGCATTCTGAAGGAAAAACTTCATATTTTTCAGATGCGAAGAATATGTGCTCAAATCATTTTCAAAAGATTGCTCATCAACAATATCAATAAATATATTGTTAAAGACCCCCATGTGGCTATTATAATATAGTGATGGCATAAGACCGCACTGCATCATGTATTGCACTACAGCTACAGTTTTGAGACATACTGATTTTCCACCCGCATTGGGTCCGGAAATTATAAGAATTCTCTGATTCTGATTTAGATTAATCCGTAAAGGCACCACTTCCCTACCCTGTTGTTTAAGCGACAAAAGGAGAGCAGGATGCACGGCATGATACCATTCAATTTCTTCCGAGCGAGAAAGATGAGGCATCTGGGCATCAATTTCGATAGCAAAAAGAGCCTTCGCTCGAATAAAATCTATTTTACCGAGTTTGAGGCAGCTAATAACAATTTCATCAATAAAAGGACGAATAGAATTTGCAATCCTAATTAAAATATTCACAATTTCGCGACGCTCATCCATTTCGAGCTGTCGCATTTTATTACCAGCTTCGACAACTTCAGCAGGCTCTATATAAACAGTTTTACCAGTAGCGCTCTCATCGTGAATAATTCCATTAATTGAATATTTATTAGCAGCCACAATAGGAATTACCATCCTTCCATCGCGAATTGAGGGAGACGCATCTCTGTCAACCACGCCATTAGCTACAGCACGGTCGAGGACTCTCTTCATGGCACGCTGCATTGAACCGGCAGCCGAACGGATAGTCTGACGGATATCATATAATTCCGGGGAAGCAGTGTCTTTAACTTCACCATATTTATTCACTGCTTTTCCAATTTCAGCAACAATGGCAGGGAAATTAGAAATTTCAGCAAATTCTTTACTCAAAGCAGGAAAACGAGCTTCTCCGCTCTCCTCATCAGTCTGCTTCCTGAAGAATAGTTCCACCTCTGCCATTGCAGAAAGAGTGGATGCAAGTTTATAGAGACGATCTGCCGACATGTAAGAACCGACAGCCTTAATTTCAGCGAGGTAGGGGATAATGTCATGAACACCCCCCGAAGGGAAAGGAATTTGCTTATTAATAATATCCATCATCTCTTTCACAAGAGAAAGACGATTATTCACTTCATTAAAATCGGATGAAAATGTCATGGCCGACACTTCATCCTTTCCAAGACGAGACTGACATTTCTCAGTCAACATTCTCCTTATAGAGTCGAAACCAATCTTAGCCTCGAAATCCAAGGGATATATCATAGTTATAAGTAATAAGTTACAGTTATGAGTTATGAGTAAAGGCTTTAATTTTTAAGGTTTAAGATATGAATTTTGAAATGCTGTAAAGGGGATTATACGGGCAAAGCCAACATCATCATGTCGCGCTCGAATAAGAATCTATGGGCCATAGTTGGATGGAAGATGCGACTAAATATATTTGTCTTCTTATTGGGAACAATAAGCATCTGAATCTTATCGTCGTTAATGATACGGTCGATCTCTTTTCTATAATTTTTGCTATCTGGAATTTTAACAGCAAAATGAGCAGAAGGGAAATTATCATTAAAATAAGCACACAGCTCATCCATTTTGTGAGAGGAAACCGACTTTCTATTTTCTACAGCGGGCACGAGAGTGATCTCACATTCCGGATAGTCGAACATCCGCATAAGAGTATCGACAGCAAGGACGTCGTGTTGGTCGATATTGCAAAAGAGGATTAGACGCTTAATGTCTTTAATTGAGCAACCATCGTGGTTGTCGGGGACAGTGAAGACCGGCACACGACAAGAATCGAGCACTTCAGCTGTGACACTACCAATAAGTTCCTCCTCTTTTTTCTCCACACCGCGAGTGGCCATCACCACCAACATTGGAGGAGTCTGAGAACAATAATTAAGAATCACCTCTTCGGGCACACCTTCGAGAACAGAAGTAGAGAATTTACACTCCGATATTTCACCCTTCTTTTGCAAGGCCACAATTTTCTCCTTAAAGGCTTTCATTCTCTTTTGAGCAGCCAACCTGATATCATTTACTTCGACAGTGTCCTCGACAGCCTGCTCAAGATAATCAGTGGGGTCGCCAGAGAGCTGAGCTGCCACCGGATTAGAGGGAGAGAAAAGAGGAGCTACAAAAGCATTCATAATAACAGGGTGGACACTAAGGCGACGAGCAAGAGAAAATCCCATTTTCACAGCAATGATGCTCGAATCAGAAAAATCGACGGGGATGAGCAGATTACCACTCATACCCGCCATTTTCATTGCAATAGACGCGGCGGAATAGTTATCACCGCTTTCAATAATTTTAAGAGCCAAAGGGAGGTCGTTGGGATCGATTTTGACCCTTTCAGCCACTCTAAGAGTTGATTTTGAAACTAAAAAATCTTCAAGCACAACAGTAAGCCCGTGACTTTCCAAAATGCTTTTTAAGATACCGGCACGCTCAGGGGTATGGATTACTAATGTGATGAGATCTTTTGTTTCCATAGTAAATAAATTAACGGATTACTGTTATTATTTCTCGGCAGCGTTATGCTCTTCAAGAATCTTTACAGCCATATCATAGATAGTAGTATCGTCTAACACAACTATGCCACCATCGGGACCGGGCTGGATATGCAAGCCGGCGTTCTTACCAAACTGATAGTTAGCGCCGCCGAAATAGTTACGAACGGTCTGGACAGTGACATTGAGTTCATCTGCGATACGATGAGTAGAGCCATCAGGCAGACTATCTTTGAGTCTGCGGAGGCAACGGGGCGGAGACGGGATTTGCCGCCGTCGACAACGGCTTTGCGTATCGACAG
>CAZXGU010000220.1:0-4170 GCA_964640375.1 uncultured Sangeribacter sp. | reverse complement strand
GAATACGATACAGGGAGCTTTCTCCTTGGCCTGTTTAAAGAGGTCGCGTACGCGTGATGCGCCTACACCTACAAACATCTCGACAAAGTCGCTGCCCGACATCGAGAAGAAGGGAACATTGGCTTCACCTGCAACTGCCTTGGCCAGGAGGGTTTTACCTGTTCCGGGAGGGCCTACGAGCAATGCTCCCTTTGGAATTTTACCGCCAAGGTCGGTGTAGCGTTGCGGATTCTTGAGAAACTCTACAATCTCTTCAATCTCGGTCTTGGCTTCGGACAGGCCGGCTACGTCTTTGAATGTCACCTGCACGGGGCCGTCCTTGTCAAATATCTGAGCCTTGGACTTACCCACGCTGAAGATACCGCCTGGGCCGCCTCCGTCACGATTGCTCATGCGCTTCATGATGAAGAACCAGAACGCAATGATGAGCAAGAACGGCAATACTGACCATAACATACCACCCCAGCCACCGCTGGTGTCATATTTGTATTCCAGAGGTTTGCCTCGTAATGCCTGCCACTCTTTAAGGTCCATGGCGACTGCCGACCCCGAGCCTATCTCGGTGACGATGCGGGCGTTTTTCAATTCATCCTTGGAATAATTGGTCGATGGGAATGTCGCCTGAAAAAGCGAGTCGGTTATAGAGGCTTCGATTATTTCCTGTTTGGGCAGGATAGTGAGTCGCTTGATGCCGTTGTTGGCAGCTATGACCGAGTCACTCATGATTGAGCTGAACCGGGTGTAGGAAATTTTCTCGGTGGCTGCGTTCTGGTCCATGTAGAACATGGCAAAAAGGAACAGGAGAACACCGGCATACATCCAGTATAGGCTGAATTTTATAGTTTTTTTCTTTTGCGGCTGGGGCATAATGCTATTTGATTGTGATGGGTGGGTGTGACGTTGGGTAACTATCTATCAGTCGAGATTGGGTATTTCGGTGATTACACCGTCGCTCCACAGGCCTTCGAGATTGTAGTGCTGGCGGGTGTCGGGGGTAAATACGTGTACCAGAATATCACCGTAGTCAATTACAATCCATTGGGCGTTGCGGTAACCGTCATAATTATAGGGTTTGATGCGGTCTTTCTCAAGTAGTGATTCACGTATGTTGTCAGCGATGGCGGCTACCTGAGTGGGAGTGTTGCCTTGACAGATTATGAACGAGTTCATCGTGGTGCCTTCGACCGCGCTGAGGTCAATGAGTGTGATGTCCCTGCCTTTACGGTCCTGTATGGCTTCTATGATAAGATTCTGTATAGAGTTTTCAGTCATATTTCTTTATGATAGTTGAAAGCGTTGGTTCTTATTTATATGTATAAACGAGATACAAATTTAGAGAAAAAATCCCAAAAATACATTACTATAACACATCAAGGGGAAAAAAAGATTGTTTTTCTTGCAGTAGTGAACAATTTTTTTGGTGTGAGAAAAGTTTTGTGTAACTTTGACAGAGGGTTCATACACATGATTCCGTTACCTTTCACGCATCACTGAATGATACATGCACAGCTTCCTGACCAACACGTGAGACCGTTGTCATTTTATCTGGCAATGGAGGAGTTTCTTGCCGCACGTGACGGTGAGGATTATTTCTTCATGTGGCAGGTTGACCCGACGGTCATAATAGGTCGTAACCAGCACTTGCTGAGCGAGGTGAATGTTGATTATTGCCGCAAGAATGGTATAGACATAGTGAGGCGGCGCAGTGGCGGCGGTTGTGTGTATGCCGACATGAACAATGTTATGTTTTCCTACATAACTACCTCGGCAACGGTTACCGATACGTTTGCCGACTATACTGCGCTGGTAGCCGCGATGCTGAGGTCAATGGGCGTTGACGCTCACGCAGGCGGCCGCAACGACATTCTCATCGGCGACAGGAAGGTATCGGGCAACGCATTTTATCATCGTCGTGGTCGCGCCATAGTTCATGGTACGATGCTTTATGACACGGATATCGACGAAATGCTTCGCGCGATCACTCCGTCCCATGTCAAGCTCACTAGCAAGGGAGTGGAGTCAGTGCGTTCGAGAGTCATAAACCTTACCGAGATTACGGACATGTCGCTCAGCGATTTTAAGAATCGGGCTGCCGACTATATATGCGATTCTTCCTTGACGCTCACGGCCGATGATGTAAAGAGAATTGAAGCGATAGAACGTCGCTATCGTGCTGAGGGATGGCTTGAAGGTAACGTCTCGGCCCGGATGTCGCCTGTGGTACACCGTGTTGACGGAGTAGGAGAGTTCAACGTGTCGGTGTCGTTGAAAGGTAACTGTATAGAAGATATCGCGTTATCGGGTGATTTTTTCCTGCTCAGTGACCTTGATGAAGGTATTATCGACAGGTTGCGCGGTGTCATTTATGAGAAGGACGCAATAGCCGAAGCGTTGAGAGACGTTGAGGCCGGCCAAGTCATAGCCGGCCTGGACAACAGGCGGTTGCTTGAATTGATAATTTAACTTAACAAAATATAGTATCATGGATAACGAAAACAAAAAGACTTGCCTTCATGACCGCCACGTGGCGCTGGGTGCTCTGATGAGCCCGTTCGGAGGCTTTGATATGCCCATCCAGTATCGCGGTATTGTTGAGGAACATAACGCTGTGCGCAATCATGTAGGAGTCTTCGATGTATCCCACATGGGCGAGGTCCTGGTGACAGGTCGCGATGCCGAGAAGTTTGTCGACCACATATTTACCAATGACGTGACCGGGGCACCTGCCGGAAAGTGTTTCTATGGCATGATGCTGCATCCCCACGGCGGCACGGTCGACGACCTCCTCGTATATAAGCGCGCCGATGATAATTTCTTCCTTGTAATCAACGCCTCCAATATCGATAAGGATGTTGCTTGGATAATGTCACACGCCGACGGCTATGACGTGAAAATCGACCACCTCAGCGACGCCATGGGCGAGCTTGCCATTCAGGGTCCCGAGGCCGAGGCTACGGTAGAGAATGTGCTCGGGCTCAAGTGTGCCGATCTTGATTTCTATACATTTAAAGATACCACATATGGCGACGTTCCTGTGATCGTGTCACGCACGGGCTATACCGGCGAGGACGGCTTTGAGGTTTACGGTCCTCACGCCACCATCGTCGAGATGTGGGATAAACTCATTGCTGCCGGCGTGGAGCCGTGTGGTCTCGGGTGCCGTGACACACTCCGATTTGAAGTAGGATTGCCGCTTTATGGCGACGAGCTCGGCGACGATATCACGCCGTTGGAGGCCGGTCTGGGCATTTTTGTCAAGCTCGACAAGGATGAGTTCATAGGCAAGGACGCAATCGCCAAGCAGAAGGCTGAGGGCGTCGCACGCAAGCTCGTGGGGTTGGAACTGGAAGACCGCGCTATACCTCGTCACGGCTATGAAGTACTCAACGAGAACGACGAGGTAGTGGGCACCGTCACTACCGGCTACCATGCTATCTCGGTTGACAAGAGCATCGCCATGGCTCTAGTGGATGCCAGTTATGCCGCCCTTGACACCCCGCTGAAGGTAAGAATACGCCGCAAGGTGTTCCCCTGCAAGGTAGTTAAAAAGAAATTCTATAAAAAATCATACAAGAAATAACCACACCCTAAACTCTGAACTAATAAACTAAAAACTAACCACTCATAAACTCAATAACTATGTCTAAGATTTATTATGCCCCTACTCACGAGTATATTTTAGTTGACGGTAACACCGGTTATGTCGGAATCACTGACTATGCCCAGAAGGCACTCGGTAACGTAGTGTATGTCGACATGCCCGAGGTTGACGATGAAATCACGGCCGGCGAGGACTTCGGCGCTATCGAGAGCGTCAAGGCTGCCAGCGATCTTATCGCCCCCGTGACCGGTACCGTGCTTGAGGTTAACGAGGCTCTTGCCGATAATCCCCGCCTGGTCAACGAAGACCCCATGAAAAACTGGATTATCAAAGTTGAGATTTCTGACCCTGCCGAGCTCGAGGCTCTGCTTGACGAGGCATCTTATGCCGCTGTATGTGAGGCCGAGAAACATTGATTATGTCACATCGTTATTTCCCCCATACCGAGGCCGACATCGAGGCGATGTGCCGACTCACAGGGATAGCGACAGTCGAGGAACTGTTTGCCGATGTCCCCGAGTCATTGCGTCTCAAACGGCCCTATCAGCTTCCCGCTGCAAAGAGCGAGA
>CAZXGU010000219.1:0-4184 GCA_964640375.1 uncultured Sangeribacter sp. | reverse complement strand
ATCAAAGTGGAACCGATCCCAGGTTATATTAGAGGCTCGAAATGGGTACTTTCAACCAGTCCCCAGGTTGTGGGTTGCCGATGCCTCTTATCAAAAAAATGTTTAAAAACATCTTTTGCCAAAAATCATTTTTAATATTTTGCAATTAAAAAATTAATTTCTAATTTTGCCACGTAAAACAAGGGCAACACCATTCATGATTAACTCATTATCTTTAGAATAACCGAAACTTAGGCTTAACTAAACACCGAAAAC
Source organism: uncultured Sangeribacter sp. (assembly GCA_964640375.1). Taxonomy (GTDB): domain Bacteria; phylum Bacteroidota; class Bacteroidia; order Bacteroidales; family Muribaculaceae; genus Lepagella. The sequence goes on along the minus strand of CAZXGU010000219.1, from coordinate 3,929 downwards.
TCGTTATTTCCACAGAATAAAAATGGGAGAATCCGAAAGCACGATATAGGTCAAATATAATCTGTCTCTTTGATTCCTCTCCAGCGTTAATCCATGATAACTCTTTAACCTTACACCTTGATTATTATATTTAACTAAATACATTCTAATCTAATGAAAAAAGTTTTACTATCGTTGGTAGCGTCTGCTCTTGGCTTTGGAGCTTTCTCAGCCGATGCTGCCACAGTCTATTTCTACAATGAAGCAGGCTGGGAGCAAGTAGCCGCTTATTCATGGAATGACGGCTCAAATGGAAATCCCGGTTGGCCGGGAAAAATATTGACTGAAACAGTCAGCGTTGGTGGGAAAGATTATTATGCCGTTGATCTTGACACTGAATTGGTTATTTTCAATAATAATAAGGGTCAACAAACTGGTAATTTGAAAGTTGTAGATGGTGCTGTATATGACACCAACAACAAAGACACTTACACCTATCCTATTGGAACTATCGAGAATGGTGTTTTCACACCTGCTGGAGAAGTGGAAATAGAATATGCCAAGATTTACATCCCGGTATCAGATTATAACGAGGCTCACTGCTTTATCTATTCTTGGGGTCCAGGTCTTTTTGGCGGATGGCCTGGTATGGAAATGGAAAAAGTGAAAGTCGAAGACCTTGAAGCTGGAAACCCCTCTACCTATTGGATGATTGAAGTGGACAAGAATGCTATCGAAAATCAAAAAATAGATGGATGGAAAGTTAGCAACAACGGCAAAAACGGATGTCCTGACATTACAAATGGCACTATTTTCCAAGATGGTTATGTCTATCACCTTGATGGAACATCTCATGCGTTAGGTGAACATCCTGAAACTCCGGTTGTGCCTGCTGATTATATTGTTTCTATTGCCGGTGCTTTCAATGGATGGGCAGGTGGAACAGAAGGTTACACTTTCACTACTGAGGATAAGGAGAATTTCACTCTCCACTTGGATCAGCTTACCACTATTGACGCATTTAAGGTTGTGGTTCAAAAAGAAGGCTCCGCCGAAGCATGGTATGCCAAAGCAGATAAAACTGTTACCTTAGGCGAAACCTACACCCTCTCGACACCGGTTAGCAACCCCAACATGGAATTGGCAGTTAATGCTACCGATCTCACTCTCAATTTCAACATAGAGACTAAAAAATTCTCTGTAACTGGAACCCAAGGTGGCGAAATTGAAATTGTTACCTCTTACGCTCTCTTTGGTGACGCCGTTGTGGAAGGTCCGGAGTGGGGTCAGGCATTGATGACTGAAAAAGATGGAAAATGGGTTCTCGAAAATCATGTCACTGAAGATGGCGCTTTCGGTATTCAACTTCTCCAGAACGGACTCCAAGCCAAATGGATTTGCAGCACCCAGCCAGCTCATGCTATAACTCTTGGTGAACCCGAGGAATGTATGTTTGAGGTTACTCCTGATGATCCTGCTCATGGCAACTGGAATCTCCTTGCCGGAACATATACCTTCACTTTCGATCCTGAGGCTATGACCCTTGTTGTTACAGGCGAGCAGACTCCTATCGACGCTCCCGAATACGCTAAGGTTGAAATCCACGGACAAATCCTTACTTCCGACGACGGTTGGAACACTAAGGCGATGACCAAAAATGAGGATGGCAAATGGGAACTTATTGGCAAGTTCTATCCTGGCGAATTTGGTATGAGATTCTATGACACCGAGGATTCTGAAGCTCAATGGATTGGCGGTGCCATCAATATCGCACAAGCGGATACTGAGTATCAATTCATCGAAGGTGTTAACTCAAAAAATGCTCTCGAAGGAGCCTACACTCTTATCTATGATCCTGCAAAGAAAACAGTTAAGATGACTCCTTACTCTGGTGAAATCGAAGAGGTGATCACTTATGCTCTTAAAGGCACAATCACTGGTGACTCCAACTGGCCTCTCATTGATCTAACAGAAGAATCAGAGGGCATCTGGTCTTGGGAAGGCGATGTTGTAGCGGGCGAATTTGGTGTTGCAGAGCTAATTAATGGTGTTCAGAGCGAATGGTACAATTCCTCAACTTCAAATGTGAACGTTGCTGCAGTTGGCACTTACACTGCTATGGTTGATGGCCAAAACAGAAACTGGAAGAGCACCCTCGTAGGTAATTATAAGTTTAGCTTCAATCCTGCAACAAAGGTTCTTACAATCGACTTAGGCACGGGCATCTCTTCTATCTCAGCTGAGAATGGCGAAGCCATCTACTTCAACCTTCAGGGTGTGAAGATCGAAAAACCTGAAAACGGTCTCTTCATCGAGGTTCGCAACGGTCAGAGCCGCAAAGTAATGGTGAAATAATTCGACACTCCACTTTAATTTAACTTAACTCAATATGAATCGCATCGTCGTGCCGACGATGCGATTCCTTTTTTATTATCTTGAACTACGAGAATGTGCCCATACAAACCGGAGTGCACACTATACGCAAAGTCTACCAACCAGAGCACATACCAACCGGGGACCGGTTGCACTATCTATTAACCGGGGGTTCCGGCGCAGCCGAACCCTCGGTTAATAGAAGGTGAAACCGCTCCGCGGTTTGGGATTTTTCCGAGTTAGTTGACTCGGGATAGGTGCGTCAGTTTGGAGCACCCAGGTGTGGTTTCAATGCCCGGCAGGAGGAGGTGGAGACATTCACAAGTCGGGAGCAAAACCTTTTTATACTTCACTCAACCTTTCCCTACCCTCAGTTGTTATAATGCTATATTTCACTCTTAACTATATTTACTATGAAAAAATTTATCGCCGAAGGTATCGGAACAATGTTTTTAGTGCTCATGGCATGCGGTAGCGCTGTCCTCGCAGGTCCCTCAATTGGTGTTTTAGGCATTGGTCTTTGTTTCGGCCTCGTCCTTGTGTGTCTTTGCTATTGCATTGGTAACATCTCCGGTTGCCACGTAAACCCCGCCGTTTCATTCGCCATGTGGACCGCCGGCAAACTATCCACAAAAGATTTCATCGGATACGTAATCAGCCAGCTCATCGGAGCAGCCATCGGAGCCGGTTTCCTATATTGGTTTGTCAACATGGATGGAGGCTTCACCTTTGGAGGAACCACCCCGGCAGTAGGCGCAAGCTTGGCAGCAAACGTGGTGCAACCCGGCGCAACTCCCGGAATGGCTCTTCTCATGGAAGTGCTCTTCACATTCTTCTTCGTCCTCGTCATCTTCGGAGTGACAGATGAAAAATTCGGATTCGGCAACTTTGCCGGTCTCGCCATCGGATTAGCACTCGGATTAGTTAATATCGTAGGCATTCCCGTTGACAACTGCTCCGTCAACCCGGCACGCAGCTTTGGCCCCGCCCTCTTCTCTCAGGGTGCATGGCCCGACTTCTGGATAATGGTAGTAGGTCCATTGGTAGGAGCCCTCATCGCCGCCATCTGCTGGAAAGGTGTCCTCTCCGCCCGCGCTCAAAAAGAAACAATGCAAGAAGTAGGATAATCTTAATCCCACATAAATAATTCACTAAAAAAGAATCGCTTCCGCGGAAGCGATTCTTTTTAATTTTAAAATATATCGGAATGAGTTCCTGTCTGAGTTAAAATTAACAACAATTCCTCGTCATATTGTTCCCATACCAATAACCAATCAGAAGTAATATGACATTCCCAGGCATAAAGAAACCGTGAATTTAATTTATGAGGGCGATACTTTTTGGGAAGCTTGCCATCTCTCATTAAAAATTCAATAACTTCCTTAAAGAGTTTTTCATCATAACCTCTTTTCTTAATGCATTTCTTATATGCCCTGTCAAAAGATTTGGTGGTTCTTACGTTATACATTGTTTAAATGAGCCATAAGTTGATCCACGTCATTAAATACCTCTGAAACACGGCCGGCCTTAACATCCTCCATCGCCAGTTCTAATCCACTCTTCTTTTTTCTTACAAT
>CAZXGU010000218.1:0-4191 GCA_964640375.1 uncultured Sangeribacter sp. | reverse complement strand
AATCCGGTGTGCTACCATTACACCACAAGGCATCGTCTAATGTCAAGGAGGCTCTCCCCTTTTGACGATGCAAAATTACTTCTTTTTTTTTAAACCACCAAATTAATTCCGAAATTTTTTTCAAAGATTTTCCAATCCTTATAAAACCAAATTGACCGACCTCTTCTGTGAATGAAGAGGTCGGTCAATTTGAATAAGAAATAGCAGTTATAAAAGTTATAATTACTTTCCTTAATCAATTTAATATGTAATCCACTTTAAAACAGCGCTTTTATAGTTAAATCTTAAACATTTCCTTTAAGGAAAGAAACAGAGAATTATTCAATCCAAATTATTTAGTGATAATTCTTCTTGCACCAACATAACGAGGCACATAATAACCTTCAAAATCACTGATTTTTACGCCACGGATACTGGCGTGAATAAATTTGAATTTTCCTGTTTTATTATCAGCGCTGACAACAATTCCAACGTGTCCAACGTTATTACCACTGCTACGGCTGGTGAAAAATACGAGATCACCTTTTTGAAGGTCGTTTCGTTCCACTTTCACACCTTGAGTGTATTGGATTCTTGAACCCGGGCTGATGTTATAACCAAATTGCTTATATACATAGCTTGAAAATCCGGAGCAATCAAACTTATTGGGACCTTTAGCACCATGAAGATATGGTTTGCCGATATGTTTGCTGGCCTCATTAAGAAGATCGTTGATCATCTGAGCAGACTCCGGTGAAAGATATGAAGCTGAGGGAGCCATTTCTCTCTTCATCACATCTTCCTGAAGCATATCAGAGATTACACTCTTATCGAGCTTTGAATTGACATTTGCCAAATTCTGCTGGTGCATCTTCTGATGGACGGAGAGGGTTTTTGATGATGTTTGTGCGGTTGCAATAAGGCCGCATGAAGCGACTATAAGTGCTGAAAATAAAGTTCTGAGTTTCATTGTTTGTTGTTGTTATTGTTGACCTCCTTCACGGGGGTTTCATATTTTCACACTGCAAAGTTAGAAAATACTTTAATGTTTTCCAAATTATTCAATGCTTATTATCAATATTTTAAAATAATTTAGGATTCGGCACACCTATCTTGATTGTGTGCAAAAGTTAGAGTAAATCTTAACTTTTTTCTTATTCAACTACGCAAAAATTTGCTTGTTTTGAAATAAAATTTTATCTTTACATTGTTAAACTAATTTCAGCGTAGAGAAATACAGCAACAGCTTAACTATAATATTAATCTAAAAATTTAGACATGAAAAAAGTGGTTTTAGCACTTCCGGTTCTTCTTCTACCGGTTTTGCCAACTTTGGCAAAAGACAGGGTCACAGTTAATCCGAATGCAGTTAACACTGAAAGCATTCTACATGTTTGGAGTTGGAATTTCCCAACAATTGGTGAGAACATGAAGAAAATAGCAGATGCCGGCTTCACTATGATTCAGACATCTCCTGTTCAAAACTGCTATGCCCCGGAGGGAAGTGGAAAAAAGATATTCGATGAGAACGAAACTGAGGGCAACTGGTATTATTACTATCAACCGACTGATTGGAAGATTGGTAATAATATCCTTGGAAGCCGTGATCAAATGAAAGCGATGATGGATTCTGCCGCTAAATATAATGTTAAGGTTATTGTGGATGTGCTTCCCAATCACACGGCATTCGACATTGATGCTGTGTCGGAAGATTTCTATAAGGCTGTTGGCGGTCGAGACAAGATGTACCATAGCGAAGGGCTTCTTCCCGTGAAAGATTATAACGACAGATTGCAGTGCACACTCTGGGGGTCGGGCGGCCTGCCAGATGTCAATACTGAGAATCCAAAATTTCAGAAATACTATATGGATTTTGTCAACGATCTTCTGTCTCTCGGTGTAAAAGGATTTAGATATGACACTGCAAAACATATTGGAGTTCATTCAGATCCTGTAGATACAGCAGCAGGTGTGAAAGAAAACGACTTTTGGGATGTGGCAACCGGAAGAAAAGCTGTTAATGGCGTTAAATTGGCAGTCCCTTACGATTCTTTGTTTGTATATGGAGAGGTTCTTCAAGATCGGAATGTTCCTGAAGCCGAGTATGCTGATTATTTCGGTCAGACAGCTTCCGGATATGGCCATATCTTACGCGAGGCTTTGGAGAAAGGATCGGTCAATGGACTTGACCTTGTGAACTGGCACCATGAAGCAGCCCCGGAGTTCCTTACTACTTGGGTGGAAAGTCACGATACATACGCAAATGCTCACGAGTCGGCTCATCTCACAGACGACCAGATACGCACAGGATGGGTGTTTCTAACTGCTCGTCAGAATGGCACTCCCCTATTTTTCAGCCGTCCTGCCGGATCTACCCGCAAATCTTACTGGGGTGACAATGTGCTTGGTGCACGCGGAAATGATGAGTTTTTCCATCCGGAAGTGGTAGCAGTTAATAAATTCAGAACTGCTATGGCAGGTCAAAAGGAAAATATTCAGTTCTCCCCTGCCGGCGATGTAATCGTTGTGAACCGTGGTAACAAAGGAGCTGCTGTGGTCAATCTCAGCAATTCAGCAAATTCAGTTAACCTTCCCACCGGGCTTCCCAACGGCACATATAAAGACGAGGTTTATAAGAAAGAATTTAAAGTAAAGAATGGTCGTCTGGTAGGTATAGTGGCTCCTCATAGAACCTACATTATCCAGAAATAATTGATCAAATAGATTCACAAACCTTTTTTGTGATTATTTGTTTTAAAAGTAGGTGATAGACCAGTCTGTCACCTACTGTTTATTTATATCGAAGCCTTTAGAATTATTTGTTATAATAACATATAATTTAGTTTTGGCACACTATTTGTTAATTTCATTTTAAAAGTAAAATAGAACAACAATATAATCCAAAAGATAATTATTATGAATATTAAACCTTTATCGGATCGGGTTTTAATCGAACCCACCGCCGCTGAAGAAGTTACAATGGCAGGAATTATCATTCCTGATTCTGCAAAAGAGAAACCTTTAAAGGGTAAAGTTGTGGCTGCCGGACAAGGCACTAAAGATGAAGAAATGATCCTCAAAGAGGGAGATGTTGTGCTTTATGGCAAATATGCCGGAACTGAAATAGAATTTGAAGGCGTGAAATATCTAATGATGCGCCAAAGCGATGTTCTCGCAATTGTGGAATAAATTGATAGAAGCTTGTTTCAATTACTCCTATAATATTTGATTTGAGGCGAAGCTTCCAACAAAAATCAGAATTAAAATAAGAGAGATTTCTCTAATAGAATATGGCAAAAGAAATAAAATTCAATATTAAAGCTCGTGAAGAGCTTAAAAATGGTGTTGATGCCTTAGCCAATGCCGTGAAAGTAACACTTGGACCAAAAGGTCGCAATGTAATCATCGAAAAGAAATTTGGTGCGCCCCATATCACAAAAGATGGCGTTTCTGTGGCTCGCGAAGTAGAGCTTGAAGATCCTTTCCAAAATATGGGTGCTCAATTGGTAAAAGAAGTTGCTTCTAAAACCGGCGATCAGGCTGGCGATGGAACAACGACTGCTACTGTTCTTGCACAGGCAATTGTAAACGTTGGTTTAAAGAATGTGGCTGCAGGAGCAAATCCCATGGATCTTAAAAGAGGTATCGATAAAGCTGTTTCCAAAGTTGTTGAAGGAATTAAAGCACAAGCTCAGGAGGTTGATGACGACATCAGCAAGATTGAGAATGTGGCTCGTGTTTCTGCCAACAATGATGAGCAGATCGGCAAACTCATTGCAGAAGCCATGGAGAAAGTAAAGAAAGAGGGCGTTATCACTGTTGAGGAAGCAAAAGGAACCGAGACTACCGTAGAAGTTGTAGAAGGTATGCAGTTCGACAGAGGGTATATTTCTCCTTATTTTGTCACTAACAGTGAGAAAATGGAGTGTGAAATGGATTCCCCTTATATCCTTCTTTATGATAAGAAGATTTCTAACCTCAAGGATATGCTTCCCATTTTGGAAGCAGTGGCACAATCGGGTCGTCCTCTTCTCATAATTGCAGAAGATGTCGATAACGAAGCTCTTGCCACACTCGTTGTGAATCGTTTGCGCGGCTCATTGAAGATTTGTGCAGTTAAGGCTCCTGGCTTTGGCGATCGTCGCAAAGAGATGCTTGAGGATATAGCCATTCTCACCGGAGGCGTCGTCATTAGCGAAATCAAGGGTATGC
>CAZXGU010000217.1:0-4192 GCA_964640375.1 uncultured Sangeribacter sp. | reverse complement strand
CTGCCGAGCGAGAATTCTTTTCAACATCGACTACCAAAATATCCTCCACTCCAAGTTCAAAATATAGCTGATACCTGTCCTGATATTTCAACAGGACAGCCTTCAGAGCCGTTCCACCCTCTTTTCCATCATCCCGATAAACAGAAAGTCTCCTCAGAGGAATCACGTTATTGGGATCCTTGGGATCTGCCATCCATGATTTTTTCCAAGGCGACTTCATGTCAAAATAATATGTAATAGAATTATCCCAATCCTCTAACTGTTCCGCCGCGTATGGATATTTTTCCGACCACTGAGGTTGATGCAACAACAGAGTGATCGAATCCTTCACACGGCAAACATGCACGCGCTCCCTATCTCCCATTCTGTTTTCCCATGTTTCCGAGATTCCCTCCCATAAAAGCGGCAACTCCAGATAATATTCCCCATTATGAACTACCACCTCTGCCGAAGTTTCATGTATCCCTCCCTCCTTATCCTCACTATATAGTGTTACGGTCTCTGCCCCGGCAAAGAGCGAGCAAAGACAAATACACCTTAAAATACATAGAAACGAAATTGCTCTTAACTTACAATTATAGGCAAGAGAAACGGCTGCATGTAGGATGCAACCGTATTCACCATTAGAGCTCTTCTTAAATTGGTTTCCCGTTCTTATCATACCATTGGCCTTTCCCTGGAGCTCCGGTGGCATCAAACCAACCTTCAAAATATTCTCCCGTACTTTTAATGGTGTATCTACCCTTAGAATATTTGTTGTTTTTAAAGGTGCCTTCAAAAGTGTCACCATTCGCCGCTACATATTTGGTTTCACCATCAAAATTGCCCTCTTTAAAGTAGCCGTCGTAAACTGCTCCTTTAAACTCTCCATCTATAATCTTAGCAATACCCTTCCCATCAGGTATAGTATCTCCCCAAACCCCATATTTTATTGTTCCATCAGGAAAAGTGTCATTATGAAATATAATTCTTCCTTCTCCATTATAGTTAATCGTTCCCAAAGGAGAAATATAGTTCCAATCGTTTAACCATCGGGAACCATCATCGGTATTGGATTCCACTTGAACTGAATCAGCCATAGCAACCTTACTTCCCCCCTTAGGAATGAAAATGATTAAGAGAATAATCGCTGCTACAATCCCTCCTCCAATCCATATCCAACTATTAGATTTTTGGGGTTTCTCTTCCTTTTCAATCGGCGGTTGATAGGGATGAGGTTTTTCCGTTTTTACATCCGTCTTCCTCCGAGCTTCGGGCTTTATCTCTGGCTCCTTAATCACAGCCCCAGTCACAACCGTAGCCTCCGAATTGGCAACAATGGTCTTTTCCTCTTCGCCCTTACCGTCTAAAGCGTACAAAAATTCGCGAACTGTTGAATATCGTGCCTTTTTCATCGGAGCCATACTCTTACGCAATACGTTGAGAGTATGGTCGCTTACATTTAAAGCTTTAAAATCCTCATCGGGAAACCCATCATTTAATATATAGGTAGCTTCGGGGGGACGTTTGCCAGTGAGCATCTTAAATAAGGTCGCACCTAAGGCATATACATCCAATGTGGCCGGGAAAGAACCGTCCTGCTTATAGGACGCTTGTTCTATTGGCGCATAGCCGGGAGTGCCAAGACCGATAGAAGTACTCGACTCCGGCTCTCCCCCTTCGCTGAATTGCTTCGACAGTCCAAAATCGATAAGGTAATATCCGCCGTCGCTCTTATGCATTATATTTCGAGGCTTGATGTCGAGATGAAGCATTTTCCTGGAGTGCATGTATTCTACAGCCTTCCCTACAGTTTTAATAATATCTATTGCCTCCTTCTCATCCAGATGTCCCTTCTCTTTGATGTAATCATCGACATTCGCACCCTCCAAGAACTCCATCACATAGTAAGTGGTGTTATTCTCATCGAATACGTCCAACACCTTCACAATATTAGGATGTGAGAGTTTGGAAAGATTCTCGGCCTCTTTACGGAATTTCCTGCGGTAGTTGGTGAAGACGCTACCCGACGAACCTTCCACGGAGCTCCCGTCGTCATGGCGGCTGTTCACCTCGCTCATAAAGAATTCCTTTATGGCAACCTTAGCTTCCACCTCCATTTTGCCAAGGTTTCCCTCAGTGACAAATTTAGCGGTTGCAAGATAGGTAATACCGAAACTCCCTTGCCCAAGCACTCGCTCTATGCGGTAGGTGCCTCCATGAAGTGCGACACCGGAGTTAAGTCCGTTACTTTTTTCCATCATTTCTCTGTAAAGTTACACTTGCAATAGGGGCAATGCATTGAATGTTGCTTTTTCAACAGTTTATAGGAGAGGTTGCCCAAGAATTTGTTACACGCCGGATTTGGACACACATAATTGTCTTGCAGCCATTCCATGTAATATTCCCGGTCTTCTGCTGTATTGTCGTTCTTCATGCCCACGAAGCTATAGATATTTCCGATCACTCCGATAGCGGTTAGAGCATAGCCCCATTCACCGATAAAGAAAATACAAGGCATGGCACACATAGTGAAGATTCCGCATCCGGAACGGATGAGATTAATTTTCTTCTGCTTCTCCTGCATCCTGCGCAATGACTCTTTATAACTTTTCCATACCCCCTCAAGATGACTTATATTGAATGTCTCCACCTTCTTCTCCATCTTGGCGCCGGAGTTGACAGCTGCTGTGGGGCCGGTTCCGGCAGTGGGTTGAGAAGTCCCGCCTGCAGAATCAGGGTCAACTAAATTTCGCGCACTTTTAAGGATTAGAGATACAGGGACCTTGAACCGGTCAGTCCCCAATTCTATAACGCTATCCTGTGCTACTCGCTTAGTGACGATTTCGGCGCCATTAACGAATGTAAAATTCTCCGGCTTCAGGTTTGTTACCCTTATTTCTCCAAGATTATCAATCGAAAGACGCGCGTGAGCTTTCCCTTCAGCCGCCTTGCAACGGCTCACGGATGCGGGGACACTTCCGGGCGAACCCACGGCAGCGACTTTGCCTCCTTCAATGGCAATTACAAGCCGACCCGCACCAGGCTCCTTTCCTATTAATATATTTTTACCCTTTAATCGTTCCATTTATAAATTAGTTATCCAAAAGCATTTCAAATGCAAATTTAGAAATTTATTCCCTAACTTGCTAATAAAATAAGGAATATATAAAAAGAAAAAGCCCCACAGGATTCTGCGGGGCCTAAGATCTTCTATCGAGAAGTGATAACTTTCGAGAAGAGGATTACTTTCTGATACCGAGCTCTTTCTTTGCGATGATTGCACGATAACGGTTGATATCCTTGCGGATAAGGTAGTCGAGGAGTGAACGACGCTGACCTACGAGAGCCTTCAATGCACGAGCTGTCACGAAGTCTTTGTGGTTACTCTTAAGGTGCTCAGTGAGGTGTTTGATGCGCACTGAGAAAAGTGCGATCTGGCTTTCAGGGCTACCTGTATCGTTAGGACCCTCTCCGTAAGTTTCGAAAATTTTCTTCTTTTCTTCTGTTGAAAGATGCATAATTGAGAGAATTTTAAATGTTTATTGAAAAAACTTTTTCTCAAAAAGATTCCGGGACTCTCAATCACCGGCCCTTTTCTTAAAAAGCGATGCAAAATTAATAAATTTTCCCGAATTAGCCAAAGATTTATCCTATTAAAGATAGAAAAATCAGAATTTTTCAAGTTTAAAAAAGAATATATTTGGTCATCTCTGAAATTTTTACTAATTTTGCAAGGATTTATCCGCCACGGCAAAATTAAGTCTTTCTTGAAAAGGAAGCGCCTAACGGACTCATTCGTAATATTACACAAATAAAATGTACGCAATTGTAGAAATCAAGGGCCAGCAGTTTAAAGCTGAAGAGGGTAAATACCTCTATGTCCACCACCTCGGCGATGAGGTGAAAGAGGGTGATGCAATCACTTTCGACAAAGTTCTTCTTCTCGATGCCGACGGCGACGTAAAAGTCGGTGCACCTGCCGTTGAAGGTGCTAAAGTTGAGTGTGAAGTGCTCCTCCCCCTCGTGAAGGGTGAAAAGGTTATCGTTTTCAAGAAGAAACGCCGCAAAGGTTATCGTCGCAAAAACGGTCACCGTCAGCAGTTCTCAAAAGTGTTAATCAAATCTATTGTTACAGCTTAAAACCCACACTAAGATATGGCACATAAAAAAGGTGTCGGTAGTTCGAAGAACGGCCGCGAATCAGAAAGCA
>CAZXGU010000216.1:0-4241 GCA_964640375.1 uncultured Sangeribacter sp. | reverse complement strand
AGAGAAATGGGTTCCCAACGGCATTGCGCCCCATATTCATGAAGCAAACGATATTGGATAACTTCAAACTGAAGTTGGCCAACCGTTCCGATAATCTTGCGGCCATTGAATGAATTGGTGAACATCTGTGCAACACCTTCATCCATCAACTGGTGAATACCCTTGTCGAGCTGCTTCTGTTTCATCGGATCGGCATTCTCTATATATTTGAACATCTCAGGAGAGAAGGAAGGCAGACCCTTAAAATGAAGCACCTCGCCGCCTGTGAGCGTATCTCCAATCTTGAAATTACCGGTATCGGGTATGCCCACTATATCACCGGGATAAGCCTCATCTACAATATTTTTCTTCTGGGCCATGAACGCCGTTGGAGCTGCAAAACGCATCATCTTCTCGTTGCGGACATGCCGGTAGTTGACATTGCGTTCGAATTTACCTGAACATATCTTTACAAAGGCAATACAAGAACGATGGTTCGGATCCATGTTGGCGTGAATCTTAAACACAAATCCTGTGAATGTTTCCTCTTCCGGCCTTACTTCCCTCTCCACAGCCTGAATGGGACGAGGGGCAGGCGCAATCTTCACGAAACAATCAAGCAATTCCTTAACACCGAAGGTGTTGAGCGCTGAGCCGAAGAATACCGGTGCGGTGTTGCCGGCAAGGTATTCTTCCGTGTCAAATTCGGGATATACACCCTCTATTAGTTCGAGATCTTCACGGAGTTTGGCTGCATCAGCCTCACCTACAAGTTTGTCAACCTCCGGAGAGGAGACATCGGAAATCTCGATACGCTCGCTTATGGTTTGCTTGGAAGGAGTGAAGAGGTCGAGACCATGTTCATAAATATTATACACACCTTTGAAGCGTGCCCCCATATTGATAGGCCATGTGAGAGGCCGCACGTTGATCTGGAGTTCCTTCTCGAGCTCATCAAGAATATCGAAAGGATCGCGACCTTCCCGGTCCATCTTATTGACGAAGATAATCACCGGAGTATTTCTCATTCGGCAAACCTCCATCAGACGGCGGGTCTGGGTCTCCACACCCTTGGCGGCATCAACTACGATGATAACTGAATCGACAGCAGTGAGAGTTCTGAAAGTATCTTCCGCAAAATCCTGGTGACCTGGAGTGTCAAGAATGTTGATTTTGTAATCACCATAATTAAAACCCATAACTGAGGTTGCCACGGATATGCCGCGCTGCTTCTCAATCTCCATCCAGTCGGAAGTGGCGGTTTTCTTTATCTTGTTACTCTTGACGGCACCAGCCACATGGATTGCCCCACCAAAAAGAAGGAGCTTCTCGGTGAGAGTGGTTTTACCGGCATCCGGGTGAGAGATGATTGCGAAGGTGCGTCTGCGAGCAATTTCTTTGTTCAGTTCTTCTGACATATTCTTATTCGCCTAAAAGTTTGAGGCATTTCTTGAGGGAATCGCGCCAATATGGGATTTTAACGCCGTAGGTGTTCTTAATCTTCATTTTGCTCAACACCGAATACTGCGGCCTTTTTGCCGGTGACGGAAATTGAGAAGTCGGAATGGGATTTACCGGAGTCTTCTTCCCGGCAATCTCAAAAATAGCTTTGGTGAAATCAAACCATGAAGCCACGCCCTCATTTGTGAAATGATAGATTCCGGGAAGCCATTTTTTATGTTTTATTATGTGATGGATAGCTTCGGCAAGGTCGCCGGCATAGGTAGGGGATCCGATCTGGTCGGCCACGACATCAATGCTGTCGCGTTCCTGTGAAAGACGCAACATGGTCTTTACGAAATTGCCTCCAAATTCAGAATAAAGCCATGCCGTTCTGATAATAAGAGCATCCTGACAGAAGGATGTCAGAATCCCTTCACCCTCCAATTTAGTGCGGCCATAGATGCTCCTTGGATATGGCTCATCATTCTCTTCATAAGGACGGAACCCTTCGCCGTTAAATACATAGTCAGTTGAAATATGAATCACCTTTACTCTATGCCTTGAAGCAGCTTGGGCAATATAGCCTACGGCTACTGTATTGATTGCAGCAGCTTTAAGGTCGTCGGTTTCCGCACGGTCAACAGCCGTGTATGCGGCACAATTGACTATGAAATCAAATTTATTCTCACGAATGAAGTGATCCACTTCCTCACGGTCGGTGATATCGAGATCCTCCACATCCGTATAAACCACCTCAAGATCGGCATCGCCGGCAAAAACCTTCTTTAGGCTGTTGCCGAGCTGACCATGAGATCCGGTTACAAGTATCTTCATATATTTTATAATATCTTTTATTCTGAATCAGGGTGATTATGAGCCTCAATCTTCTTCGAAGTCGAGCTCATTGTTATAATCCTGCTTGTAATATTTAGCCAAGAGAGCTAAAAATCTGGATATCTGTTGCGTTGCGTCCAGAGTATCTTTAGAAATCTCTTTCCCTTGGAGGCGCAGCATGAGAATGCCATAAAGGGCATCGAAACAGGATTCGAGTTCATCCTTTTTATTATCTCCCGCTTTAGCGCGTATTTCCACTATATATGGAAGAGTGTTATAAAATTCGGCAGCATATTGAGCGAATTTGGGATTTTTCAACAAGCGTGCGTGAAGGTTATTGAGATCAATAAGCACATTCTTGTTAAGTTGAAGATGTCCCGACTTTTCCACTCCTTCGCGGCGCATCATATCGATGAGCGATTCATACCAGTCGCGCATCTCTTTTTTTTGCTCATCGGAAAGGTTGGTGTGCCGGTCGATTATATCTTTTTGAATGCGGTCGAGATCAAGCCCATAGGCTCTGATGAGATCCTCTATCTGCCACATATACAAGAGATATTCGGCAATATTTTCGCGTTTTTTTGCTGAAGCTGTAATCATAACTTTATTTCGTTTTGCAAAATTAGTAAAAACTTTTTATCCTGAGACCCCAAGTCACAAAAAAGTTATATTTGAGGGTCACAATGGGTCTAAAATGAGAGTCTATATTTTTAAGACTGAACCGTAGATGTCGAGCGGGCCGATATATTCCGTAGGATACTCCGGGTTGGCGTAGTTCTCAAATTGTGCGGCATCTACTCTGCGCTTCAGTTGCTCTTCGGGAGAGCCCAGGCCATAGTGCATCGGTATAAACGTAGATATGCGGAAGGTTTGCAGAAATAGCTTTGCTCCCTCCCAATAGTCAGTGCCCAAGCGCGAGTCAACAGGAAATAGACTCACATCTATTTGGGGAGGGAGAACCGCATTATTGCTTTTTTCTTCATCCAATATATCCTTATTTAGTGTTTCTTTTAGATTGTCGAGCTCCTTCATAAAGAGGGTAATGGCTTGTTCCACCTCTTCTTTGGTCGATTCATCTTTCCAAATCCAGGCATTCAGATCGCCGGCGTGAAACACACGTTTACCCTCAGTTGTGAGCAGATAGGAATTTCCAACATCCGTTGACCCGAAAGCATCTATTCTGAGAACATTATCCACATAGCTTTCGCCGGGTGTAAGCACAGAAAGAAGTGATGGGTCAAGGTGTGGACCCGTATGAGTGGAAGTGGAAGAGAAAAAGAATTTTGATCTTTTGGCTGTGTCGCGGCTTAAAATGTAATGAATCCGGGGGTAAAGGGACGCGAATTTGAAAATCTCACTGTTAAAGTGATCTTTATGAAAATGTGACACCACCACATAGAGAGGCTTTTCGGCATCAATCAGTTCGGGAAGCTTTCCATAGGGATCTTTCCAAAAGTCGAACAGCACATTACACCGTTCCGTGGTCACTAAAAAAGATGAATGAAATATATAAGTAACTTTGAGCATTTCTTTAATCAGGCTTTAGATTTATAACAAGCGAAACGTCTAAAAGTAGGAAGAAGGAATAGGAGATGAGATAACAATTAAGGGAGCGGCGTTTGGAGCCACTCCCTTGCGATACATATTGTAATTTCTATAAATGCAAAACTTAGAGAAAAAATTCTCTTATTTCGGGTTTTATCTTTTATTATCTGTAATCTTTAAGAAGAGTCTGGAGACGTTTGCGAGCGAAGAAGATGCGGCTCTTGACAGTGCCAAGGGGAAGTCCCATTTTCTCTGCAATCTCATTATATTTATAGCCGGCCACATACATTGTGAAGGGTTGCTTATATTCGGGGGAGAATTCATTGATAGCTTCTGAAATTTCTCTTGCGGCGAAAGAACCTTCAGGAGTGGTTAAGCCGGATTCCTGTGAGAGATTGAGATGGTAGAGGTCTTCAGTTGTGTCGATCACTGTAGCGGTG
>CAZXGU010000215.1:0-4305 GCA_964640375.1 uncultured Sangeribacter sp. | reverse complement strand
GTCCGAGTCGTCGAGCTGCTTCTTGAGCACAGCGGCCGAACTGTTAGAATTGGCCGCTCCTTTCTCAAACGGTCATATTCCTTCATCGTCTGATAGTCGAGATCTTTACGGTCCACGACAAACAACACTTTATCAACACCCTCCAAACGAGAAGCAAGGCGAGCAGTCTTAAAAGAGGTAAGGGTTTTTCCGGAGCCGGTGGTATGCCAAATATATCCACCCCCTTCTCGTTTGCCGTAAGTTTTTGCATTGGTGGAGGTTTTTATCCGTAGCATTATCTCTTCTGTGGCTGCAATCTGATAAGGACGCATCACAAGCAATAGATTCTCCGATGTGAAGACACAATATTTTGTCAGAATATTTAGAAGTGTGTGTTTTGAAAAGAAGGTTTGAGTAAAATCCATAAGGTCATAAACCGGTGTGTTATTTTTGGTTGCCCAGTAGGATGTGAACTCAAAAGAATTGGAGGTTTGCTTCTTTCCTCTGCCTTTCCCATTCTTCTGATTTGCTTTGCTTACGGCATCGCGGGTGGTGTTACTGTAATATTTTGTTAATGTGCCGTTAGAGATTACAAAGATTTGCACAAACTCATATAAACCGCTGCCTGCCCAAAAAGAATCCCGTTGATAACGGTCGATTTGGTTAAAAGCATCTTTGATGCTTACTCCTCGTCTTTTTAATTCCACATGCACCAACGGCAGCCCGTTCACCAAAACTGTGACGTCATAACGGTTTTCGTATGCCCCTCCCTCAGGCACATATTGGTTGATAACCTGCAAGGAATTATTATGTATATCTTTTTTATCTATGAGAGAAATGTTAACCAGCGAACCGTCGGGGCGAGTCCAAGCTTTTACATAGTCCTCTTGAATGGTTTTAGTCTTCTCCACAATTCCCATGTTGGGATTACCAATATATTTGTGAAAGAATTCTTCCCATTCGCGGTCTTCAAAATTGATTTTGTTGAGCCTTTCAATCTGGCTGCGAAGATTAGAAATCAGCTCCTTTTCAGAAGAGATTGGCAGATATTCGTAGGCTTGCCGGCTGAGACGCTCAATAAAGTCCTTCTCCATTTCCGCCTCACTCTGATACTGCGCGGCGCTGTAATAGCCCGGTTCAAAATCCGCAACCACTGTAGATTCAGGGTTTTCCGACACCAATTGATACTGCTCTGCCATATTTTTTCTAAATTAATGAATTAAGCGAGTTTTTTAAAAGTTAATAATTTATTTCGGTAATACTCATACTGCTCTTTAACGGCAGCAATTTCCGCCGGCAACCCTTTGGAAAGGTCGTTAACCAAGGTTTCGAAGCGGTCGAGGATAGAAACAATCTTCTCCTGAACTTCCAGAGGAGGGATGGGGATAGGAAATTTTTTAATTTTAGAAGCATTGATGTTGTTTTGACTTCCTTCGCCCATAGATTTGAGTGTAAGATAATTATTACAAATCCATTGATATACGTATTGATAGTTCGCCAAAACTGGGTCAATCTCTAAATTACAACAAGCTTGATTTGTTGTAAGAGGAATTTTATTGATACAACACTTTGCAGCAGTCGCGCCATACATTGCTATTATTACGCAATTAGGAGGAATGATTTTTGCAGAGGAATATTTAACTGCATCCTCTGAGATTTTTATTCCTGTATCTAAAACATTTTTCCAATCAACCTCCTGGGTGCGTAACCATGGAATGTTACCCTCATAATAAGATTTAATTGATGTTAGAGGTGTCCCTCCAGAGCATATTTTTTTACTAATCTCACCCAAAGTTTTCCATTCAATTTTGTAACTCCCTGGGGGGGTGGAAGTTACATCCCCAATCTTTTGCTTACCATCGGTCCCGGAGTCGTTAGCGGAGGGATTGAAGGTAAGCAAAAGATTACGATAATATTCATATTGTTCTTTGCGTGCTTGCAGCTCCGCTTGCAGCTCCGCTGCGTGCGCACTGAATATATCAAGAATTCTCACAATTTCCTCCTGAACTTCGAGTGGAGGTACAGGAATAATAATTCTATATAAAATTTCTTGAGTAAGACTTGGGACAGCTCCTTTTCCACAATTCAATGATTCAAGCTTCTGAGTACTAAGAAAATAATAAAGGAATTTTGGAAGAATAAATTGAGTATCTATTTCTGTGTAATAAATGGTGTCAACATTCCAGAATGGTTTGTCCACATAATATATTTTACCGATAGATCCTTTACGAGGCAGAAGAACAGATTCTTTTTCATACATAGATTGATCTACATAAGTCATGATTCCACCTGAACCATATACAGGTATTTCGCCTTCATTAAGATGTTTATAGTCTTTACCATTTTTAATTTTAGCAACTTCTCCCAGCTTCATGAATGGCACTCCATCCGGACATAGTCTTTCGATAAGTTCTTTTAACTTGCTCATACCGTCTCTGCTTCAAGTTCTTTTACTATGGCATCAATCTCCGCGCGTAGCTTATTCTCATGTTCCACTATTCTCGCTATCCGTGCATTAAGCTCCTTGATATCGGTTTGGGGGCGTGTGTCTTCTGCCTCAACGTAGGAGCTGACCGATAGATTATAACCATTCTCCGCAATCGTGCTATTATCTACAAGGGCTGAGAAGTGTTTAACCTCCTTGCGCTCGGCATACTCCTCTACTATTACTTCTATATTTTCAGGTGAGAGTTTGTTTTTATTCCCTTCATGGATAAAGAGATTGGAGGCATCTATGAAAAGGGTCTTATTATCTTTTTTCGATTTCTTCAAAACTATGATACACGTGGCAATCGTCACTCCAAAAAAGAGGTTGGCAGGTAGCTGAATCACAGTGTCAACATAATTATTGTCAATAAGATATTTCCTAATCTTCTGTTCCTTTCCTCCACGATATAATACCCCTGGGAACTCAACAATGGCCGCCGTGCCCTCTGTTGATAGCCATGAGAGAATGTGCATCGTGAAGGCCAGATCGCTCTTACTTTTTGGTGCAAGCACTCCGGCAGGTGCAAACCGAGGGTCGTTTATTAGCAATGGGTTATCCTCACCAACCCATTTAGTGGAGTAAGGGGGATTACTGACGATTGCGTCAAATGGCTCTTCATCCCAGTGGTAGGGTTCAAGAAGGGTGTCTCCATTATGAATGTCAAATTTATTATAGTTGATGTTATGCAGGAACATATTAATTCGGCAGAGGTTATAGGTTGTAATATTCAACTCCTGACCGAAAAAGCCCTGTTTAACATTCTCTGCCCCAAGAAGCTTTGCAAATTTCAGCAACAAAGACCCCGAACCGCACGCCGGGTCATAAACCTTATTAACCCATTGACGATTATGACTAACTATCCTCGCAAGTAGTTCGCTCACCTCCTGAGGGGTATAATATTCTCCTCCACTTTTCCCTGCATTGGAAGCATACATTGCCATTAGAAACTCGTAAGCATCTCCGAAAAGGTCTATTTGATTGTCCTCATAATCCCCTTTGAGGTCAATACTCCCTATATTGTTAAGAATCTTGGTGAGTTGTTCGTTTCGTTTTTCAACTGTTCCTCCCAATTTATTTGAATTCACATCAATATCAGCAAAAAGTCCTTTCAGGTCATCTTCACTTTCCGTGCCCACCGCTGAAGCTTCAATAGATTTAAATATTTCTGCAAGTGTAACATTAAGGTTGGGATCATTCTTGGCATTTTTGCGGACATTACAAAAGAGTTGGGAGGGGAGAATAAAGAAACCTTTCTCCCTTACCAAATCCTCTTTTGCTCCTATTGCTTCCTCGTCTGAAAAGTTTGCATAATCGAAATCCGAATCCCCGGCTTCCTGCTGCATCTTGTTGATATAGTTGGTAATATTCTCTGAAATGAATCGATAGAATAAGATGCCAAGTACATACGATTTAAAATCCCATCCATCAACCGAATTGCGGAGGTCTTCGGCCGTGGCCCATATAGCCTTGAAAAGTTCTTGTTTCTGCTGATTGCTTGTTGCCATTCCTCTTCTTTTATTTATCCTTTAAGTATCTTTTTGGTTCTATGTGCAAATTTACTTAATTATCATGACTTTGTCAAATATAAATTTTAAATCCTCAGTGAAATATAAACTCCTTTTTCTCCTCCTTGCCTTCGGCCTTCGAGCTCTGTCTAAAATCCTAATCCCCGTTCAATCATCTAATGTTTGTTTCGGCGCCTGAGCCTTTGGCTCAATCCCAATCCCCCTTTAATAATCTCTTGTTTGTTTCGGCGCCTGAGCCTTTGGCTCATAATCCCAATCCCCTTTAATCATCCCTTGTTTGTTTCGGCGTCTGAGCCTTTGGCTCATAATCCC
>CAZXGU010000214.1:0-4327 GCA_964640375.1 uncultured Sangeribacter sp. | reverse complement strand
GTCAGAGTCATCGCAGAGAGATCGAATGTGAAGTCGTAGGTGCCAGGGGCAATTCTCCAAGAAAGACAGCCGGAACCATCAACTCCATTAGCTTATTTTGTTACAGTGGCTGGAGAGCCAAGAGTAATCGGAGCTCCTTCGGTTGCTGCACCGTAACGGTTTGCTACCATGTTAAGTTCGTCCCAAGAAGCGCCAAGCTTGTCAGTGATGTTGAAGTAGCAGGTTGTTTCATCAGCAGCCGCTGTAAGTTTAACACCATTTGCAACATACTTACCGTTTGTAAGGGTCATTGTAGCGCCGGAATTTGTGGTCCACTGGTGACCATCGATATTACCGAGAATCCACATGTCGCCTTCTCCCACCGGAGGAGTGATGATGATAGGATCGTCTCCACCTGTTGAATAAGTACCGTCGTTATGATAAGTGGCTTTATCAACATATACGAGGTCGCCACCACCGGCTTTAGCACCGCCATTTTCTGAAATAATTACATTTTCAGGAACAGATTTCCCGGCAGGAAGAGCCCAGTACCATTTACCGTTCTGTTTAGTCATCTTATCTCCAGGCCATGTGCCATTGCTATTGCAGTTTGCAGATGATGTCCAAGCCCAAACAGTTGGGTTGGTGAAAGTACCATCGTAATAGATGTAATGGTCGTCACCGGTTACCGGAGGATCGATAATGATGGGATCATCATTGCCTCCGCCGCCACCTGCGTTAACAACGGTAATAGTCATTGCAGAGGGATCGAAAGTGAAGTCGTAGGTGCCTTCTGCAACTGTCCAAGAGAGACATCCGGAAGCGTCAACTCCATTAGCATATTTTGTTACTGCTGCAGGAGAGCCGAGAGTGATAGAAACGCCCTCAGTGGCTGCACCGTAACGGTTGGCATTCATATTGAGATCATCCCATGTGGCACCAACATAGTCGGTAAGATTGAAATAACATTTTGTTTCATTGGCAGCCTTTACCATCTTAACATTCTTAGCAACATACTTGCCATTGGTAAGGGTCATGGCAGCGCCAGTACCGGGAGTTTTGCTCCAACCGGCTGCGCCTTCAAGATTACCGAGAATCCACATGTCGCCATCTGTTACTACCGGGGGATCGATGATTTCACCGCCTCCGCCGATCGGCGGTTCAAGGCCATCCTTGATGAGGACTGCGATACCGCTCGAACCTACATTACCGCTGATAGTCGTAGAAGTTACAGTGAATGTTCCTCCTGACACGCGGTCAGTGTAAGTTCCGGCAGGACAGAAGCCACCACCATTCGTAACAGATACGTTTCCGCTACCTTTAGTTACGATGACTGCGCCACCGCCTTCACGAGTCACGCAGAAAGTGTTGCCTCCGGCCTCGCACCAGTCTTTGCGACCAACCATCGCGTTGCGGAATTTATTTACCTCAGAGATATGTTTGGATTTATACGCATCCGTACCTACTCCAACCTTGATGTTGTTGAAGCCTTTTGTTTTAGGGCGAGAAAGATAGAGGGCAGCAGCGCCGTTACGGCAAGCGTAACAAGCGTATGCACGGTCGATGACGCTCTGATCTACGTTCATACTCCATTCATCATTGGAGTAGGTATCGTGAGATTCTGCCCAATACACCATCTTTGTGTCAGCACAACCCTGATTCACAACATGGTCACCTCCGTAGCCGTAAGCAATACCTCCGTTATCTTTCGCGGCTCCATTGCTATACTTGTTGTCGGTAACCGACATGTAATTGGTATATTCTTTTATGATCGAGGGGTTGGGACCGGCGGCATCAAGGATCTCACCGTAATGATACATTCCGGGAACCGAGGTTACCTCTCTCCAGAAATTACATCCTTCGGAGGGAAGACCGATGTGCTTTGCTGCATCCCAACGGCAACCCTTTACACCGAGAGATTTGAGTTTTTCTACGTAAGCTTTACCACGGGCTGCAACTTCTGAATCCTCAGAGTTGATGTCTCCGTAGTCGCCAAGCTGACCGTGAGTGATTGAATAGCGATCACCGTAGTTGATGCCTCCATTCCAGCGGACACGTCCGTTTGCATCCCACCATGTGTCATGGTAGCCTGCGGTCTTATCAACGTGGTTGGCCACAACATCCACGATAATCTTGATGCCATAGGTAGCAGCAGCACTACAGAGGTCTCTCAGATCAGCCTCGCTGCAATAGCCGGATGGTTTAAAGGCGAGGTCGTAAGGACGGTAAAGATCGTGCCAGGGAGAGCCGACATTCACGTCTCCTCGCTGAAGCGGAGAAAGCTGCACGGTTCCGAAACCGGCTGCGGCAATCTGCGGCAGTGCGTTCTTCACTTCCTTTGCAGGCCAGTTGAAGCAGTGAAGAATGTTTCCTTCCTGAATTCCTGATGGCAGACCATAGTCAGCACCAAAAACACTCGGCACAGCAAACATTCCAAACAGCAAACTGTAAAGAAGTTGTTTCTTCATGAGTAAAATTATTTAGTTAAGCTAAAAATTGAGTTAAAGCCAATAAAGTTGATTGTTCAACTTCCTATTCGGGTTAACGCCTCATTTGGGTTAACGTGATTAATGAGTTCATGGGTTAGGCATCTTTTTTCACATTTGCTCCTTCACGATGCTACTCGGTGCAAAATTACAACTTTATATCAATATATTTTAATCTGCAAACATGTTTTACAACATATTTCTGCAATTATTTTCATTTTTCTATGATTCCGGATGGAAATGGCCATAAACCAGAGCCCCTTTTGCCTTTCCTACGGCTTGTGAAATTTCTTCGAGCGTGGCCTCTTTTAATTTCTTGACGCTTTTGAAATGTTTCATCAATGTTGCTGCCGTGGCCGGTCCTACTCCGGATATTCCGTCGAGCTCACTTACCACCTGTCCCTTTGAACGGCGGTTTCGATGATGGGTGATTCCAAATCTGTGGGCCTCATCGCGGAGCGCCTGCACCACCCGAAGACTCGGTGACTTCTTATCAATATAAAGCGGAAGACTGTCGCCCGGGAAATAGATCTCTTCAAGACGCTTGGCTATGCCCACATGTGCCACCTCTCCCCTTATCCCCATTTCATCGAACGCTTCGACTGCTGCGCTGAGCTGGCCTTTACCGCCATCCACCACCACCAACTGAGGCAAAGGCTCCCCTTCAGCCATCATACGAGTGTAGCGACGATGAAGAATCTCTTTCATCGAGGCGAAGTCGTTGGCTCCAACCACCGTCTTGATATTGAAATGACGATAGTCGCGTTTGCTCGGTTTGCCATTCCGGAAAACGACGCAACTCGCCACAGGATTCGTGCCCTGAATGTTGGAGTTGTCGAAACATTCTATATGACGCGGCTCCACTTTTAGTCGGAAATCAGACTTCATCTGAGCCATGAGTTTTTCGACACTGCGTTCAGGATTGAGTTTTTCGGCTGCTGTCTCAACATCTTTCATATATTGTTGTGCATTCTTCATCCCGACGTCGAGCACCTTCTTTTTTGCGCCTTTCTTAGGAACGGTGAAAGTGACTCCCTCAAATTCCACGTCGGGAAGGAATGGCACTATCACTTCCTTGAAATCGCGATCAAAGCGTGATTTCACTTCCGACATCGCCATGGAAAGAATTTCCTCGCGCGTCACTTCATTCTTGTGTCGCCGATATTCGAGATTGAGACTCTGAGTCACTGCCCCCTTGTGAAGATGCATGAAATTGACGAATGCTCGATCTTCATTCTCTACGTATGCAAACATGTCGGCGTCATCCCCGCTCGATTCCCCTATCACGCTCTTGGCATTGTAGCCCTTGACAGCTTCATATTTCTCTTTTACTGCCTGCGCCTCCTCAAATTTCCAATTCTCAGCCAACTCATTCATTTCGGCTAAAAGGATACGTTCGAGCTCTACTGTTTCTCCATTTAGAATCTGACGCACACGCGAAATATATTTGCCATAATCTTCGGGATTAATCAATCCCCGGCACGGACCGGCGCATTTCTTTATATGATAGTCGAGACATAGGGAATATTTATTACGGGCTATGCTCTTCTCATCAAGAGCATGGCGGCAGCTGCGAAGCGGATAGGTTTCGCGGATAAGATCGAGCACAACCTTAGCGGAGTGCTGATTGGAATAAGGGCCATAATATTTTGCCGGCAGCCCCTTCTCGCGTGTCATGAACACGCGGGGATATAATTCTTTTGTGACAACAATCCAAGGATAAGATTTATCATCTTTTAACAAGACATTATAGCGCGGCTGATATTCTTTTATCATGGCATTTTCCAAATGGAGAGCATCCTCCTCGGTTGCCACGACAATGAAACGCATATCCACGATGTTGCGCACAAGGAGGTTTGTGC
>CAZXGU010000213.1:0-4336 GCA_964640375.1 uncultured Sangeribacter sp. | reverse complement strand
GTTACCAACCTTATCCATCAGGTTTTCGATAATACCGATCTTGGTGGAAACCTTAGAGCCGCCCATGATAGCTGTGAAAGGACGCTTGATATCTTTGAGGATGCTATCAACAGCATTAACCTCTTTTTCCATAAGATAACCGAGCATCTTATCCTGCTTGTCGAAATAATCTGCCACTACAGCTGTGGAAGCATGGCGACGGTGGGCTGTTCCGAAGGCATCGTTAACATAAACATCTGCATAGCTTGCAAGTGTCTTAGCGAAGTCTTTCTGAGCCTCTTTCATTGCTTTCTTGGCATCGTCGTAACCGGGGTCGTTTTTGTCGATTCCTACAGGTTTGCCTTCCTCTTCAGGGTAGAAACGAAGATTCTCAAGTAGCAACACTTCTCCGGGCTTCAGCTCGGCGGCTGCTTCAGAGGCCTTTGCACAATCGGGAGCAAACTTCACATCTGTGCCAAGTGCTTTTGCCACGGCATCCTTAATCTGAGAAAGTGAAAGTTTTGGATTTACTTTCCCTTTGGGTTTGCCCATGTGAGACATAATGATAAGGCTTCCGCCGTCGGCGAGAATCTTTTTGAGAGTGGGAAGGGCACCACGGATACGGGTGTCGTCAGTGATGTTTCCGTTTTCATCAAGAGGCACATTGAAATCTACGCGTACGATAGCTTTCTTGCCATTGAAATTAAAATCTTCAATTTTAGCCATTCTGTTTTTATATTTGGGTTTATATTGATTTATTTGCTTTCTTACATGACCAACTGCAAAATTAATAAAAAGATTCTTTATTTGAGCGTTTTTGCTTAATTTTGTAACATAGAAAGGGTGTAATCTTTATAATTTAATCTCAAAATTGCTCCTCTTTCTCCTCCCTCTTCATATTTATAACATATAGTCTGATGTAATAATGAACGATATTAAGATTCTTTCAGATCTTTTTAAGAAAAAATATGGTTCCTTTCCTGAGCAAGTCCTGAAGCTCCCGGGTGCAGGCTCTGGCAGGGTTTATTACCGTTTGTCGGGGGGAAAGGAGAGCTGTATAGGTGTTGCCGGAGAAAATACAAGAGATTGCAGAGCCTTTGTGAATTTGTCGAGAGATTTTCTAAAGGCCGGCATTGCTGTGCCGGAAGTTTATGTCGTTGCCCCTACAGGATTATATTATATCCAGGAGGATTTGGGAGATGTGTCTCTTTTCTCTTTAATCTCTAATGCTCGTATCATTAAGGAGACCGGTATTCAAGGCAGGGAAAATCTCGGGAATGCGGAGGATTTAATTGTTTCAGCATTGAAGGCGTTGGCCCGGATGCAATGTGTAAACAAGATGGAATGGGAGAATGACGTGGAATATGCTCCTTTCTCGCGTCGTCAGGTGTTTTGGGACCTTAATTATTTTAAGTATGAATTTCTTAAGCCCTCGGGAATTGATTTCGATGAAGAGGCTCTCGAAAATGATTTCGAGCTGCTCGCCGATAAAATAATGGAATCGAGTCGGGAGTTTTCGGGTTTTATGTATCGCGATTTTCAAAGCCGGAATGTAATGGTGAAGAATGAAAAATGCTATTTCATCGATTTTCAGGGAGGACGGCTCGGTCCCTCTCTTTATGATGCCGTTTCATTCCTATGGCAGGCCAAAGCTTCCTTCAACAATGAATTCAGAATGAAAATGCTAACTATCTATGCCGAGGAATATTCAGTGTTAAAGGGGGTATCCAAAGAAAAACTTCTTTCTTCAGCTCTCTTGTTTGCTCTTTTCCGCACACTTCAAGTTTTAGGTGCCTACGGTCTTAGGGGGCTGGTGGAGAAAAAGGCCCATTTTCTTGAAAGTATTCCGGCGGCTTTGAAAAATTTGGGGCAGTTGATTGAGGAGGGAACAGTCGATGCTTTCCCTGAGCTAAGAAGAGTCTCTTTAATGCTTATGCGCGATGATAGATTTATGGTTAAGGAAAAGAAAGATCACCTCACCATAAAAATATTCTCTTTCTCTTATAAGAAGAGCTATCCGGCCGACTATTCCGGAAATGGGGGAGGCTTTATGTTTGATTGCCGGGGGATGCACAACCCGGGAAGATATAAGGAGTATAAAACTCTTACCGGACTCGATCAACCTGTGATAGATTTTCTGAAGGAGCGAGGTGAAACAGATCTTTTCTCTGAAAGGGCTTTTGAATTAGTTTCGCCTACGGTTGAAAGATATGTGAAACGTGGGTTCACATCTATTCAGATCGGTTTTGGCTGCACTGGCGGTCAGCATCGGTCGGTTTATTGTGCAGAAGCGGTGGCAAAAATGCTTGCCGACAGATTTCCTATGGCCGTGGTAGAGGTGTGTCATCGCGAACAGGGTATTAAAAAGGTCTATAATAGAAAGGAGGATAAAAAATGAAGGCAATGATTCTGGCTGCCGGTCTCGGAACCCGGTTGAAGCCATGGACCCTTTCCCATCCTAAAGCTCTTGTGCCTGTAGGTGGAGTTCCAATGCTGGAACGGGTTATAGTCACCTTAAAAAATCAAGGATTTGATGAGATGGTGATTAATATTCATCATTTCGGCGAACAGATTATTGATTTTTTGGAGACTCATGATTTCGGAATAAGTTATGATATCAGCGATGAGAGAGAGTCTCTTCTCGATACAGGAGGCGGCCTCCTTGCCGCAGGTAAAATTCTTTTTTCTTATGACGATTCTCCCTTTCTGGTTCATAATGTAGATATTCTAAGCAATGCCGACTTAGAAGGGTTGATGCTTTATCACGAAGAATCGGGAAATGATATAACGCTCCTCACAAGCGATCGAGACAGTTCGCGCCGTCTGATATTCAATAATGAAGGAAGATTGAAAGGATGGCATAACCTATCAACCGGAGAGTTTCGTCCTTCAGGGTTTAAACTGGCCCTAAGCGACCGGGAGGTGGCTTTCAGCGGTATATATATAATAGGAAAAAGAGCAATGGTAGCTCTTAGACGTTATTCAGAAGCAACCGGCCGGAGAGTCTTCCCTGTGATGGATTTCTTTCTTAGTGAATGTGGAAATTTAAAAATAGGGGAGAGGCATGACCCTAAGCTCCAACTCATCGACATAGGAAAGCCCGCTTCATTAAAGCGGGCTGATAACCTTTTCGATTAGAGCTATATCTTTCTTTATAATCAATTTCTTGTAAGCGACAGGGAAATTATCTGTGAGAATAATTACCATTGTGTCGCATACTGTTAAATTGGAACACGCAGCCTATAATAAGGAAAAAGACTGCGAGGCCTCCGAGCCACCATGTCAGTGTAACACCTGTTGTGAAACATGAAACGAGCAGAAGGATGAATCCGATGGCGTAGGTAAGGATGGATAGTGTTTTCATAGCGTGTGTTTTAAAATGGTTATTACTTGATTTTTTATCGGCGCTGCAAGATTAAGGCGTCTTATAATATATCTTATAATATAAAGGTAGATTCTTTTTTGAAGAATCTACCTTTATAACATCTATCTTCTCTCAAAAGATTATAAGAGAGGTTTTTTTAACAATTTATTTTATCAAGAGTCTTTTTTTTTGATATCCACGCTTATAATTCTGCCTCTTTCAGCTTCTCGGCATTTTCAGCCACTATTAGTTGATCGATCACACCCTGAATGTCGCCATCCATGAAAGCAGACAGATTATATATTGTATAATTGATTCGGTGATCAGTGATTCGTCCCTGGGGATAATTATAAGTTCGGATTTTGGCAGAACGGTCGCCTGTGCTCACCATTGTTTTCCTTCTTGAAGCGATATCATCGAGATATTTCTGATGCTCTTTATCATAAATGAAAGTGCGGAGGCGAGAAAGTGCGCGTTCCTTGTTTTTGGGCTGGTCGCGGGTCTCGGTACATTCGATAAGAATCTCCTCCACCACACCCGTATTGGGATTCTTCCAGTTATATCGTAGCCTGACGCCGGATTCCACCTTGTTCACATTCTGACCTCCTGCTCCTCCTGAGCGGAAAGTGTCCCACTTAATTTCACCTTCATGAATTTCCACATCAAATTCCTCGGCTTCGGGAAGCACTGCCACTGTTGCTGCAGAGGTATGCACTCGACCTTGCGTTTCAGTGGCAGGCACTCTCTGCACACGATGAACCCCGCTCTCATATTTCATTGTGCCATAAACACCGGCACCGGTAAGATTGAAGACAATCTCCTTATATCCTCCCGAAGCACCCTCCGATACAGAAGAAACCGTGAGTTGCCATCCTTTCGATTCAGCATATTTCTGATACATCCGGAAAAGATCGCCTGCAAAGAGAGCTGCCTCATCAGCAAATTTGTAATCAATATCGGCAGCTTTTTTTGCATAATGATCATAGGGATTCT
>CAZXGU010000212.1:0-4350 GCA_964640375.1 uncultured Sangeribacter sp. | reverse complement strand
AGCATCTGCCTTACAAGCAGAGGGTCGGCGGTTCGAATCCGTCAACGCCCACCGATGCGGCCTGTTTTCGTGAGAAAACAGGCCGCATTGCTTTGTCGGCACGCGATTCTTAGCGCAGTAGGGACGCGATTTTTCGCACAGTAGGGACGCGATTTTTCGCGTCCAACCAGGAACTACCATTATGGCTATATGCCACATTCACACGAATGGGAGTTCCGCACAAATTACGGAACCCCCATTTTATTTTTATCCTGGTCGGACGCGAAAAATCGCGTCCCTACTGGTTGATTATTGATTGTCGGACGCGAAAAATCGCGTCACATGTTATAATCTTACAACTTTTGATTCGCTGCCGCTGCGAACGATATATACTCCGGCAGGAAGTGAAACCTCAAGATTACCGTTAGAGGACGCAACCTTAACGCCGGCAGCATTCCAAACCTCCACAGGAGCTGCGCCATTCACAACGTAAAGAACGCCGCCATTGCTGTAAACGCTCATCTGAGATTCATTATCAGAAAGAATATCCTCCACTGCCGATTCAACATTCTTTGAGCCAATCACAACCAAACCGTTGGCTGGCAATGTAACAGTCTTAGCTGCATAATCGATCACTGCATCAGTGGCTCCCCACTGCGACATTACATGATAATGGTCGGCATCGGTGCTGAGGAAATCTACAGTTGAAGTGAGAGCGTCTTTCACACTCGGGTTGATAAGAACATATATCTCTTTATCGCCATAAACCGACTTGGCATAAAGTAGGTTCTTGGGGGCAGTGGGATAATTTGCCGAGTTGTTGAAATTGAGGCTGAAGGTTGCATCAGGACCAAACAAATCGGGATTCTCTAAACGAATATGGATAAGTTCGCGATAACGGTCCACGAGGCCACCGTTAGCCGGATTATCCATCAGAGCCCAATCCACAATCTTTTTACCGGTGTTGTTACCACCATTCTTATCCTTTGTGCTCTGAGCGTTACCCATCTCTGAGAACTGCCAAATCATGTGAGAGCCGGGGGTCATCAACATCTGAGCGGCTGCGCCTGCCAGACGGAAACATGAATTGTAGATGTTATCTTTGATATATGGATCCACGCCCCACATCTTCTGCTTATAGGCCAAACGTTCTTCGTCGTGGCTCTCAAGGTAGGACACAGTAGAACCGGCTGTGCGAGATCCTTTGGGAGCCCACATAGAGTTGAGATTGCTCTTCCAGCCCATGGCAAACTCGCATCCGTTATAGTTATTGTTAAACCAGTTGAGCTCGCCATCAGTGGCCATTTCGTTCTCCTCCTTAGCATCGCCCAAAAGCTCATTGATGAAATAGGCATCGGGGTTAACTTCACGCATAGCATCGTGGAGACGTTTCATGCGGTCAACACGCGACTGGTTGAAACGGTTAGTTCTGTTCTCAATACTTCCCGTTCCGGCATAGGAGTCATTATTTCCGAGACCTTTCACGAGGTCGAAACGGAAACCGTCAACTTTATATTCAGAGAGCCAATATTTGAGCATGTCGTGCCATTGCTGCTGCACGAGAGGATATTCCTGCTTCCAGTCGTTGAGCACGCTGTAGGCATGTGGTGCTGTCTGATTATAGAAAGGATTGCTTGCAGCCGGGTAGAGCTGATACCAGGGATGAAGCCCGGCACTCTGATTGAAAACAACATCAAGAATAACGGCTATACCGTTCTCATGGCAGATGTCGATGAATTCTTTATAGTCCTGGGCTGTGCCGTAGGCCTTATCAATGGCAAAATAGAAATTGGGATTATAACCCCAAGAATCATTTCCGTCGAATTCATTGATAGGGAGAAGTTCCACAGCGTTAATTCCTAAAGATTTAAGATAAGGAATCTTTTCGATGGCCAAGCGCACGGTTCCATTACCCAATGCCTTACCCTCGGTTCCTGTGAAGTCGCGGAAAAGAAGCTCATAAATCACGAGGTCGTCTTTGGGAGCGCCCTTGAAATCAGTAACCTTCCACTCATATTCTCCAAAATTATCCTGGAACACTGCCACACAAGGAGAACCACTCACTTTCCCCACAGGATATGCGGGCATATTGGGATAAACCTCAGCAGAAATATACTTGTCATTATTGGGATCGAGCACCAAACGTGCGTATGGGTCACCCACGTTTTTAAAGGAGACTCCGCTCTGTACGCTGTAATAATAGATCACGGGCTCATTCACGGGAATACCCTCCACGGTCTTTACGAAATAACGGTAGGAACCTTCTCCGTCGGCCGGGCCATCTATATATTCCATCATGGAGGCAGTGGATACCTCATAGTTATTCCAAGAACCTACGAGAAGCACTGTTTCCTTTTCAGGGGCAGCGAAGCAGAATGTAACAGTTCCGTCAGCATTCCGGTAAGCACCCATCGGAGGAACTATGGTTGATGCAGCCGGCTGTGAGGCACCAATAACGCAATAATTGTCGGTGGCAGTGACAGTCTGGCCATTGGCAGTGGCAGTGGCCACAACCTTGTAATCCCCATACGCAGTGAAGGCGTATTCTCCTTCAATCTTTGTATTGGCCGGCACATCGGTTTGACTGGCGATTTCTTGGTCATTTACAGTGATGCGAATGTCGGCCACTTCGTTAGCCTGCGCACGAATCTTGATTGACTTGTCGAGAGGGATAGTTTTTAAAGAATAAGATGAACTGAGCGTAACAGTCAGCTCCTCCGTTTCCTGGGCTTTTGCTCCCAACACGAAGGCCACAAGAGCAAAAAGGAATGTTAGATAATTTTTTACCATTGATTTTAAGGTTTTTATGTTATTGTTAGAATATTATAGTTAAGCTCCGAGAACTCTTAGAACTCTTAGAGCTCTGAGAACTCCGAGAACTCTGAGTAGAAT
The DNA here is from genome assembly GCA_964640375.1 of uncultured Sangeribacter sp. Lineage (GTDB taxonomy): Bacteria > Bacteroidota > Bacteroidia > Bacteroidales > Muribaculaceae > Lepagella. The sequence continues at coordinate 1,479 of CAZXGU010000212.1, read as the reverse complement.
CATTCCGACTCATCTTCGGGGATATAGGAAATCTCCTTCATCTCCTTATACTCCTCCCAATTGGGGTCGGCCTCAGCCTCGATTGCCAAAGGCATAGTGTCTAATTCTGCTAAAGCGTTATTAAACACCTTATTGAAGATATTCAGATTCTTAGTATAGAAAATCCAGTCGCGTCGGCCGTCACCGGTATAGATACCTGTCATATAAGCCACTTTATCCTTTTTGAAAGCTGCCTGAAGGGCATCCGTAGCCTGTTCCATTAACCGGGCATCTGCATCCTCGGGAATACCGTTAGGAAGCCGGTTATAATCCCAACCGACATTGACCCGATAGATATATTTTCCGCTTGCCATCACATCATCCATATAATCGCGTCCTGTGACAAGCACGGTTGCTCCGCTTTCACTCTCGGTCGGAGCTGTCCACCATCGCTCTTTCATATCTCAGATTTTAAGTTAAGCCATATCCCCCTAAATCGCCCATAACGCCTATAACGCCCATAATGCCCATAACGCCCATAATGCCTATAACGCCCACATCGCCTATCTCGCCTATTTTCCCTATCATCTCTCCGAATAAATCGGAATCTCAATCACGGGAGTGTCGAAATAGACTCCGGGACGGAAGCAATGCAGCTTGAAAAACTTCGTAAGGTCGATTTTCTTCGACACATTAATCGGATATTTCACTTGAAAAGCCTTCCCCTTCTTATAAGCGATTGCTTGGAAAACCACACGCTCCATCTGTGAAATGGTATCTTGCGTGAAGACCGCGCAATCTATCAGCTCATTTGGTGACACTTCACCCTGATAGAGATTGCGCCAAGCCTTTGCCTCCTCATCGCGAACCATTAGATTGAAGGAGAGAAAATAGTTGGAATCATTCACGAGCACAGTCGCAATGCGTGTGCGCGTCAGGTCCTTTATATTCTCAGGTTCAAAACCGAGCACTACATTTATCCTTTCTCCCCTTTCCGTTTCAACCACCGGCAATTCCTCCCGCGGTGCCTCGGCTTCACGGGCTGCCTTAGGATTCTCGCGGGTCTGCTTCTTCCCCTCATCGAAAGCCTTCTGGTCGAACATCAGCGAGGCGCCCTTCACGTCGGGCTCATGCCCTGCCGGAAGCACAACCACAAGCTCATTGACCAGAACGGGGGTCTCGAAACCATCCTCCTCCACGTAGGCTATCTTCCCTTCAATCCGGGTGATGCGACCTCCACCCGTGCTGTTAAGAAAACGAACTGTATCTCCTGTCTTTGCCATTTTGATTTAAATTAATTCCGTTCCCAAATCTTCCTCTTCCTCTGTCTCTTTTTCGCGTTTCTCGTAGGCATCCACTATGCGCTGAACCAACGGATGGCGCACAATATCCTTCTTCTCATATTCGATTATCCCTATCCCTTTCACTCCCCGCAAAATCCGGAGGGCCTGAAGCAGACCGCTCTGCACAGTGCGAGGAAGGTCGATCTGAGTGGTGTCG
>CAZXGU010000211.1:0-4368 GCA_964640375.1 uncultured Sangeribacter sp. | reverse complement strand
CCAATACTTCCTTTACAATTACTTTTCGTGAGGATGTTATCTTGGCTTACGATCATCCTCAACCTCGATATTGTGCTTACGAAGGAACTCCACAGCGGTGCTGAGCCCGACGTTAAGGTCTTTTACTATTTTACTTATTTTTGTACGCATAAAACGGTTTTAGATACTGAAGGATTTCCCCGGGACGAACGCCCGGGGCGTTCTTCTATCCAATCCCTGATATTGTTACCGCACGCCACCCGGGGGTGTGACGCCGGGGCGCTGTCTTCGCTCTCACGATCAGTCGTCAAACTCAGCCCGGAGCACTTCCATCACATGCTCCAGCGTGTCGTCTTCAAGATCTGCTTGATCGAGCAGCTCCTTGCTTGCATTGAGCACGGCTTTTGCTGTGCCGAGTCCAAGATTCTTGAGGGCTTCGATCACCCAGCCGTCGATTTCGTCGCGGAATTCGTCGAGATAGATGTCCTCTTCTCCCTCTTCGATATCGCGATATACATCGATAGAATATCCGGTCAGCATTGTGGCCAGACGAATGTTCATACCCCCTTTTCCTATAGCGAGCGAAACTTCATCGGGATGAAGGAACACCTCTGCTTTCTTTTCCTCCTCGTTAAGACGGATAGAGGAAATCTTTGCCGGGCTGAGAGCTCTCTGAATATACAGCGATGGATTAGCCGTATAGGAAATCACATCGATGTTTTCATTACGGAGCTCGCGCACAATGCCATGTATGCGGCTTCCTTTAATACCCACGCATGCACCCACCGGATCGATACGGTCGTCATAGCTTTCCACTGCTATTTTTGCTCGTTCACCCGGAATACGGGCCACATCGCGAATCGTGATGAGTCCGTCGTGAATCTCCGGGACTTCCTGCTCGAAAAGACGACGGAGGAATCGCTCATCTGTGCGGCTCACTATAACCTTTGGATTATTATTGGGATTGTCAACACGCTTGACAATTGCTTTAACCACATCCCCTTTATGGAAGAAGTCTCCGGGAATCTGCTCCTCTTTGGGCATGATGAGCTCATTCTGATCCTCGTCAATGAGAAGCATCTCGCGTTTCCAAATCTGATGCACCTCTGCTGCCACAACCTCTCCTTCAAGCTCCTTGAATTTAGAATATATAGCATCTTTCTGGAGATCGAGGATTTTCGACTGAAGTGTCTGGCGAAGAGTGAGGATTGCACGGCGTCCGAATTTCTCGAAGAAGATTCGGCGAGTCACATCCTCGCCTATCTCACATTCAGGGTCGATTTCCCGAGCCTCGGTCAGTCCGATCTGCATGTCCTTATTTTCCACCTCTCCATCAGGCACAACTTCAAGATTCTGATATATCTCACAGTCTCCCTTATCAGGATTCATGATGACATCGAAATTCTCATCGGTGCCGAACATCTTTGCCAGTACATTGCGGAAACTCTCCTCAAGCACTGATATCATAGTGGTCTTATCAATATTCTTGAGCTCTTTGAACTCCTGAAATTGATCAACCATATTTACTGTAGCTGCTTTCTTTGCCATTATTTCGTTTATATTTTTTCTAATATGTTTTAAAATTCAAGCTCGTAGCAAACTTGCTTCACATCGTCGTAGCCGTAGCTTATATCCCTTTTTTGTATAACAGGACGTTTCGCTCCCTCAGGCTTCACTTTCTCCTCGATTTCAAGAACAAAGCCAGCGGCATCCGCACTTTTTAGAATGCCCTTGCGTTTCGTGCCTCCCTTCTCCAATACCTCTACTTTGTCGCCAATATGTTTTTCATATTGACGCAACACTTTGAATGGAGAGGTCAAACCGCTGGAACCGACCTCAAGATCATAATCCTCCTCATCGCGCGAGAAGGCTTCCTCTATCTTTCGGGTAAGAGCGATGCAGAAATCTATATCTACATTATTATCTGAATCGACTTCTACCGTGATTTCGTTATCTCCTCTCACAGTCAGATCCACAAGATAATAATCCGTGCCTTCAAGCTCCTTCTCGATAAAGGACTTCATCGCTTCTTTATCTATCATAGTCTTTTTTATTTTTTACAGGACCCGAACTATTTCATTCGGATCCAATATTCTAAAAAACGCGGAGGAGACTTGCGTCCCCTCCGGAATTCTGTGCAAAGATAATAAAAATTATCGGTTTTATCTCTTATTTATCTGCTTCTACTAAGCAATTTGCTAATTCATTCGCAAAATTTGACTATATTTTATTTTATTTAACAGATATTAACTATTCTATTGCTTCCCTTATTCTGCCAAAGCAAGGTCGGCTTCGGTTAATCCGTTTGGCTCAACGCTGAGCATAAGAATATATCTTTCTCCTTCAGTGTCATCAATCAGACGCATTCCAACGACATTATTGGTGTATTCACCGCTCACTTCAAAAAGGTCAGAAGTATATGGGTTGGCACCGAGGTCGAGGCCTAAATCTTCAAATTCCTGAAGCATTGTCTTGCTGAAATCCACTTGATCGGTTGTAACATATTTCTTGGCTACTTCCGAATAAGGGAAGAGGAAAAAGAAACCATAATCACTGATGGAATCATTCTCTATTCGAACCAAAGCAGAAACATCGGGTGTCATTCCATTATAATCGATGCAATAACCGTCGGCGCTATCGAGCCAAAGAGCATTATCCTCCTCGGCAGGGGTCATGCTCATAAGTGTCTCCGATAGATTTATAGTTTTCTCTTTGCTGTTTATGGCAGGGATCGTGCCGTAGGCCTTTGTAATAAGATCTTCGCCCGTAAGAGAAATGTATCCTCCCTTTGCGCCTTCCTCATGGATATCGCGAGTGGCTGCCGGAGAAGCTACCGGAATCATTGAAATTATTTCTGACGAGGTCATTTCCGACAATGCGGTGCCCGTGGTTGCTGACATAGAAGATGCCCCGTCGATGAGAGCGATTGAAAAAACGGCTGTTTTAAGGAAGGATGCGTTCATAGTATTAATGTTATTATATTAACACAAACAAGCCTACCCCTTAATTGTTTAATGGTGAAATGTTAAAAAGGGACACGTTAAAAACGGGTCCCTTTTTGCATATAATGTTTTATCTTATTCGATGATTATTTGAAGCGGCGGTTGCCCTGAAGAACAGGCTTGCCGTCGTTGTCGGCTGTCTCTTTGTCGATTTTGCGACGCATGATGCTGTAAGCAACCGGAGCGGCGCAGAAGAGAGAACAGAAGGTTCCGACAATCACACCGAAGATCATCGCGAATGTGAACGAACGGATTGTGTCGCCTCCAAGGAAGAAGATGCAGGGGAGCACGAGCAAAGTGGAGAACGAGGTCATCACCGTACGGCTCAATGTCTGGTTCAACGACTTGTTGAAAGTCTTATATCTGTCTTCCTTCGGATAAAGCTTCATCATCTCACGGATACGGTCGAAAACAACCACGGTGTCATTGATCTGATAACCGATGATGGTCAACACAGCAGCGATAAACGACTGGTCGATCTCCATTGAGAACGGTAAGAAGCCCCAGCATACAGAGTAGAAGCCAATGATGAGGAATGCTGTGAGCATTACAGCGCAAAGAGCACCCACAGAGAAGGCGATGTTGCGGAAACGCAGAAGGATGTAAAGGAACATACACAAGAGTGCGATTCCCACAGCCCATGCAGCATCACGTTTCATATCATCTGCCACTGAAGGTCCTACTTTCTGGATTGAGATAATACCGTGAGCCTCATCAGCCACTGCAAACGCATTCTCATCCATGGTCTTGCCATTAACAGTAAGCTCATTCTTCAAGCCCTGATAGAGAAGATCTGCAATCTCATTCTCAACATTCTCGCTCTCGTCGGCAATCTTATAGTTGGTGGAGATACGAAGTTTTGAAGGATTGTCGATATTGATTACGGATACAGACACTGTCTTATCGTTGGCTTTCTCCTGAAGGAGAGCAGTGAGGTTATCTTGCACGGCCTGACGGTCAACATCTTTCTCAAACTGCACCACATAGTTGCGACCACCAGAGAAGTCGATACCGTGGTTCATGCCACGGATTGCAAGCGAAGCGATACTTACAACAATCAGGAACACCCAAACTGCAGCTGCGCCTTTCCATTTGCCAAGGAAATTAATCTTGGGGTTAGTGAGGAAGTTGCGGCTGAGCGCGGTGGTGAATGTCATGTTTGCGCAACGTCCATTCTTTGTGATAAGATCGAAGGCGATGCGAGTAAGGAACACGGCTGTAAAGAACGAGCAGACAAGACCGATGATAAGAGTGGTTGCAAAACCCTTGATCGGACCTGAACCGAAGATAAGGAGGATCACACCTGTGATCACTGAAGTGAGGTTTGAGTCGAAGATTGCAGAGAAGGCATTGCTGTAACCTTCAGAGATAGCCTGACGAAGTTTCT
>CAZXGU010000210.1:0-4403 GCA_964640375.1 uncultured Sangeribacter sp. | reverse complement strand
CGCATCCCGGGAGTGGTTTTGCGGGTGTCGAGCACACGGGTGTGAAGTCCCTTGAGCTCATCCTGATATCGGTGTGTCATGGTGGCAACCCCGCTCATGCGCTGCATGATATTGAGCATCGTTCTTTCAGCAATGAGAAGTGAGCGCACTGGCCCTTCGGCAGTGAAAACGATGTCGCCCTTCTTCACTTCCGCTCCATCCTTGATGAAAATATCCATCTTGATAGAAGGGTCCACTTTGTGAAGCACCTTCTCAGCCACATCCACGCCGGCAAGAATGCCATCCTCCTTGATGATGAGGCGCGAACGTCCCATAGCGTCGGCCGGGATTGTGGAAAGGGTGGTATGGTCACCATCGCCGAGGTCTTCAGCAAAAGCAAGATCGAGCAATTCGTCGATTAATTCATCTTTGGTTTTCATAAGATATGATAAAGTATTAATTTTGTGCAAAGTTAATAAAAAAGTATGGAAATAGAACTGCTTACGGTTGGGAAGACTACAATAAAATTTGTAGCCGAGGGGATAGAGGAATATTTGAAGCGTTTGAAACATTATATTCCTTATCGAATCACTTCTTTGCCGGATATAAAGAAAAACGCCTCTCTCGGCGCTGAGCGTCAGAAAGAGGCGGAGGGGGAGTTGATACTTTCGAAATTGTCAACGAGCGATTTTGTGGTTCTTCTCGATGAGAGAGGGAAGGAATATAGCTCCATGGAATTTTCAGCTTTCATCGAGAAACAGATGATAGCGGGAAGAAAGCGAGTGGTGTTCGTGGTTGGAGGCCCCTACGGATTCAGCCAAGGTGTATATGACCGGGCCGACAGCAAAGTGTCGCTTTCGCGAATGACCTTCAATCACGAGATGGTGCGTCTCTTCTTCACTGAGCAGGTGTATCGGGCGATGACGATTCTTCGCGGCGAGCCTTATCATCATGAATAGGACGAGGACGCGAAAGATTCATGCGGAAGAGGAAAGAGAATGTGACCAGACAGGCCATTATCGACACATAAAGAGCCGTAGTGTTGATAAGCATTGCCTTGTCGTTGCGCGAGAAAGCCATTGGGTTAGACGCTGTTTCCGACGACATGAAATCGTCGGTGTTGATAGCCCTCAGAGTACTCTTCCACATTATCACTCCGTCGCGAACAAAAACTACCGCGGGATTACCACGAGCTAATTCCTTCAAGACAGTATCTTCCGAAGTATAGATAGGATATTCCGGCATTGAGAGATCAGTCCAAGTATCGATGTCTTGGCGCGTGGCCGCAACTGCTCCTATCATATCAATGTCGTGGGCTTTGGCCCAATCATGAAGGGAGTTGATCTTATAGGTGGAGGCAATCGATACCTTCCCCAACTCCGGCATTACTAATATTATTTGGTCGCCCTCATGGGATAGCACTTCCTCTGTGACATCCTCTTCAGCTTCATAATCCCATAGGCGCAGGCTTTTTTCATTGCGCACTGACACTCTCGAATCGATTCCGGGGTCGGAGAGGGGAACACGTTCAACAAACGTCCATCCTTCGCTTTCATCGGGAAGCTCATCGGTTTCGCTGAATTCTTTCCTTTCCCCGTTCTTTTCATATATGAATTTATATTCCGGTTCCTCCTGAGGGGTTTCATCAGAGATTAGGGAGCCGGTAGGGTATGGCCGAAAATCGATGAGAGGCTGATAGAAATAACCTGCTGCTTCAATTGCCATGCAGAAAACGGAAGTGACGATAAGACCGAGCCATTGAATGGCAGGGTTAATTAGCCATCCGGCATATCGGTTAAAAATCGACAGCCATAACACCGCAATCATCAGCGCGACATTTTTCCAGAAGGTGGCCCAGTTGGAAATAATCAGGGCGTCGCCGAAGCATCCGCAATCGGGCACGGGGTTATAAATTGCAATCCAGAGGGTGAGGGGTAGCATGAAACACATTATTACTGTTGCAGCCCATGCGGCCGTTCGGCGGAAAGAGCCGAAGCAGAGCATTATTCCCACTATAAATTCCACAGCACACAGCGCGAAGGCCCCGACCTTGACAAGGCTTGGCCAGATTTCGAGACCCATCACTCCGAGATAATCCTGAATTTTATATAGAGTGCCCCAAGGGTCGATAGCTTTTGTGAAGCCGGAGAATATGAACACGGCGCCTGTCAGTTCGCGGATTATCCAGGTGATAACGCGGATTGTGAGCGAGTCGGGGTTAAGACCGAGGATACGCTTAGAAGCGGAGTTTGATGAGGGCGAAGAGTGCATAATTTATCATATCCATATAATTGGCGTCGATACCCTCGCTGATGAGGGTTAGGCCGTTGTGATCTTCTATCTCTTTGGTGCGGAGGAGTTTCTGGAGAATAATATCTGTGAAACTGCTCACTCTCATCAATCGCCACGCTTCATCGTAATCATGATTTTTATTATTCATCAGGCTTGTGGCATCGTCAAGTTGACGATCGTAGAGTTCAAGAGCTTTTTCTACGGTGAGGGGTTCGCCCGGGCCGAGTTTAAGTTGAATAAGGGCAATGACACAATAGTTGACTATTCCGATAAATTCCGGCTCTATTCCTTCATCGACAGATGCGTTTTCCACTCCTTTCTCTTCTAAGGATCTGATTCTTCGAGCTTTGATATAGATTTGGTCGGTCAGACTGGAGGGACGCATGATGCGCCAGGATGTGCCATAGTCTTTGAGTTTCTTTTCAAATATATTGCGGCATATTGATTTGACTTCTGCAAATTCAGCCGTGGTGTCGTGTTCTTTATTCATCTCAACTTATTTTTTCTGCAAATTTACAATTATTTTCGCGAATTTTCATTACTTTTACTCTTTCTAATGTTCAAAGCAAAGAAAGATTGCTTACCGATTGAAAAAGTGAAAAAGTAAAAAAGTAATATGAGAAATAAAAGGATGATAGCGGAGTGGGAGAGCTGCGAGGGAGTGCTGCTCGCTTTGCCGGCGCCTCACACCGATTGGAATTATATACTCGAAGAGGCTCAGGAGCAATATCGCCGGCTCGTGGGCGCATTGACTGGAGCGGGAGTGCATTGCCTTGTGCTCACCCCCAGCGTAGAATATGGCGAAAAGATATTGCATGTTTGCGACCTTTCAAAAGTTACTTTCATTGAGGCCGATTATAACGACACTTGGACACGCGATTACGGTCCGATTTCAGTGGAGCGAATGGATCGTCTCCGCGCACTCGATTTCGGATTCAACGGTTGGGGACTGAAGTTCGCTGCGGATAAAGATAACCTCGTGAATCTTCATCTGAAAGATAAATTTGTTATCATGCCCGACGTCTATCGCAATGAAAGAGATTTTATCCTTGAAGGAGGGTCGATAGAGAGCGACGGCGAGGGGACAATCCTAACCACTTCCGAATGTCTGCAATCGCCCAACAGAAATGGAGGTAAAAGCAAGCATCAACTGAATGAAATTCTTGCTGACAGGTTAGGTGCCGACCATGTCTTATGGCTCGATTACGGGAGATTGGCAGGAGATGATACCGACTCACATATTGATACCTTATGTCGCATTGCTCCGGGAAATTCCATTCTTTTCACCGGTTGCAGGAATATGGATGACGAGCATTTTGAGGTTTTACTCAAAATGCGCGCCCAGCTCACTCTCTTCCGCACCTCCGAAGGAGAACCATATAACCTCATAGAGCTTCCTTTCCCGGATGCGATTTATGACGAAGAGGGGAATCGATTACCAGCCACCTACGCCAATTATTTAGTCACGCCCACTCATATTTTTATGCCTACATACAGGCAGCCGGCCAACGATGATTTGGCTTGCAGAATGGTGAGAGTAGCTTTCCCTGACCATGAGGTGATTGGAGTGGATTGCACCACTCTCATCAAACAACACGGTTCGCTTCATTGCGCCACAATGCAGATACCCGAAGGAGTGTTTAATTCAGTAGTGTTTGAGAAATAAAGTTAGGAATATGTCAAGAAAGATAAAAGTAGGGATTGTGCAACATTCCTTTAATGAAGATGTGGATTTCAACAGAGCGCGCAATCTGACCGCCATTGAGAATTTAGCAGCAGAGGGCGCCGAACTGATTGTGCTTTCAGAACTTCATGACTCTCTCTATTTCTGCCAGACAGAGGATGTGGAGAATTTCAATTATGCTCAGGAGTTGCCCGGCGACTATACGGAATTTTATGGAGAAGCCGCGGCAGCCAATAATGTGGTATTGGTAACGAGCACTTTCGAGCGTCGCGCACCGGGATTATATCATAACACGGCCGTGGTGTTCGATAAGGATGGAAGCGTGGCTGGAAAGTATCGCAAGATGCACATTCCCGATGACCCTGGGTTTTATGAGAAATTTTATTTCACTCCCGGAGATCTTGGATTTGAACCAATCGAGACCTCTTTAGGCCGCATTGGTGTTCTT
>CAZXGU010000209.1:0-4435 GCA_964640375.1 uncultured Sangeribacter sp. | reverse complement strand
CGTTAAGTTGCATCGTAGCATGAAGAGTGGTGCCAGAGCCGGCGAAGAAGTCGAGAATTACACTATTTGATGTTGAGTTTAAAGAAAGAATGAATTTAATCAGGTTAAGTGGTTTAGGATTATTAAAATTTTTAAAGAGGTCATATCCAATCTCTTTAAGTTCCTGACTTCCTTTTGTATTCGTATATTCTGGTCTTGTCATTAAATCCATTGAATGGAATACCAAATTAGAATTCTTAGGCACCATTTTATTTGTTTTATCATCAAACTTCTTATCTAAATACAATTGCATTCTCAAAGATGACTTTGTCGGCACGAGAATTCCCAATTTCGCGGCTGCTTCCATTCTTGGAAGAGTCCATAACCATCTATTTCTATTCCCATGTTTGTCAATGGGAGAATATAGTACACCCTTATATTCGAAATCATAGTCACCACCCTCTGAATATCCTTTTGATTTATCTGCTAATATAGCCTTAGTATCACCTTCTAAATAAGTGCCTATATTGTCATGTCTGATCTTATCTTCATCGATTTCTCTTTTAACTATTCTATCAAAATCATCTGATTTCGAGAAACACAAAATATAATCATGCGAAATATCCATGTGTTTTTCCTGAGCCGATCTTTGTAATTTTGTCACACGTGGAATTGATGTTACATACTTATCAATTCCAAAAATTTCTCTACATAATATGGATAGATCACTTTGAGAAATGTCATCAATTGAAATAAAGATAGCACCTTTTTCAGATAATAATTTCTTTGCAATCTTAAGCCGTTTCGACATAAAGGAGAGCCATTTGGAATGACGGTAGCTATCATCCTTGTCAACAAAAGAATCATGGTAAAAAAAGTCTTTATTACCGGTATTATAGGGAGGGTCGATATAAATTACATCTATTTTACCGGCATGGGTATAGGCGAGTGTGGTTAATGCTTCAAGGTTATCACCCTCTATAAGAATATGATTGGGAGCATCTTCACCTCCCTCTAATATAGCTTTTGATTTATCTTCTTCGAGAACAGGAAAATCTTTACGAAGTCGTTCCTCCACCTCCTCCGTTTTTTCTTCCCAAACTAAACCGTAGGTCTTATGCTCAGTGATTAACCCCAACAATTGCTGACGCTCCTCTTCCGTGAGCCCTTCAAGGGTTCTTATCCGTTCGGCAAGCTTGATTCTATCTGATGAGTTCATGGCAATAGCGACTTTTCAAATATTTGGTCGCCGAACCCCCAAACGACCTAATAATAATAAAGGCGTGGGGTCTATCACTGTTACTTCTAATTGCTAAACGTAGTATCGCCAAACACTAAGCAGCCATGTAACAATGCAGAACCCACGCTGATATACGACCATCCCACACTCACTCTATGCCATAAAGGCACAGAATGAGCCGGATAGGTAAGTACATACCCGTGAGCGCTAACCTGGCATTATTCTTGACTGCTGATGAAAAATTTTGGCGATTTCCGTTTAGCAAGAATAAAGCGTAGTAAACGCCTTTTATAAAAAATTACCTCCCGCCTCGCTTCCGCTCTCGGAAGACGCTCGGCGTGAGTCTATGTGCAAAATTATAAATATTTTTTTAATTTCTCAAAATTGCACGCAAGTTTTTTCCTCCTATCCTCCCGTTCCCCCTGTCAAAATTACTCCTGTGCTCCTGTTCTCCTGTCAAAAAAGAAAATCCATCTGCGAAGAGCGGCAGCTCCTTGTTCTGCCAAAGCCCCTCCTTTTCTCCTTCCCTCCGCGAGAGACCCGGAGTCCAGCCTACAATATTATTTCACCTCTCGCCGAGGAAAAGAGATAAGGAGAGAAAGGTCTGTGCAATTCCGGCCCTTCTGTGCTATCGCGTAGCGATAAAAAGTCTGTGCTTGCCCGTCTCTCCATTCGAGTCTTTTTCTTCTGAGGTATATGGAAAGGAAAGACTCACAAGCACGAAATTGGTCGCAAGCTACCGTGGTCACCGAAAGGTCAGAACTTCACGGAAATCTTTAAAGAGCATCCGATTATGGAGAGGAGCCGTCCCCGGCTCCTGATCAATGATTCCCTCGTAGCCGGGGACGGCTCCGCTCCATACCTTCCCTCTTTTTTTCCGGGCGCAGATTACCGGGGATTTGGAAGATCTGACGGAGATATTTATAGGGTATGGATTGGAGCAGAAAGGGCTCTGGGAGCCTGCGCAGACGGATAAAGATAACTCTAAAGCTTTTCCCATTATGGCAATCTTGTATAAGATATCCCTCCTATCCTCCTATCCTCCTGTCCTCCTGTCCTCCTGTTAGCCTGTTCCCCTGTCAAAAAACATTATCCATCTGCGAAGAGCGTAAGCTCCTTGTTCTGCCTTAATCCTCCAATTAATAGGAGATGACATCTGCTAAGTCTGCGACCCAATCCGCGTCTGGAAAAAGAGCACTAAGAGAAAAAGGTCTGTACATTTCCGTCCCTTCCGTGGCATCGCGTAGCGATAATGGGTCAGTGCTTGCACGTCTTTCCTTTCGAGCTTAATCTTCAAACTAACAAGAATGACTTTTAAAGGAAAAGAAAGACTCACAAGCACGAAATTGGTCGCAAGCTCCCTGTGACACCGAAAGGACGGACCTTCACAGAAAATATATGAGAGGCAACCTATTATGGAGAGAAGCCGTCCCCGGCTCCTAATCAATGATTGCCTCGGAGCCGGGGACAACTCCGCTCCATACAACCTCAACTCTTTTTTTCCGGGCGCAGATTACCGGGGATTTGGCAGATCTGACGGAGATATTCATAGGGTATGGATTGGAGCAGAAAGGGCTCTGGGAGCCTGCGCAGACGGATAAAGATAACTCTAAAGCTTTTCCCATTATGGCAATCTTGTATAAGATATCCCTCCTATCCTCCTATCCTCCTGTCCTCCTGTCCTCCTGTTAGCCTGTTCCCCTGTCAAAAAACATTATCCATCTGCGAAGAGCGTAAGCTCCTTGTTCTGCCTTAATCCTCCAATTAATAGGATATGACATCTGCTTAATCTGCGAAAAAATCTGCGCCGGGAAAAAGAGCAATAAGAGAAAAACCTCCTTCCCGCCTTTCCTCGGCGATACCCGTAGTCCGGGCGGACATTATTATCTCATCTATCGCAGAGAAAAAGAGAAAAAGAGATTAGGAAAACATAAAATGGCATGCCGGTTAAGACATGCCATTCTAAAAATCATTGGGGTTACTACCTTATCGGATAATAAGCCTCTCCAAATATCGGATAATGAACATCGCCGATTATCGGATGAAAAGCATCTCGCGATATTTAGGGAGGGTCCAGATTTCGTTGTCAACCATAAGCTCAAGCTTGTCGATATGATAACGAATCTCTTCCATCTTGGGAGCCACAGTGTCGTGATATGCAATAGCCTTCTCACGCTCAGATGTGATCTTATTGGCAACCCTTCTTGCGTCAACCATAGCGTCAACACCGCTCTTAACAGCTGAGATATGGTCGCTGATAGCCTCTATAGAGGAAAGATTCTGAGCTGCAATCTTCGACGCCTTCTCTGCATCAAAGAGTTCCTTGATCTTATACACATTGTCGAGAAGTACCGACTGATAGCGGACAGCTGCCGGAATGACATGGTTGATAGCCAAGTCGCCAAGCACACGGCTCTCAATCTGAATCTTCTTGGTGTACATCTCCCATTTCACCTCATTGCGGGCTGCAAGCTCCTTGCGAGAAAGCACGCCGGTTTTTTCAAACATCGCAACATTCTCAGGGTGCATGTAGATATCATACATCAATGGAGCGGAAGTCTCTGTGTCGAGACCACGACGTGCAGCCTCCTCTTTCCATTCATCTGAATAGCCATTGCCATCAAACTGGATTGCACGGTGCTCCTTGATAAGCTTCTTAACCTCTTTGAGGATTGCTTTCTCAAATTTCTCACCTTTCTCAACACGAGCATCAACAGCATCTGCAAACTCATCAAGCTGCTCAGCCATGGCTGCATTGAGGGCGATAAGGGCCGAAGCACAGTTGGCCGATGAACCGACTGCACGATACTCAAATCTGTTACCGGTGAAAGCAAACGGGCTGGTGCGGTTACGGTCGGTGTTATCAATCATCAGCTCCGGAATCTGAGCCACATCAAGGTCGAGCTCACCCTTGCCTTCAAGAATGATATTCTCGTCGATCTCATTTTTCTCGATCTTATCAAGAACCTGTGAAAGCTGAGAGCCGAGGAACATAGAAATGATTGCTGGAGGAGCTTCGTTGGCTCCTAAGCGGTGAGCATTGGTTGCATTGATGATTGATGCCTTCAACAATCCGTTGTATTTATGAACGGCTGCCATTACATTGGCAACAAAGGCGATGAAGCGGAGATTGTCGAGCGCTGTCTTGCCGGGAGCAAAGAGGAGCGAACCGGTGTCGGTTCCAAGCGACCAGTTGTTATGCTTACCGCTACCGTT
>CAZXGU010000208.1:0-4445 GCA_964640375.1 uncultured Sangeribacter sp. | reverse complement strand
CGTGAGGCCGACATCGACGGATTCCGTTGCGATGTGGCTTTTGAGGTGCCGACAGATTTCTGGAATGAAAACAGCCCACAGCTCGAAGCCGTGAAACCCTCCATTTTCATGTTAGCGGAGGCTCCCAACCCCGAACTCCTCGAACATGGTTTTGACATGGGTTATAACTGGCCTATGAAAGACCTCTTCAGTGCAATTGCCGCCACTTCGGGTCAATACACCTTCAAAGACGACAAGGGAGAGATAAAGACTTTCCCCGAGAAACATGCAGAAGATATCTATGTTCGTCTTGGCGAGGAATCCGACAAATATCCTGTGGATTCTTACCTTATGAACATGATAACTAATCATGACCTCAATTCATGGGAGGGTACAGAATTTGAGCGTCTGGGTAATCTCCAGGAAGCATTTGCAGTGCTTACCTATACACTCCCCGGTATGCCCCTTATTTACACAGGTCAGGAAGTGGGTTTGAATCGCGCCTTAGAATTCTTTGAGAAAGATGAGGCTCCCGATTGGACAGCCAACCAGAACGTGACCGAGTTTTACAAACGCCTCAATCAGCTCAAGCATGACCGCAAGGAGTTGGGAGCCGGTAGCCGCGAAGGCGCAAAACTTGAAATTCTTCCCACCGCTTCAAAAGATATCATAGCCTTCCGTCGCGGCAATGTTATGACCATTGCCAACCTCGGCAAAACTACAATGAAACCCTTCAAGAAAGCGCCTTCTGTAAAAGGAATGACCAATTGGTTTACCGGTAAGGCAGCCGCCCTTCCGAAAACAATGGCTCCCGGTGAATATCTCGTTTTCGTGGGAGAATAATAGGGAATTTCCGGTAAGGATAAATCAAAACACCGCTTTTCTCTCTTCGAGATAATCGAGGAGACGAGAAAAGATATAATTTGACCTCAGCAGAGGGGCATTTCCGACAAGAAGGAGATGCTCCTCTGCTCGCGTCATGGCCACATTCAGTTTGCGATCGATTATATCTGAGCCTTCGGTGAAAGTCTGGTTTGTAAGGAACTCCAACTGATAAGGCTTCGAGATTGTGAATCCGTAGATGATAAATTTCCGTTGGCTACCCTGATAGCGTTCTATCGTGTCGATTGTGATACCGGAAAGAGGTTCTATGCCGAAAGAAGCAATCTCCTTACGGATAGCAGCAATCTGGTTGCGATAAGGCACGATGACCCCCACAGTACGGTCGGCATCAAAACTCTCAGGAGAAAAGGAATAAATCTCCGCCACCATACGCGCTATTAACCGCGCCTCAGCCACATTCACCTTATCCGAGCCGGAATGCTTCACCCCCCTAACATTGAAAAAAGCAACACGCCGGGAAAGAATAATCCGGCCCAAATCGGAAACTTTCTCATTCACCGGAGGTAAAGAGGCAATTTGATGAGGAAGAGGAACGGCACGGAGACGGTCTTGGTAGAAATATCGGTTAGGGAAATCCGCAATCTCTTCGTGCATCCGGCCTTGAGCTGTAAGCATATAGCATACCTCCGGATTATCCCCATAACGCTTCATGAGTCTCTCAAAAAGGGATAGAGAGCAGTTTGTGAGTCCAATGTCAATGAGGAGAGGAGACAACACTCGCGCATCCTCCTCTGTTTGCTGCACAACAGCCGGCAACTGTTTATGGTCGCCAATCATAATGAAGCGTCCGATAGCCGGCGTGCCGTTGGGCGACTTCGCCGATAAGAGCCCGATGATATGCGGCTCCAAAATCTGGGAAGCCTCGTCGATAATTGCTAATGAGAAACTCTTCAGTCTGAACAGGAGAGGGGTGGCATTAAGGGCTGTGGTAGTGGCAACGATTACGCGTGTGCCTACGATTATTCGGCTCAACTCATCAGCCGAGCGACAATCATCAATTCGGCGTGAAAGAAGATTCTCTTTAGCCGAAGTGCACGAAAGCTCAGTGCCCAATCTTAGATAATCGATGCCATCAGCCTTTAGTTTGGCGCATATCTCATCCACCGCCCGATTAGTGAAAGCTAAAACCACCACATTTGCTGTCGGGTCGGTGAGCTCCTCGCGAAGAGAAGTCATTAGCCCGAAAGATGTCTTGCCCGTTCCGGGAGGACCCACGATAAGAAAAAAGTCGCGAGCCTGCTTGGCGCGTAAAGCTAATTCATTAAATCCCCCATGGTCTAAATTGAGCGAGAGAGAGGCATCGGTAACAGGTTGGCGACGCATCATAAGCAGATTGCGACGAGAGACTGGGGCAGAGAGGAAAGAATGCATAGCCCGGTAAAGGCCGGTGAATGAAGATTCCATGAAGTCATGCTCTATGGCCCACAGAATATCATTCGGGGAGGGGATGAGAAGATTGAAGAATGGTTTAGGACTCGACTGAGGGGCACGAAGACGAAGGAGAATGGAAGAAGCATGAATCTCTGAAATTGTAGCCCTGAACACCATATTCCTTCTTGCATCCGGCTCCGTTTCTGCCGGGTAGGCATAGAAAATCACCACATCTCCTTGCCGGAAATTTGCCATTGCATTTCGTTCATCGTCATTAAAAAGGAGTTTCACCTCCTCTATTTTCCCCTCTTCCGGGAAAGCCGGGTCGAGGCGAAGGGAAGTGTAGATATTTCCAGATTCCAGTTTTTCTTCAAGCGGACTAAGCCATGTGGAGGCGAATCCGGAATTCTCTTTTCTGCGGTTTCCTGTTTTCGCCAGGATATGCTCTTTGGCAATGAAGCGCATAAAACGGAGATAATATTGCCGGTCGGTTTCCTCCACTGCCCTTATCGGTGAAAGGAGGTCTGAAAGCTGCGGTCGGGTGAACTGTTCCCAAAGCTTTGAAGGCTTGCCTGTGTTGAGCATTTCGGGTGTGAGATCTGCAAGATACTCGACTCCTTTCTCAGCATACTCCAAGTCGGAGGCTGCTATAAGATTTCTCAATTTGATCGCTTCCTCCACGAGTTGGGGGGCGAAACCGAGAGAAACAAGGCTTTTTTCATATTTGGAATAAAGGAGAAAAGCGCTAAGGCTACGATGGTTGAGCTCATATCTTTGGCGATAGTTATAACGGATGATGAGCATATAAAGTAGCAGCTGCACATAATGAGGCGTACGCGGGCGAGGAGAGACGAAATTATCGTAAGGCCATTCCCCTTTCCCCGATTTCTGCTCGGCTAAGATGCGAAGGTCGAGTTGTAGGAAGTCCATACGTCCTTGTAGTCCTAACATTTCGGAGAAGAAGGAGGGTTCAACCATCACTTTACGAAGGTTAAAGCCGGAAAAATTCTCAGGGAGGTGACGGCGGAGGGAGGAGCGTATGTTTCGTTGCTGAGTTTTGGCATCGCCATGGAAAGTGCCTGCTGGTTTGGCAGCCGAGAGGGCGATGGCATTGTTGCGAAAAAACTCTATTGCGCTTTCAGCGTAAGGCCGTGGGTGCTTTGCGGAATGAATCTCCTCGTCGAGGAGTTGGGAAGCGAAGTTACCTAAATTGATGGCATCTCCGAAAGGGGAGGGGGAGATTCTTTTTAGCAAAGCTATGCGAGGATCGGTGGCATAGGTTTCAAAACATCCGGCCACTGCTGAGACATCAATGAGCAAATCGGGTTCAAAGATGATAAGTTCGGGGAAGATAACATCTTCCGATATGCGAGGCCGAATAGCGTTGATTTGTGCACCTGGAAAAAGGATATCGCGCAGGTAGGAACGGTCGAAAGGGTAAGCATCGGCGGGTGTGACATAGTCGATGCGGAGAGGCTGACCGAAGAAGCTTTCGGATGTGGCATAAATATATTGGTCGTCGAAACTTTCCACTATAAAACGCATGTATTCTCCTGCCAGATTCCCTTTTTCTCTCTCTTCATGCTTCAGAGGGAAAAGGGTAACAAATTCTGTTGGAATTTCGCAGTTCTCCAACAGAGCTGTGAAACGGGCCAATGCCTCAAAATCGAATGGGAAAGCGTTTTCTTTCTCTTCGTCAGAGAGAGAGGAGAGGCGGCGCAATCTCACGCGGGCATTATTTACGATTTGCGATAGTTTGCGGTCGGCCTTATACTCTTTGAGGAGGTAATCAGTTTTTGCGAAAGGTCCGCGAAAATCCACCCCCGGTCGTGCATTTGCCGTAGCGTGGTTGATAAGGCGATAGAAGAAGCCGCTCAGCAAGCGGTATCGTTCGCTGAGATTATCCTCATTATGGATTAGCAGCAATTCGCGGAGCAATTCGTTCATATAACAAAAATAGCAAATAGCGGTGTAAAAACAAAATTTGGGGATTAAAGTATTGGCTAAGCCGTAAAATAGTAGAATTTATACGATTGGGTGATTAATATTCAGTTGGAAGAGGGAAGAAAAACGAAAAAGTTAGAAAAAAGCTCGAAAAAATTTGGTAGAATAAAAAAAAGGTTGTAACTTTGCAAACGCAAAACGGAAGAGACAAAGAGTCAGAACCGTTAAGCACCACCAACAATGACTCC
>CAZXGU010000207.1:0-4474 GCA_964640375.1 uncultured Sangeribacter sp. | reverse complement strand
TCGTTGAGTCAGGTTGGTAAAGTATTATCTCATTGTCTTGCGATTCGGGAGCAAGTGGCATAGAAGAATTCTTATTCATAATGCAAAATTAGCAGATAATTTTAACATTTTACCAATAAGTAGCAGATAATCAGTCGAAACGATTTAGTCTATTCTCTTCTATTTTCTTTTCTTCTTTTCAAATTCTTTTTTGGCCTTTTTGAGTTGGTTTTGGAATCCTTTGTCGGTGTGGAGAGTCGAAACTATGGCCGCTCCCATCACTCGGCCGGCATCAACATCGCTTTGATAATGTGCACCCACGATTACGCGCGACTGCCCGAACTCAAAACCGCGTTTCAGAATCTCTGTGGCACGCGCCGGATTGATCTCAGCCAACACAAGAGCTGTGGCCCACCCAATGGCCGTGTGTCCCGAAGGATAAGAGCCGTTCTTTGCCAAAGCCTCCTCATCCTTGGGAGTGGAGGTGGGCTCGTTCCAGAACACAAAAGGACGCGTGCGCTGATAATGATTCTTGGCTTCGTAAGTGGCAAGACTGCCCGCATCGCTCTCCATGTTATATATAAGCTTGTAGAGCTCAGGATTCTCCTTCATAGTGATAGGGGAGCCAAATGCCTCGCCAAAGGCATCATCGGCCCAGTCGGTGTTCCAATCAAGATTGGCATCCGAAATGGCCTGCTTTCCACGCGGAGTGTCGCGCATGGTCTTTCCCCATTCATACTGCTCGCGGTCGTAAGCAAAGCGAGCTGAAGCAGTGTCGGGTGGACATGGCAGGATAGCCACCGAACTCGGCACATCTTCAACGTTTAGGAAATAATGGTTAGGGTCTGTTTTGCGGTCATTTACCGCAAATGAAGCTACCGCAATAGCTGCCAAAGCTCCTCCAAGAAGGAATTGGCGAAGAAGATTTGAATTTTTCATGGTGTCGAGGTGTTATTTTTCGTAGAAAATTGCTTCCTTCATATAACGGGCCATTAGCACACCCTCCTTCCAATCCATGCAGGGGGCTAAAGGCTTTCCAGCCGCTTCTGCAAGGATATAGTCGGTGATAGGGGCTCCGGCAAATATGGAGCATATCACGCCCCCACCTAAACGAGGATTAAGCTCCATTAGCAGGTAACGGTCGTCTTTGGGGTCATGTAGGAACTGAAGAGTGACGCAACCGGTGAGTTTAAGTTTGGATATCACCTCACGGCTCATCTCGATGATGCGGTCGATGCAGCAGGTGCGGGTGCGATTCACTTCGCCCCCCATAACTTCGATTCGTTCTCTTGGAACAGTGACTAAAATCTCACCTGTATGATCGATGTAGCAATCCACGGTGTATTCTTTGGCATTCTCTATATATTCCTGAATGATATATGAATCGAGGTTTTCGAGATGCATTAGATCTTCCACGTCGTAAAAGATACGAATGCCGCGTGAAGAACCACCCTTGCGAGGTTTCACGATTGCCGG
The DNA here is from genome assembly GCA_964640375.1 of uncultured Sangeribacter sp. Lineage (GTDB taxonomy): Bacteria > Bacteroidota > Bacteroidia > Bacteroidales > Muribaculaceae > Lepagella. The sequence goes on along the minus strand of CAZXGU010000207.1, from coordinate 3,019 downwards.
CATCTCATTGTTGATGATAGAATATGTGCGCGGAATAGGGAAATTATTATCTTTGAACACCTTGGCGGCCTCCACCTTGTCGAATATGCGAGAAGTGATGGAGAAATCCGCCACGGGCACAAACACATTAGGAATCTCCTTTTTGCAAAGCGAGGCAATCTCTACGGCGCCATTCACGAATGGAAGGATTATATCCACATTATTCTCCTTCACCACTCGGGCGATATCTTTAATCACGTCGTGATCCGACCATTTCAATCCTTCCACCACTTTCCCTGCCAGAGCTATCGGCACATGGCTGTTGAGTTCATAAGCCACTATCTCCACATCTATTCCGGAGCGGCGGCCGCTTTCCTTAAAGAGATCGGCCAGAGAAACGCGGCGCGCGCCGCCTAACATTAGAATGGTCGTTTTCATACGTGCAATTTATTTTGGTACGGTGTATGTTCCGATATGACGATGTTTCTTTTCTTCGAATATTTCTGAAATCTTGAAGAAAATACCAGTCTCCTCCACATCTCCGAATTCATGGTTTATGGCAGTTCCGAAGAGTTTCATTGTGGGGGAGAGAGCCATATAGGCGTTAACAAGAGGCGGAATATTTTTGCCCGCCTCGCGGATTTTATGATTTAATATCCGGAGATCCTCCTTGAAGGAGTCGCCGGTGAAGAGCTGCTGGATGGAAGGATCGTCGGCCTTGGTGGCAAGAGGTTCGATGGGTTCCACAAGTCGTTCGGGATCGGGAAAATGCTTATGTAGGAAGCCTAAAAGCATGTCGCGACATTCTGTGCCATAGCTTGGATACATTGTGAATTTTCCGAAAAGATATTTTATCTGGGGATATTTCACGGTCAAGGCGCCCAAGCCGTCCCAAAGGTTATCGAGGGCATAGATGGCTTTCGGTCCGGCTTTGGTGGTCTGATATTCCAGGGAGACGAAAGAGCGTCCCAATTCTATTGTCTGCGGCAAATAATCTTTCACAAATTTTTCGGAAAACCGAAACATGTGCGACACAGCGATATTGGGCACTCCGTCGATGATTTCCATGTCTTCACCGAGCAGGAAGCGGTAGCCACCAATTATTTCCTGAGCCTGCGGATTCCATACAATCATCTGCTGGCAGGGGCGTTCCATAGTGTCGAATTCGTCGATGTCACATTCCTTCCCCGTGCCTCCACCGCCGTCGCGGAATGCAATTTCCCGCAGACGTCCGATTTCGCGCATGGTGTTGGGGGCATTGAAGGCATCAACCACATATATCTCATTGTCGCCTTTATTAGTGGTGCGTAAGAGACGATCAGGGGTTAATTCCTTGAGGATGAGCTTAAGATCAACTTTTTCGATTATGGGCTGCATGATATTCTTTCACTTTTGAGAGTCGTCGTTTCGGGGAGGCTTGCAATGTATCCCCGCTTACAGGCGAGATTTTTTACGCCGATTTTTGCCAGACTCCGATAGCAATCGGTTGCAAATTTAATAAAATGTATCAATATAGGCAAACACTTATGTCATTCCTAAACCTCGAAAAGGAGAGGAGCGGCTGCTGTTGGTGGCTTGTTTTAGGCTTAATAATTCTTAAATATTTATATTTGCCCAAGCTATGGAGCGATAATTGTTAAACCATAAATAGTCTCCGAGGTCTGAATAGCGACTGCTATCTGAAATGCTTTTTAAAACTAAAGGATTATGAAGATTATGACTCGATTTCTGAATGATTTGCCTCGAAGGAGCCGGCGTTTATCCCTGTTGCTCCTTGCGGCTTTTGCTTTTTGCGCCTGTTCCTCCAAAAAAGAGGATGAAACTCCTAAGGAGGAGCCTGTGGATTATTGCTCGCTTATAAGGTCGTCGAATAAATTGGTGTTTGCCGAAATGACCATTAATAAGATGGCTTCAGTGGAAGATCTGAAGTTTGATGAGGCCAAAGGAAGCAGGCAGCAGATTGATGCTGTGCTCAATTGGTTTAAGATAGGAACCCGCAAAGGCGCCTATTCATATAATACCTATCTGCGGGCTTATATGGATATGAACGAGCTGAACCCTGAGGATGTTGAAATCGACACTGTCGCCAGGGTGATGCATATTCGTTTGCCGGAGATTCATACAGAATTTGTGGGTCGCGATGTAGAGCTTCGCGAAGATCATTACCGTGTCACAGGTCTGCGAACTCAAATCAAACCAGAGGAGCGAGCCCGGGTGAAAGAGGCCATGAATGAATCCTTGAAAAAGGAAGTGGAGGAACGTTCCGGCTTTAAGGAGCGTTTAGTGGCATCTGCAAAGGGGAAAGCTGTGGCTTATTTCACAGCCTTTGCCCAAGAGAATGGATATGAAGCTCAAGTGGAAGTTAAAGATTGAAAGAGGGGATGATTATGAAGACAGCGAAGATTTTGAAATGGGTTACGCTCCTGATTGCAGTCTTGGCGATAATAGGAGCTGTGGTATGGTTCACTCGGCCGTCGGAGCCTGTGCCTGTGGCAAAGATTGAGCCGGCGCGTATAATAGATGTTCGGCCGATGGTGAAACTCTGCTCGGTAGAGATTTATGAAGATGTTCCGGTGAAGGCGCAGATTGGCACGCGTCATCTCTTTGCTCGCGAAACCCTCACCGGCACTATTTCTTTCGATCTTGAGAAGACGCAGCAACGTTGGGAAGGGGATACGCTTGTAGTGACGCTGCCCCCCGAGATTGTGGAGATCTATGAATCCACAGAGGCGGGGTCATATAAGGTTATCGACCGGTGGAACGACAAAATACTTGCCGGCTCTAATTTCACTACAGCCGAGGAAAATGAGATAAAACGGCAGGTGGTGGAGGAATGGAAAGCCACTGTTTACGACCGAGGTTATGTGAAGCGGGCTCGCGAGGAGGCGGTGAGAAACCTTGAAACGATGTTACAGCCTTTTGTCCCCGGAAAAGAGGTGAGAGTAGAAGACCAACAGCCCGAAGGAAATAAAAAAGAGCCGGAAGTAAATAAAAAATAGAAATATAGCCAATCTTTATCTGCTGTATGAAAGATTTGTAC
>CAZXGU010000206.1:0-4480 GCA_964640375.1 uncultured Sangeribacter sp. | reverse complement strand
CTGCAACTTCTAGAATAACTACAAAGATACAACCATTATTGAAATAAAAGGTCATTTTAAAATCCCTTTTAGGACAATTCTGTAATCTTATTGCAAAAGTAAGAGAACTCTTTTTACATATTTAATTGGCTTTGGGAACTAAAACTTTCAGTTTTTGGAATTTTCACAAAAAGATAAGAAATTGGAGAATCTTTCTGAGATTATTCCCAAAAGCGCAGCTTTTAGTTTAACCCTAATCAAATTTAAAAATTCTGCGACCGTACTGAGATTGTTTCTTTCCCTTCTGCGAGCATCCCTTACTTGGCAAAACTTGAATTTCAAGATTAGGGTCTGTGAATTTCCGTCCTTTCAGTGACCCCGGGAGCTTGCGACTAGTTTTGTGCTTGTGAGTCTTTCCTTTTCACTCACTCTTTAATCGAAGATAAGAAAGGAGTGATTCCCAAGCAGACCTCTTTCTCTTTTTCTCTTAGTGTTCTTTTTCCGGACGCATATCTTGTCGCAGACTTCGCAGATTTTCCCTGCCATTAATTTGGATTTGAGCAGAACAAGGAGCTGCCGCTCTTCGCAGATGCATAATGCAAACTATCATTGTGTGTTATCCGTCTGCTCAGGCTCCCGGAGCCCTTCTGCTCCGATCCTTTGCATGGAATAATCTCAGTTAGATCTGCTAAATCCCCCGCAGGTCTGCGCACGAAAATAATACCAAGACAAGAAAGGAGCGACTTACAAGCACAGACCCATTATCGCTATGCGATGCCTCAGAACGGACAGAAAAGCACAGAAGGGGTCGCAGGCTCCCTGGGACACCGAAAGGACGGAAAGACACAGAAAGATAATAGGAAAGATAGTTATTATACTCTTAATCCGCAAACTAAAGAACTCATTTACATTTTTTTCAACGAATAAATCTCTATTCGTTACATTTTTTCAAGGGAATAAGATTGGGGTCGCTACACTTTTCGGAACGAATCAAGTGTTTTCTTCCTCTTTCTACATCAATTCGAGGAGGCGCAATGCGCCTTCATCGATACGGTTGATGAGGCTATTTTAAAAAGAATCAACCTACTCTTCTTCATTTCTTTAAAATCCCAGAAGACAGTTAAATTCAACTATTAACAATAATTAACATCTACAAAATCTTTTCAAACCTTCGATTTAATAATTTTATTGTTAAATTTGTAATAATAGAATTATAGATGCCACAAATGATAAATAAATCCCAAAAAATCCCAATTCGTTCCAAAATGTCGGATGATGAACTTGCCATGCTGCTTAAAAAAGCACAAGAAACCAATCCGGAGCAGTTCTCAAATCGCACATCAGGAGAATCAACTGTGACCAATTCAAAATGTGGGTATAAGTCCATGGTAAGTGATGTGGTATCTAAATGGCTATGATTCCAGTATTTCAACGCGAAATTGTGGAGGTACCCTTCCTTCTGCCCGATGGATCTGTAAAAAATCACCCAGCCCTTGTTGTATCAGTTCCCGAGCTCCAAGAAGAAGAAGAGGGGCTATTCTATGCAGTTCTAATTTCTACAAAGAATCACCATCCTAAATACACTATTTAAATCAAGGCAGAAGATATAGTGAATCAGCCCGTATTAGAGAGAAAATCATACTTTGTGACCCATATAATTACATATTTTGTTACCCGCGATATCATTCAAAGGAAGGGTTATTTTGTCACCCGTAAAAGGTTTAATCAAGTCGTAGATACGGTTATAAATAACATATTCGGGGATCCTATAGATGAGTAATATAATCAAAAGTTACACCAGGTATGAGTGTAGAGTTTTCGATTGACTACAACTCCACTCCTTCAAGTGTATGGACTAACAACAGTACGAAGCGAAAAATAGCAGAAGCATTCGTCTCTAAATACGACATGGCATGCTCGGCATCTGAATTTGAAATTATTATCAATAATGTTAATTTCAAATATACTTTAGTATAATAAATAATCAGGTAAAAGATTGGCATTATGGCCCAGCCTCATCTGCCCACAGTTATACTAAAGATAATGTCTAACAAGTGAACTACAGTTCAAAAATTTCTACAACTTTTTGGCATCGCCAAAAGTCCAACAACTTTTCAAATCTTAAACTCTTACAAAGTAAAGGGTATGCTCGTTAATTTTAAAAGCATACCCTTTATAAACCGTGCGATGTCTTGCAAAACTTGAGTTACTAACTCATACGGTGAATTAGAAAATTTTTATTCTGTGATTTGGCTAAGGTCGATATCGGGAATGGCTACATCTTGGAGTTTATCTTTGATGATAATTCAAGATTTGCTGTTAAACGAGGTCTACTCTTGAAAGTCATTCCTTTCTCGTCTTTGCCAAAATCGCAACTTCTTCGCCATAAAAATTTCATTTCTTTCTCAACTTTAACTTTTTTATGGATGGAAAGGAAAGACGCCCAAGCACAGAGGGGGTCGCAGGCTCCCTGGGACACCGAAAGGACGGAAAGGCACAGAAAGATAATAGGAAAGATAGTTATTATACTCTTAATCTACAAATTAACGAACCTACTTACATTTTTCCAACGAATAAATCTCTTTTCGTTACATTTTTTCAAGGGAATAATCATCAAGGCGCTACACTTTTCGGTTCAAATCAGCTCTTCTTGGATACTTTTTTGCAGCGGACCAGAAAATAAAATAGACACTGAAATTGCACCGCTTTACAAAAGAAAGACGTAAAAGAAATCCACATTTTCAAATAAAATTTTATGGGGAGAGAGCGAAAAGATGCAAGATGGATTGAGTTGGATTTCATTTTACCATGCTTTTGTATTAATTTTGTTCTAAAAGAAAATTAAATTAAATCGGTTAAAAATGTCCGGTGAGCAGGTATGTAATAATAAAGAATTTATTCCCAAATTATGTTTGGCAATTGAAAAGAGACTGGGAAGAAATCTTTCCAGTCCTCGAGATTTCGAGTATCTTTCTGAAGCACTGACTAAATCGGGCTCAAGAATATCCAGCTCGACATTGAAACGTATATGGGGTTATAACCGCGATGTAACCGATACCTATAAACCTTATAGATACACCATCCTGTCTTTAGTTAATTTTTTAGGGTATGCCACAATTGAAGACTATATAAAACAATATAACAGCAGCGCGACGCAATCCGCTGAATATGTAGGCGAAACCATCATTACCGACGACATTATGACAGGCAGCATTGTGGAGATTTCCTGGGCGCCCGACAGAACGTGCACCCTAATATGTCTTGGAAAAGGGTCTTTCAGGGTTGTACATTCTGAGAATGGCCGACTTGCACCCGGCGATATGGTGAGACTAATGAGTCTTACTCAAAATGCACCTTTATATTTCAATGAAGTGACACGTTTTGGCACAGACGAAAAGTTTGTCTATACAGCCGGCCAGCGCACAGGCATCCGCTACAGAATCCGGGGGATTGTCTCTTCAGAAGAAGATACCGTCATCTCATAAGTTTCTTCTTATGAAATGACGGATTTATTCTCTTATTTCGAGGTACGGGCCTTAATAACTGAATCGTTTTATTTTTTACTTGCTGCAGCAAGAGTATCGTTATCTAACCAAATATCAATTGTTTAGAATTACGAATTCAGTGCGTCGATTAACGTCCGACATTGGATTTTCCGAATCCTTTAATTGAGAACTTCCTTTGCCAACAGCCTCCAGGCGAGTTGCCTCGATTTCCTCTTTCTCTACGAGGAAAGTAACGGCTGCCTGGGCACGATCTTCGGAAAGCTGCTGATTGGCAATAGAATCTCCCTCGGCTGAAGTATGGCCAACGATGCGGAGTTTCAAGTCGGGATTTTGCTTCAATACTTTTGCAAGATCGTGGAGGGCAAGCTTGGCGTCATCGTTGAGGTCGCTCTTACCCAGCTCAAACTGAGCAGCATTGAAATTTTTCTCAATATCCTCTACTTGCTGCACATATACAGTGTCGCGGATCACCACCTCTTTTTCCACTATAACTTCCTTTTCCACCACTTTGGGTTCGCGGGTGAGAAGATAGGCAATCACTCCGGCTGCAATCAAAAGGAGCAACACAATCCAAACCCAAACCTTACCCTTTTTCTTTTTTTCCACAGGGGCTACAACTGGAGGAACATAGCCATTCAGATATTCAAGACGGTATCCTCCCTTTTCTCCTTTCATAGTCTTTTCAAACTCCGCAACCTCAATATCATAGAGTTTGCCTTGTTCCACCATTCGTTCGAACGATGGCTTCGACCACACCTGAGAAAGTGCTATCTTCGAGCCATCTTGAAGTTCGATCACCTCATCCGGTTTGGCGAAATAGAGACTCATTTTCTCATTATATTTCAATGCCTCCTCTAACGGCAGGAAATTTTCAGGGACGCCTTTATCAGGACAGATAGAGTTAGGGAAAGCCTTACGCAAATCCTCCAAAGTTGCATGGGGGTACATAATTACGTAGGCATGAACGATTCCTAAAGAGGTGCGATTTTGAGCCT
>CAZXGU010000205.1:0-4556 GCA_964640375.1 uncultured Sangeribacter sp. | reverse complement strand
CCTCGGCCATCACATCGATCAAGGGTGAGGATCTCGTTGCCGGTGTGGGTGGTGCAACTGTGGGCACAGCTCTTCAGGGCAAGATCGCAGGTCTAACTATCGACGGTACCAATTCACCTAACTCCGGTGTAAGCCTCCAGCTCCGCGGTGTCGGTTCAATTAACTCCACAGCCAGCCCTCTCGTGATTATCGACGGCTTTACCGGCGGTGATCTCAGCCTGCTGGCCAATGAGGATATCGAGAGTATCGACGTACTGAAGGACGGCTCGGCCGGTGCCATCTACGGTACACGCGCCGGCGCCGGTGTGATCCTCGTCACCACAAAGAAAGGTAAACCCGGAAAAGTCAACATAACCTACACGGGGGAGTTCACTACCGAGTTTGAGCGCAAGAGACCTCAGATGCTTTCGGCTGAGGAATATCTTGATATAATCAAGCCTGCCCAGCAGGATTTCGGCGGCAGAGAAGACTGGTATGACGCACTTATCGTAGATCATCCCTTCACCCAGCAGCACATGCTCACCGCACAGGGTGGCACCGACAATCTCACGGTTTATTCCTCGCTCATGTTTCGCGATGCTCAAGGTATCATTCTCGGGGATGATCGTAAGGATTACTCTGGCCGCATAAACGCTACCTACAAGACGTGGGGTGGACGCGTTGAGCTCGGCTTGCGCCTCCAAGCACGTGAAAACCATGTTGACGGCCCCACTGCCGGCACTGGTTCGCTGAACACTGCGATGAAGATGAATCCCACCAGCCACATCTATAGCCCATCGAATCCCAATGAGCTTAATGTGCATGAGGATAATCTTGTAAATGACGGAGGTTCACCGTTGGCCGATCTCTATTATACTACCTACGACAGTAAGACCGACTATTTCGTCGCTAACGCCACTCTCAAAATAAACATCTGGGACGGTCTAAGCTTTCATGGTTCGGCAAATCTTGATCGCCAGACCAACTACAGCTACTCTTATCAGGACGAAAAACATCTCAGCAGCTGGACCAATAACTATTCGGGACATGCTTCCCACAGCTTCAGCAAGAGTAACAAAAAGAATTTCGATGCTTATCTGAGCTACATCAAGGAGCTCGGTGCCGGCAACGAGCACCGTCTCGATGCCACCTTGGGTTGGGCCTACTACACCAACGACGGTTCCGAGTCATTCTCAGCCAACAACTCTGACTTCTCGATCAACGGTATCGGTCCGTGGGATCTCGGTGAGGGAGCAGTGCTTAAGGACGAGCGTTCCAATGGTCGCGGCATGAGCTCAAGCAAGGGCGTGAGAACCGGTCTTCTCTCCTACTTCGCACGCGCCAACTACAGCTACGACGACAAGTACATGATCAGTGCCTCTATCCGTCATGAGGGTAGCGGTAAGTTCGGCAAGAACCACCGTTGGGGTAACTTCTGGGCTCTCTCAGGAGGCTGGCGCATCAGCCGCGAGAACTTCATGGAGAGCACCCGTGACTGGCTGAGCGACCTGAAGATCCGTGTCGCCTACGGTGTGACCGGTAACAATTCAATTCCTAATGGTATCACAGTACACCGCCTCACTGCCGGCTCTGTATGGTATAATGAATCAACCGGTTCATGGCTCACGACCTACGGTCCTGCCAACAACGTGAACGATGATCTGCAGTGGGAGGAGAAGAAAGAGTTTGACGTTGGTGTCGACTTCTCGCTGTTCAACGAGCGCCTCTGGGGTAAGTTTGACTGGTATAACCGCGATATCGACCACCTCATCTTCTCCGTTTCCGCTCCCGTGCCTCCCTACGTCAACACTTCCATCTACCGCAACCTTGGCCTCATGCGCAACCGCGGCTGGGAAATTGAGATGGGCGGTATACCAATCCAGAACAAGAATTTCAGCTGGACATCGACTCTCAACATCTCTCACAACCATGGTAAGATCGTGAAGCTCGCCGTAAGCGATCAGGAGCTCACATTCCAGGACTTCGGTGACGGCAGCGGTGCCAACGTACGCCTCAGAGAGGGATCGGATATCGGCAAGTTCTTCCTCTACCGCTACGCAGGTCTCGACGAGGATGGTAAGTTCCTCATCAAGACAGCCGACGGAGATGTCGTATCAAGATATGATTCAAAGGCTCTTGTAAAGGAGAACAAGTACTACACCGGCAACGCATATCCGGCAATCATCGCCAACTGGAACAACACCGTCCGCTTCAGAAACTTCGATTTCAGCCTCTCGCTGAGATCATGGCTCAACTTCGACGCTATTACCAACTATTCATGGCAGATGGGTATCGCACACTCAAAGGATGCCTACAATATCGTCAAGCCTCTCTATGAGAAGAACAAGGACATCCAGGACACACAGTTCCTCACCGATCGTTTCCTTGAGGATGCTTCATTCCTAAAAATCGAGTCATTCTCAGTCGGCTATTCCCTCAACACCTCGAAGTGGATCAAGTATGTGCCTAAGGCACGCCTGTACCTCACTCTGCGTGATATCTACACCTTCACCAAGTTCAGCGGCATGAATCCCGAGATCGGCATCAACGGTCTTGCACCGGGCTTCGAGACCCGTAGCGGTTCGAGCCTCTACCCGCAGACAATGCGTTGCACAGCAGGCGTACAGCTGACGTTCTAACACATTGTGTAAACTACTACCAACACAAGAACGAAAATGAAATTTCAGAAAATAATCATACCTTCACTGATGGTGGGCGCGCTTGCCTCATGTAACATCGACGAGCAGTACTACTCGCAGACCACTGTCGACAACTTCATTACCAGCAAGGCCAACATTGAGCAGATGGTCTACCGTCCCTTCTACCACTGGCAAGTCCTGATCAATCATGAATGGGATCTCAACGAGTTCGGTGCCGATTGTCTTATCCGGCCCGCACGTTGCGACGGTAGCTCCACCGGCTTCAGCGCCTCCACCGAGCGCAAGCGCAATCATCAGGTGACCCCCGACGACGGTACAGCCGATACCGCCTTCCTTCAGCCGCTTGAAGGTATATCGCGCTGTCTCGACGTTATTGCCAATCTCAAGACCATCGATTACGCTGCTCTCGGTCTGACTGACGAGGATCGTAACGACCACATCGGTCAGATGCATGGACTTATGGGGCATTTCTATGTAGTGGGGCTTGACTGGATCGGCGGTCTTCCGATCTACGAAAGCAATGATGATCCTCTGCGTCCACGCTCGACAGCAAAAGAGACATTTGATAAGGCTGAGGAAATCCTCAAGCTCGCTATCGAGGAGCTTCCCGTGCGTAGCGATATGCACCTGAGAGTTTCGGGCAGCATGAAGAAGGCTGCTGCCGCGATGGTGCTTGCTCGCCTATACTTCAATGCAGAGAGCTACATAGGCGTACCCATGTACGACAAAGCCGCTGAGATATGTCAAGACATCATCGATCAGAAGTATGGCCCCTATGAGTTCGAGCCCAGATGGCAAGACACCTACGGCTGGACTAACCACACCGCCAGCGATATCATTTGGGGCGTGCCCGCCTCCTATGAGCAGAACTTTAAGACTATAAGCACGTTCTACTCCACATCAAGCTGGTATCCACGCTATATTCAGGATTATCTGGGTTTGCAGACCAATCTCCGTTCAGGAGGTAACACCTACAGCCTTGCGCCATCACGCGATCCTGAGTACAAGCTCTATAAGGAGACCCGCCCCGACATCAAGCTGGGTTCACCCTATGAGAAATTTGACGACGGTGATATGCGCAAGAGAAACTTCCGAGTATTCGACTATGAGAATAACGATTATGAAGGAATGTTCTTCGTAGGCGAACTTTACGACGAGCGTTATGATCGCGCTTGCCACAACTACCGTGCGTTCCAGAAAGGCGAAGTAACGGTCATCTACGACAAGGTCGCTCCTTGGTCACAGCTTGTTGAAAACGGCGGAACGTATGCAAGTAAAGCAGATCTTCCTTCCAATAGCTACGATGGATGTGCCGATGAGAATGATGGTGTGCGCATGGTGAAGTTCCCCATCCCCGATGAGGCTCACTACACAATGTACGGCACAAATGCCCTTGCATACATGCGTCTGTCGGAGGCCTACCTCACGCTCGCAGAGTGCAAGTTCCGCCTCGGCGACAAGGCAACCGCTGCCCGACTGATCAACGACGTGCGCCGCCGCTATTTCGAAGGCGGTAACGATCCCAACCCCGCTACCGAGGCCAATCTCGACAAGTGGCGTATACTCGACGAGTGGATGATCGAGTTCCTTTGCGAGGGTCGTCGTCGCATCGACCTCATCCGCTGGGGTGCGTATCATACTGAAAAATGGTGGAGTCATGAGAATCCGACAGGCGACAAGAACGAGTGCCGCTTCCCGATTTCCAACGGCCGTATCGCTGTCAACACCCTCACAAAGCAGAACCCCGGTTACGGTGGTAATGAACTGACCCCTGAAGAAATCTAAAGATTGGGTTATTGAATGAGCCGGGCGATCGCATACCGCGATCGCCCGGTGTCGTTTTATCTCTCCGGGGCCCGAGCTCTCAATTAAAACGCGATGAAGCGCGACCTAAGTGGCCGCGCTTCTTGACATAAC
>CAZXGU010000204.1:0-4638 GCA_964640375.1 uncultured Sangeribacter sp. | reverse complement strand
TTTGAATGTGAGCAGAAGCTATTTGCAAGCCGACCAACAGGTGAAGAAAATCTCTTCCTACATCTCCAAGAAAGTGGCCGAAAAGCTCGACAAGATGTTTAAGGAAGACCGTAAGTCGTTTGAGGAGAAATGGGACGATATCGAGGTCTTCATCAAATACGGTATGCTCACGGATGAAAAATTCTTTGAGTCGGCCAAGAAATTCTTCCTTCTCAAAGATGTCAACGATAAATATTACACTCTCGAAGAATACCGCACATTGGTAGAGGCTAATCAGACCGACAAAGAGGGAAATGTGGTTTATCTTTATGCCACCGACAAAACAGCTCAGTATGCCTATATTCAGGGAGCAGAAGAGAAAGGATATAATGTTCTTTTGATGGATGGTCAGCTCGATAACCATCTGATTGGTCTGCTTGAAAGCAAACTCGAAAAGGTTCGTTTCGTGCGCGTGGATTCCGACACCCCCGAACGCCTCATAAAGAAAGAGGATGACAAGAAATCCGACCTTACTCCTCTTCAAGCTGATATCCTTACCGGTATCTTCCGCTCGGAGCTTCCTACGGTGGAGAAAGCAAATTTCATTGTGGAATACACAGCTCTTTCGCCCAAGGATGCTCCTGCCACCATCACTCAGAATGAGATGATGCGCCGAATGAAAGATATGGCAGCAATGCAGCCCGGAATGAATTTCTATGGCGATATGCCCGATATGTATTCAATTGTTGTGAATACAGAGCAGCCTGCTGTTAAGAAGATTCTTGAAGAGGCTGAGAAATCAGTGGCAGATGTTGTCAAGCCAATCCGCGAAGAGATTGAGAAGAATAACAATGAGATTCAGGATCTCCGCAAGAAGCTTTCTGAAAAAGATGCCGACAAGGATGGCATAAATAAGCAGATTAGTGAACTTGAAGCTGAAGTTGGTAAAGATCGCGACCGTGAGGAAAGTGCGATTAAGGAATATGCTAATGGCATTCCCAATGTAAAGCAGATCATTGATCTGGCTCTTCTCCAAAGCGGTCTCCTCAAAGGAGAAGCACTCTCTGCCTTCATCAAGAGATCAGTCTCCCTGCTCTAATAGTCTCTGCAAAAATATAGAGATAAAAGCATAATAATCACTAATAAAATAAGGGCGTCTTGGTTTGAATTTCAAAGCCAAGGCGCTCTTATTTTATATATTCTTATGGTTCTAAGAATTATTGATGAATCCTCAGGATGCTTAGAAGAATTCTCAGGATGCTTAGATGAATCCTCAGGATGCTTAGATGAATTCTCAGGATGCTTAGAAGAAGGATTGTATCCTCATGGTTCTGTGAAAAAGCTTTAGCTTTCCTTAGAAATTAGAAATTCTCCGGGAACATCTCGAAAGGATCCATTATGGTAACCTTATTCCCAGAAACTTTTACCCCAATCTTGCCCATATTATTTTTGGGATGGTAATAATGATTCCCTGATTTGGAATAATTTGAAACCACCATCGATTCCACAAACTGATTGAGTTCATGCTCATTCGCGAAATTAATATAAATCACATTGTCTTCCGAACGTGTGTATGTAATTGTGGTTGTTCCGTCCACGCCCTTGCGCGATGCCGTCAATGCCGTGTATTCCTCCATTTCATCCTCGCTTTCCGGGCGATTATTAGTCTTTACAGCAAACCCAAGTCCTGTTAAAAGGCTTTTTAATTGTTTCACATCACGAATCCCGGGCCCATAATCAGAGGTATTGATAAGAGCATACTGCGTCACCGGTTTCACGGCTTTCAGTTGAGCCTCTTTCTCAGCATCCTGAGCATTCTGAATGGAATCCAATAATTCCTGTTTCATTCTCTCTCTCTCTTTCTCAAGATTAGCTATGGAATCAGCTTTGCGAATCGAATCAGCTTTTGCGGCAGCCTCCTTGTCCGCTTTCGACGGTCCGCAGGAGGGAAGTCCAAGCATCCCGATAAAGAGGATGGCGAGGGCGGGGAAGATAAGTTTTTTCATATTATGATATTATTTTTTATCGGAGGCATTCATTTCTCCGATTGGTTATTTTAATAGAGAGCGAATTGACTCTGCTTCTTCAGTCGGGGTCTTATTCTTCATATCTCATGGTTTCTGCCGGACTGATGCCCGAAGCAAACCAAGAGGGGAGTATCAGAGAGAGATAAATGATAATGGCCACTCCAAGATTCAGAATGCCGAATAGCGGCCAATTAAATTCAACCGGCACAAAATCTATATAATAGGCTTCCGGATTCAGCGGTAAGAGGTGATATTTATTCTGGCAGTAGAGCAGGATAAGCATCAACCCATTCCCTATTATCATTCCCGTGATAGCAATGCGCAGCGCCATATAAACGAAAACGCTTCTCACTTTCGAACGCCTTGCCCCAAGAGAGCGAATCAAACCGATGAAACGTTTCTTGTCAAGAATAATTATCAGCATCCCCGAAATAAGAGTGATGCAAGCCACAAATGTCATCAGCACAAGAATCACGACCACATTCGTGTCGAGAAGCGACAGCCAACGGAAATAGCCGGCTCCTTGCTGAAGCGCATTATCCACTCGATAATATTTATAGACCGTGCCGTCGGCCAAAGCCTGCATCAGCCGGTTTTGCAGTCGCATAGAATTTTCCTCAATATTATCAAAATCATTGGTTTGAACCATGATTGTCGTGCCTTGATGAGAATCTATGCCTCCCAATTCCTGGATTAATCCGATATTCCCATATAGATAGATATCATCGTATGAATCAAAGTGGGAGTTGAAAATGCCCGTAACTTCCAATCTCCTCACCCTCACATCGTCTGATATGAAATAGGTGTCGATCTTATCTCCCGGTTTAAGGTTAAGCTGTCGGGCCGCAATGCGTGAAATCACAACTTGTAGCTTCGTCGAATCTGCCGGCAGTTTCGCGTCGGGCAGCTTCCCTTCCTCCAGATTCCGAGAAAGGAAATCATTTATCTGTTTGCCCGATAACGACCGTAGATAGACCCCTTTGAAGTTATCTGAGGTTTTAAGAATGGCCGGTATGGATGCTTCCAAAGAATAATCAGTTATATAATCCTCCTCTTCAAGGAGTTTCACAAGAGATGGAGTGAGCGACACAAGATTATCCTCGCCTTCCCCTTGTGCCACGGAATAGAGAGTGATATGCGAATTAAAACCCACAACTTTCTCCCTGATTTCGCGCTTGAATCCCAAGACAATGGAAATGGCTGCCAACATCACCCCTATGGAAAGAGCAACTGCTGTTATGGCAACTTTTATAGCCGGCGAACTCTTTCTTCCTCCCGACGAAAGAGAAAGACGCCTTGCAAGAAATAAAGGATAGTTCATGGCTGCAAAAGTAATAAAAAAAATCTCCCGTAACAAGAGCCACGGGAGATTATAGAGAAAGAACAAGCACACAATTTTGCCCGCTTGTTCTGAAAAGGGGGGCATTTTTATTATATTGAGTCCATATTGTGGATAATTGCTCTGGAGCTTTATTGTTAGAACAGATAGTGGGAATGATTGTTCAGATTTGCGGAGGTGAAATTTTTTTTGTAATTTTAGAGGAAATTTGAATCAGATATAAATGAATCAGATGAGTAATGAAGAGATTGAGTTGACGCTTTCGGCTAATGTGAATTTGCTTGCGGTGCAGAGCGAGGAGGAGAGAAAAATGACCCCCTGTTGCGGCACCGGTTCTTTCCCGTCGGTTCCGGCATTGAAGGAGATGATGGGTTTGGTGAAAGGAGTGGTGTTTCCAAATTTCCTTGAGCGGCGACGCACATCAGCCCAGATGCGCGTATATTATATAGGTGAAGGGGTGGAGAGGATTTTCTCTATCCTTTCTAAGGAGGTGCTTCATGCGCTATGCTTCGAGAGAGAACTTTCGGAAGTGGAGACACGTGCCCACGCTTGCTCGCTTGCCATAGGTTTTATTGATAAATTGCCTGAAATTAAGCGCCTTCTTTATAGAGATGTGGAGGCGATGTATAACAACGATCCGGCCGTGGATAATTATGGAGAAGTGATTCTAAGTTATCCGGTTGTAACTGCCATGGTCCATTACCGTGTGGCCCATGCCTTGCTCTCTCTCGGGATTCCGGTGATTCCACGTGTACTGACCGAGTTGGCCCATTCCGTAACAGGCATTGATATCAACCCGGGAGCACAAATCGGTGAATATTTTGCAATTGATCATGGCACTGGCGTGGTTATCGGCGAAACATGTATCATCGGCAATCACGTAACCCTTTACCAAGGAGTGACATTAGGAGCTAAAAATTTCACTCTCGACAGTCACGGGCATCCGGTCAATACTCCTCGACATCCAATAATAGAAGACAACGTCACCATCTATTCCAATTCATCCATACTTGGCCGAATCACTGTTGGAAAAGGCTCGATCATAGGGGGTAATGTCTGGCTGACATATTCGGTTCCTCCAGGCTCACGAATACTTCAGCGCAAGGCTGTGGCTTCAACTTTCACCGATGGCGCCGGAATATAAAACCTTGCTTGAAATTATTAAAGAGAAAAAACAAAGAAAATTTGTTTTTTCTCTTTTCTTATATTAATTTTGACAAAAATCTAATACCAATAATCATGGAAAAAGAATTGCAGACCACCTGTCTCCACGACCGGCACGTGAAATTGGGA
>CAZXGU010000203.1:0-4662 GCA_964640375.1 uncultured Sangeribacter sp. | reverse complement strand
CACGGTTGAAAGCCGAGAAAGCCGCCCGCGACGCCGTGGCCGCTTCGCTGGGATCCGACGCAGCGAGATACCTCGCCCAGTTGCAGGATCTCGTGGCCGACCTCGACGCCGATAACGCGCCCGTCGACCGTACAGTCCCCGGGCCTATTGTTCACAGTAAAGGAATGTCGTTTTAATGATCAGGATTACAACCCGAGGGGAAACCGTCGACCTCCCTCAGTCCATCGACGAGCTCACGCCGGCCCAATACCGTTATTATTGCTTCCTGACCTCAATGCTGGCGACCTCCACGATTGATCTGAGACGTTTCCGAATCAGGTGGATCTCCTTCCTGATCGGCATGGGTCAAGCTGACTACACCATCCTCCGTCCCGAATTTGTCAAAGAAATCGAAGATCAAACCGAAAAAGTATTCGCCGGCTTCGTTGTCGAAACGGGCCGGCCGGCACCCCACGACCACCGCATCGACTTTGATACGCCTCGGAATCTTTTACCGGAAATCGGCAGCTATAAGGGCCCTGGCGATTGGCTGAACGGCGTGACGTTCGGCCAGTTTGTCGAGTGTGCGACAATAATCGAGAATCTGGCCGGCGCGCCCGATGAAGAAGTTACCAAAGGTTACGAGGCGATTGCCCGAATCCTCTACCATATCCCGGAGACCGACAGCGTCCCGACCATCCTGACCTTCCACGCCCCGATGTTGTTCGGTAACGTCTGGAAAAAGATCCAGAGCGGACCGATTGACATTAACGGAAAGAAAATCGACTTTACGATCATTTTCAAATCAGCCGGCCCCAGGCGTCCCGACGATCAGACCGGATGGACGGGAATAACGTTCGAGGTTGCCACGGCCGGCCTGTTTGGCGACGTCAATGGCGTCGAGAAGTCCGATTTTTGGGCGGTTATGATCTACTTGTATAAATGCAAATTTGAATATATCAACGATTTGAAACAGCAGGGGCGAACCTCTGCAAATAAATAACCCCGATATTATGGAACTTTCAACGAAGATTAAACAAAAAATCAAGGCGTGGGAAGGTTGTCGCCTCGCGGCATACCGGTGCCCCGCCGGTGTGTGGACCATCGGCTACGGTCACACGGCCGGAGTGACGGCCGGAATGAAGATTACCCAACAGGCGGCCGACGCGATGTTTGAGGACGATATTAAACAGTTCTCCGATCAGGTAAAACGCGTCATCGGAACCGTGGCCCTCAATAACCACCAGTTCGACGCGCTCGTTTCTCTCGCCTATAACATCGGTATCGGTCGGCTGGCTAAGTCCGAGCTATTGAAGAAAGTAAAAGCCAACCCGGCCGACCCGGCTATCCGGGCCGAGTTCGCCCGCTACGTGTATGCCACGTCCAACGGCGTGAAGCGTCAGTTACCCGGCCTGGTGCGTCGCCGAACCGAGGAAGCAAACCACTATTTCGCCGCCGTATGATCTCGCTTACTCTTTACCGGGAATACTGGCAGGGCGTGGCCCGGCGCATCGAAGGCATCACCGACGTTTTGCCCGTTACCGTCGACAAGTCGATGGGCGAGAAAATCAAGGGACTCCCCAAAGGCTCGACGTCGCTGTTCATCTTGCCACCGGGAGCCGAAGGCGCCGGCGGTGTCGATTCGTTCAACGAAAAAAACATGTGCGTCGTGTTCCTGATGGCCAAATACGATCCTCAGCGTAAAACGGCGTTCGAGCTGCTGGAAGAAACCCAGCCGCTGATCGAGAAAGTCAAGGCCGTCATGCTGGCCGACCAAGCCGCCGGGTGCCCGGTTATGCACGTCGACACATCGAGCATCGACACCATGCCCGAAACCGAGCTTTATGGCAACTTCGCCGGCTGGTCGATTGGCTTCAACGTTAAATCCTTCTAACCATGGATCGCGACGGGATTACTTCACAATATTTCGCCGAACACATCCGGAAGGGTTTCCGGTCCATATTTGCCGAGCAGCGGGCAATCGCGGCCCGAAAGATCTACAGCCGCGAAGCCAGAACGGCCGAGGGTTATGAACGAAGCCGTTCCCACGTCCTCGAACAATCTTTACAGTCGCCCGATTTTTCGATAACCCCGGCAGGGGGCGGAATCGAGACCCGGGTGAATTATCCGTCCTACATCCGTTTCCTCGACATGAAACGCCTCGGTAATTACCGGATCTATAACCGCCCGATCTGGGGTATCCTCTACAAACAGACCTTCCAGGACATCAGGTTTGAGTTCAGCGACTGGCTCCGTCGAAATTTCAGCGAGGAAATCCGGCAATGCTTTCAAGGACATTCCTAAGCTGTCAACATTCCTACCAAGGTGTCAACATAAGCTATCAACATTATCAATAAGTATCAACACAATGAAAAAAATCAAAAACATCGTCGCCGCCATCATCCGTGGCGCTCTTTTAATCACTCCGGGCACGGCGTTCGCCGTTTGGCAATGGGGAAAAGTCTCGGCCATGGTCAACATCCTGGCCGCCGTCGGACTCGAAACCCTGTTCCTTTTGTTGTTCACGTTCTTCAAAGTGGCCTACGAAGTCACCCGCACCCGTACTCAACTATCGACCGAAGCCGAGAATATCGAGGCTCCGGACCTGCCGGCGTAAAACACCAAAGCGTTTGCTTTCACTCGTTGCCCATCAGCCCTCGCCCATCACGGCGGGGGCGTTTTATGACCGCCCGGAGCGGGGAGAGGTACCCGGCCCCGGGCGCCCGTTGGTCAACGTTCTTTGGTGTAGCTGATTTCTACCCCGAAGATCGTCCGCTTACGTCGCGATGCTTCGTAGGCCCGGATGGCCTCGATGATATAAGCCGACCGGTTCTCCTGGCGGTCGAGAATCTCGGCCACGTCGGCCGGGATCCTCAGCCCGATGGTACGCGTCCCGTCAACTGTCACCGGTCGCCCGGCGCCCGGGCGGCGTCCGCCTCGCGTTTTTCTCTGTTCGTCGTTTTGCTCTTTCATAATTAAATAGTAATTTTGTGTAACGGTTTAACCCCGACAAGAAAGGGCGCCCCTCGCGGGGTCTTTAAAGCTCTTGGCTACCCTTTCTTGGATTAGAAGATTGTCAGCGTGATTTTTGCAATCCTCAAAGTCCAAATCCTGATGTTAAATTCGATCGTAAACATGGCGGATTTGTCAGGGGTTAGGCCTTTCTTTTTTCGGCATCAGGCTTTGTCCGTCGCAATCGTTCTCTCTCTGATTGCATTACAAAGGTACGAAAATTATTTGAATATGCAAAACAAAATCAAATAAATTCTATCGTGAATCGCCGATTTTTTTTGTCAAATTTGGTGGAGTCTAATTTTTACACTAATTTTGTTGACGGAAATCAATAAAACCAATCCTACAAGAATAGTTTTTCACCCACTCTGAACATATTCACCTAATACAGCGTTAAATAGGTGAAATCGAATAGTAAATCATATCGCCAAAGTCATGATGTTCTGAGAACCTAACATCCCCGGCCCGCGATAGTAACAATTTTAAATCCTTGTGACTATGTGCATACTCGATTCTATACGCCGCTTCGTTCAGCACGGAGCACGCACTTTTTCCGAAGCGGCACATGGTAGCTACCATAACAATTCGGAAAATATCCAGACTTTAACGAAAGAGCTCAACGAATCGTCTGCCGGTCCGGCAATTGACAAACTCAAATTGAGACAGGACCGTACGCGCGTAAACCGTGACGTCGCCCTCGCTTTTGAAAAATATATTACCAGCAAATAACAATGGGCAAGAAGGAAATTCGCCAAAGAGAAACCAACGTCACCAATAACAGCGGCTATGGGAAGGAAGTCGAACAAACTCTAACCGTCGACGATTCATTTTTACCATCTCCGGAAGAACTGAACCAATACAAGCAAATCGATCCGAAGATCGTCCAGTTGTTGTGTGACATGTCCGAACGCGAACAGAGATCACGGCATGAACTCGACAAAATGAGAATAAAAACAATCTGTAAAGCTGAAAAGCGACAATACACGATCAATATCTGGGGCATGCTTTTCGCCTTTTTAGCTTTATTGGTCATGATGGGCGTCACAGCGCTGGCCCTGTATCTCGACAAATCTTGGATTGCAACCCTGTTTGGTGTTATATCTGTTACCACAATAATCGGGCTGTTTATTTCCCCATATAAAGACAAACGCAAATAAAGACAAAAGCAAATAACGCAATCCACTCTTTCGCTTGTTTAGTTTTACAATCCCCAAGCCCCTTCAAGAGTGGCCAGCCCTCGCCAATCCCGGCGGGGGCGTTTTTTCGACTGATTTTTTTATTAAGGGACAATAATAATATTAGAAGGACCGTTTAATTTTAAAAAAAATATTATCTTTGCAGTCGGTTACACTAATTGAACACATCAAAATAATAATGTGTTAATTAAGTGATCGAGTTAAAATAAATTATGTGTAAATCAATCTCCATACAAAGCATCCGGCGTGCTAACCAACGCATAATGTCCGGTAAAGGCCGTTCATTTTCCTCAAGTGGCGGGAATGCCGAAATCCGGTGTAATACCACTTACGGATCAAATGTTCTTTCTATTCCTGTAGAAAAAATTCGTTCTGCTGCCGAATCAGTTCTTAAAACACCATAATGACTCGTAAATATAATTATATTTATAGCAAATTAGTGCCCGACAACGACGATTTGGTCAGTCTGGTAGCC
>CAZXGU010000202.1:0-4720 GCA_964640375.1 uncultured Sangeribacter sp. | reverse complement strand
AAGAGCTTAAACAGACGGCTTTCCCTATTATTCTCAGAGATATCCCTTCGAGAGAGACCACTCCCTCAAATGCCGGAATAGAGCAGCAGGGGATAAATAAAAAAGAGGGAATTGCAACCCATAGCAAGAATAAAAAAGGGGAGAAAGAGAAAACCACAGTGGTGAGTTTGAACGTTGATTCCTTGATTTCGACCCTTACTCCCGTAGAGCAAAGCGATCTTATCCGTTTGGCCCGCAGCTATAATGAGTCGCGCAAGGGAGAGAATGAATTTAGGGCGCAAGTGATGCGCGATGAAACCAAGACTATACGCCGTCATGAGATAGAGTTGATAAAGAAATTCACGTTGTCGGTGGCCTGTCTAATATTCTTCTTTATTGGAGCGCCCTTAGGAGCGATTATCCGTAAGGGAGGATTGGGAACGCCTCTTGTGATATCAGTGCTTCTCTTCTTGGTTTATTATATCATCGACAATACGGGCTATAAAATGGCACGCGACGGACATATCAATGTGTGGATAGGAATGTGGCTCTCCACCGCCATACTCTTGCCGTTGGGTATTTATGTGACCATAAAGGCGATGAACGATTCGTCAGTGTTTAATAAGGATGTATATGTTTCATTCTTGAAGAAGATATTCGGCATCAAAGAGACGCGCAATGTACCGGTTAAGGAGGTTATTATAAACGAGATCTCGGTGTCGAAGGCTCGCGGCATGATAGCTGTTGTTTCAGCGGAGGCCACTGTATGGCTTCGTCGGCATAAACGGGCGCAGGGTTATTTTGCTTATTGGGACAAGGGTTTTGCTTTGCGCGATATTTTAAGGATAGGAGAGCAGACCGACAGGATTGTGGAATATCTGCATGATAGCCGAGACTTGAAGGTGGTCGATAAACTTAATTCCTATCCGATAGTGAAGCGTTTGTGGATTTATCGGCCTGTGTCGCGCAAATGGCTTAAGAAAACTTTATGCTGGTTCTTCCCGGCAGGTTTGCCAATATATCTTCTTAGCGTGGTTTATTTCCGCCGGCTTCGGGATGATATGAAAGCGATAGTAAAGACTTCAGAAGAAGAGATGAAGCTTCTGAGGAAGAAATAGTTAGGAAGAAAAAACAAAAGGCGACCACTCTCACGAGCGGTCGCTTTTTTGTTAGCAATTTTGATTTCTCAGCTAACTCAAAACTTAATGAACAAAAATCTATCTTCTTTCTTTTCTGAATATAGAAACCCGATAGTTTGGAAAAAGTTTTGAGAAAAGTTATATTTAACTAATGTTAAAAAGATGATTAGGTGTTTGAGTGCTAAAAGACAGAAATAAAATTATAATGATTATTAATAATTAACATCTGGGCTCTTGTTATATATGCAAAAATGTTTTAAATTTGTAGGTTAAAACAGATGTATTATGGCCATGACAATAAAAAGAACCCCGGAATTATGGGGGGAAGATGCACGAGCGTTTGTAGAGGAGGCAGAACGCAATGGAAAGTTACCTACTCCCACACTATCTGACACTCAAAGAAAAATTTTAAATACAATGTTGGAGAATGCTAAAAATTTTGTCTTTCCCCCAAAAAAATAAATTAAGCGAATGGCGGAAAATTCTTTTGTTGAGACCACTGTAATGATGCCATATACAAAAGAAGTGGCAGAATATTGTGACTGTTTTTGTTGTGGAGATAGAGACTTAGATGATTTTTTCGCTCATGATGTTTTTTTGTATGAAAATGAATTATTGAGCAAAGCATATTGCTGGGTGCTTAAATCAAATCCCCAAGAGATTGTTGCCATCGCCACTTTATCTTTCGATGGAATAAAAACCAATTTACTTGATAAGTCTTCACGAAATTCACTTCAACGGAAAATCCCATATAAAAAACATCATCGGAGCTATCCAGCAGTCTTGATTGGTCGCTTGGGTGTAAGCAAGAAATTTCAAGGTAAAGGTGGTGGCGTAGGGAGCCAATTGATGGATGTGTTAAAATATTGGTTTGTTGATGAAAGTAACAAAGCTGCCTGCCGCTACATTATAGTAGATGCTTATAACACTTTATCCACGCTTCATTATTATGCTAAGAATGGTTTCAAACCCCTTTATAAAAGTGAAGAGGCTGAAAGATTAGCATTTGGAATATCTTGCGAAGAGCCTCTTAAAAGTCGGATTTATTACTTTGATTTAAAGTTGATGACTGAAGCAAAAAATTAATATGATTTTTTGTAAATTTGCGATATGAGAACAGAAAAGGAACTGGAAGGCGTTACCCTTTTGGGAAACCAGGGAACAATATATCGTTCGGATTATACTCCGGAAGTGTTGGAAGTGTTTGAAAATAAGCATCCGGAGAATGAATATGTTGTGACATTTAATTGTCCGGAATTCACAACCCTTTGCCCTAAGACAGGGCAACCCGATTTCGGCCATATCTATATCAGCTATATTCCACGGGAAAAGATGGTGGAAAGCAAGAGTTTGAAGCTGTATCTTTTCAGTTTCCGAAATCACGGCGATTTTCATGAGGATTGCGTGAATATCATCATGAAAGATTTGGTGAAATTGATGAACCCCCGCTACTTGGAGGTGAAAGGGATTTTCATGCCTCGCGGAGGGATTAGTATTTATCCTTTTGCCAATTATGGCGACGAGGAACATCAAGGGTTGGTGAAATCACGGCGTGAGGCCATCCTCTCTGAACTTACATCAAAGATATAGGGAAAAAGGAAATGGAGAAAGATTCAGTTATAGTATTATCGGGCGGCATGGATTCAGTCACTCTTCTACATCAGGAGAAAGAGCGGATAGCTTTGGCTGTATCATTTGATTACGGCTCGAATCATAATGCAAGGGAAATAGAATGTGCCCGCAAACAATGCGAACTGTTAGGCATAGAGCATTTGGTTATACCTCTCGATTTTATGGGACGGTATTTCCGGAGTTCGTTGCTATCAGGGGCAGAAGATATTCCGGAAGGCCATTATGCAGATGAAAATATGAAATCGACTGTTGTGCCCTTCCGCAACGGCATCATGCTCTCAGTGGCGTGTGGTCTTGCTGAATCGCGCGACCTTCAGCATGTGATGATAGCAAACCATGGAGGCGACCATGCCATATACCCTGATTGCCGGGGAGGGTTTATCGATGCCATGAGTCAAGCCATGCGCGAAGGAACGTATATCGGCGTGGATATCATTGCTCCCTTTACAAACATATCCAAGGGTGAAATAGCCCGGATTGGGAAGGAATTGGGAGTGGACTATTCTCTCACATATTCCTGCTATAAGGGAGGGGAGAAGCATTGCGGAGTATGTGGCACATGTGTAGAACGCCGCGAAGCCATGGAATATGCCGGCATTGAGGACCCGACGGAATACGAGATTATGTAGGATGTGGAAAGGGTTTTAATGTAGAATGATTAGTAGGGACGCGATTTTTCGCGTCCGCATCATTAAGAATGTAGAGTGGGATGTATTACGTTAAGAAACGACTTGAGATAAGTGCGGCGCATCGTCTTTCGCTGAGTTATGAGAGCAAATGCACGCAGCTTCACGGACATAACTGGATAATCACGGTGGAATGTCGCGCTCGCGAATTGAACCAGGATGGGATGGTGGCAGATTTCACCAAGATAAAGCGTCAAGTGATGGATCTGCTTGATCATAAGATTATCAACGATGTTCTGCCTTTCAATCCGACGGCGGAGAATATAGCCCGTTGGGTTGTGGATACGGTAGAGAACTGCTGGCGTTGTGAAGTTCAGGAGAGTGAGGGGAACATAGCAATCTACGAGAAAGACTGAGGATGAGGAAGATTTGTGAAATATTTTATTCTCTCCAGGGGGAGGGGCATCATGCGGGTTATCCGAGTGTGTTCATAAGATTCTCAGGATGTAATTTGGCATGTTCTTTCTGCGACACTAAGCATGAGGATGGAGTGTTTATGGAGGATGATGCCATAATTCGGGCTGTGAACCTCTATTCGGCCGATTGGATAGTTCTGACTGGAGGGGAGCCTACTTTATGGATAGATAACGATTTTGTTACGTTGTTAAAACGTGCCACGGGGAAGAAGGTGGCTATAGAGACAAATGGCACGCGTGAGGTTCCGGAGGCTGTGGATTGGGTTACGGTTTCACCAAAATGCGATATGGAGGGAGCCGGGAAAGCTCTTGTAGCGGCTAAGCGCGCCGACGAACTGAAGGTTGTTGATTTGGGTCAGGATTTGGAGCGTTATTTCTCGTTGCCATGTGTGGGAGAGAAGACTTTGATGTATCTCCAGCCATGTTATGTGCCCGATGAAGAAGCATTCCGTGCCAACCGACTCGCCACTGTAAAGCGAGTACTTGCCGACCCGAGATGGACCCTGTCGGTTCAGCTACATCGGTATTTACATATACCGTAAAAATACCCACGGTTCCGCAATGCGGGAACCGTGGGTTAATAGAAGGTGTAATCGCCTCCGGCGGTTTGGAGTAGGAGGCGGTTGATTCTTTAGATTTCTTTGGGGGCTGATTTTGCGCGACCTCTTTTGGGGGCCGGAGCTTCGGTTTTGGGCTCTTCGATGCCGGCAAGGGCGCTGTCGATCATGATGCGTCCACAATATTCGCATACGATTACCTTCTTGTGCATCTTGATTTCGAGCTGACGCTGGGGCGGAATGCGGTTGAAGCAGCCGCCGCAGGCGTTACGCTGAACAGTGACGATGCCCAAACCATTGCGTGCATTCTT
>CAZXGU010000201.1:0-4725 GCA_964640375.1 uncultured Sangeribacter sp. | reverse complement strand
TGTCGGGAATTGCAGTGCCGCTTTCCACCGGTTGCACCGTGAAGAAATACCAGCGTTTCAGTTCGCGTTCGGGCCACAAGCGGAAAGTAAGCTCCACAGAAGAATCCATGCTTGTGTTCTCCTTTGTGGCCTGTGGTTCGCGAAGTTCGGTAACATAGCGTGCATTGTCGTGCCAAAGAGTCCAATCCCTGCTGAAATCGGGAGCAATATTGCCGTCGATATGCAAAGTGGTGGTGATGACAGACTCCGCCATGTCTTTACGCTCCACGGTGGCGGAATCGAGCGTGGCATAGCTTGGGAAATCAAGTTCTGTTATGTCGCGAATCAAGTTTGTGCATCTCGGTGGCTGGCTCTTGGCTCAAAAGGTTAGATTATTTATTTTCGGTTTTTAAATTGAAATCGCAAAGTTCGGGTCGGTCCACATGAATGGTAAGAGGAAACTCCACACAATCGGGTCGGATTCCGTCGGAACGGCGATAGACGGTTTCAGCTTCGCTTATAATTTCGGGTATGCCGGTTATCTTCACCCTCATGCGGTCATCGTAGAAAGTGATATATTTGCAGATGATGATTCCGTCCTCGCGTCGGGTTCTCACGGCGTTGTTAAAAGCCGTTATCTTCTCGTTGGCGTTTTCAGCATCGCTGTTAGGCGCACTGATTGCAAATTTCACCTTATAATCAAACGGTGCAAGAACGGTTCTGAGGTCGGTATGCTCCCCGTCCTCCTCTGCATAATTGGAAGTGGCGCGTTCTTTCTCGGGAGCTGCAAAACGCTTGTCGCCCTCGATATAGATAAAGCCCCAAGCATCGTAGGAGTCTTTAATCTCTCCATTCTCTATCTGAATCCTGCACTTTATCATATCGCTTTAATCGGAGTCCTTACAAACTTATAAGACAAGTTGTGCATACATTTCACCCTGCAACTTGCCGTCTGATAGACAGGCACACGGAGAGGAATGTTGAAGTGCATGTCGGCTCCCGAAACCACCACCTCGCTTCCGTTGGCAAAATAAAGCATCGGGATGATACTCTTTTCAAGGTTTAATCCGGTGGTGAAATATCCACCGCAGCAATGGAAGATATAGGCTTGATTGGCGATAAGTTCCTCGCCTTTGAAGTCCTTGTCGATAAAGATGCCCTTCTCCTCCAGCTTCGCTTTTGCAATAGGGTTGCTATTTAGTTTTCTCAGAACAGCCAGAGAGGGGAAATTTCGCTCCAAACACCAGTCGGGATTTTCCAAGTAGTAGTCCAAAACCTGCTCAAAGTTATCCGCAGCGGCCAGAACAGCCTCTCCTTCTTTACAAATTCCGGCAGCCGCAGCCCCCTCTCTGACATATTCCAAGAATTTATTCATATCCATACCGCAAAGATATAAAAATCAATCAAATTATCAAAGTGTTTTAAAGTATTACTTTAAGTTTTTAGGTTAAAAACAGAGAGCGGCCTGCTTGCTGAAACAGACCGCCCTCTTGCGGAATTATAGCGGTAGTAGGATTGTTATTTTGATTGCAGCCCTATCACGTTGGTTTCGCGCAACCAATGCGAGAGGGTGCCTTTGCTCAATGGGCGACCACTGCGAGTGCAGAACACCTTGGGCTGGAGTTCGTGAAGCCTGTTGAACTCCGTAATCACCTCACCGCGCGACTTCCCTTGTGCTATCTGGTCGATAACCCAGCGGTAGGCCACAGACCCCTCTTTCCATTCGAGTGCCTGAGTAGCGCGTACAAGAGCCGACGATTCACGCGCAGCCGTCATGTCGCAGCCCTTCTGATTGCCGAACCTTGTCATAATCCTGCCAGAAAGACGCGCAATGCGGTAGCCGTTTTTCTTTATCTCCTCCTTAGCGGCATCGATACCGGCGCGGCATCTCTCGGCTCTCAGCTCGCGTTCCATTTCAGCAACCGTGGCCAAGACGTTGAGGATGATTTTGCCTGTCGGGGTTTTATAGCTCACACACTGGCCGTCGTTGATTGTGAAGAGCGTCAAGCCTTTGCTGTCGGCATACTTCACAAGATGAATGATGTCCTCGACGGTACGCCCCAATCGGTCGAGTTGGCAGACATAGACTATATCGCCCTCGGAGGCATTTTTGAGAATGGGATAGATAGCCCGTTGCTCAAACGTGGTGTAGGTGGTTATTTTCTCGGTCACGAACTCGATGTTTGCCGGGTCGATACCCATGCGGACAAAGTAATCGTTAAGCTCGTGGAACTGACGTGCGTAAGACTGCTTCTCGGAGCTTACGCGGATATATGCTGATTTTTTCATAGAGATTGCTGTTAAATCAAATCCTTTCTGGCCTTTTCACATAGAAACATGCTAAACAAGAATAACGGAACCACCAAGGCCATACAAAACCCCCACATCCCCGTAATAAGAGCCCAAAAACCCATTAGTCCTCCTGGTAGTAGTAAGGAGAACAACGCCTCCCATAATAATTCTCTTCTTCTTCCGACTTTATAACCTTTTTTCTTATACTCAGCAATCAATTCCTCCATGCGAATTTTGAAGTAACCGATAAGAAGGTTTTTAGAGCGCATGAACTCCCAATAGCCATCATACCACATCATTTCATCAAAATCCTTGTCCGACAATTCCCAAGCCCCTCCAGAGGTATAGAAGTCGTAAAACTTACCAGCATACTCACTTCCCTCATACTCTTCTCTGAACTCCTCGAACATCGCATTGAACTTCTCTTCTCTGTCGGGGTCTTGAGGGTCGATCCAATGTTTCCGTCTGAACTCTTTCTCGGCCAGTATTTCCTGCGCCTGCTTTTCTCTCTTCTCTTTCTTTGTCAGTTTCCGTGGTTTAGTGGCATTTATATTATTTTCCATAATGATTGTCTTTTTTTTTATCTCAGCCGTTGACTGCATGAACTGTCAACGACTGAGGGGTTAATGATTTAATTGAAAGGTATTGTGCCGTTGGATATGATATTGTTATCCTCCCATGTCATATACTTGCAATACCATTTTGAAGCCTCTGAAAGTATCTCGTCTAAGATTTCCGGATCGTCGCAAGCCGCGCTGTAATGAAGCACAGCTACGTGTGTTTCCACATCTCCCTCAATGTTGAGATATTCAAACTCGTGGGTTCTCACGCCGGGAGCCGGGTTAAAAGCGTCCTTCTCGAAGAACTCAATCACCGACGCGCTGCGGACGTGCATTATCACGTTTCGCCCCTCCAACGGGTCTCCTCCTTTCTCGTGTTCCCCTCCGTTGAGCCACACCCATTCAGGGAGGGTCAAGTTAACCAATCGTGCCATAATCCATTCTTTTTAAATTGTTCCGAATCCGAATCTAACGTATTTGCCACCATAGAGGAAGGTGAAGATACTCCAGATATATTTTGTGTCTTGATCGGGAGCGTTTTTCTTTGCCTTATATAAATCGGGGTGCATGTCTTCAAGCTCCTTGGGAGTGGCTATAATGTAACATTTCCCCTCTTCTACCATCTTGACCGCAAGAGCCTTGAAAGCCTTGCCCTGTTTGGTTGTTATTCTCCAGTCCTTTGTTCGGGCTGCATCTTTGGTGAAATAGTTGGCGATTTCTATTTTCTTGCTATATGGTGTCATAACTGCAAATTTAATATATTATTTTGAGAATTAATATTCACTTTGGGATTTTATTTTACCAATCGACCTTTACATCATCCGTATTGTTGTCGGCATTGTCTTCGGGTTCGGGGTTCTGCTCGGTGTCGCGGAAATAGATTTTATCGGGATTATGAGCCAAAGACATGATGGTTACACGTGAAGTGCCTAAAAACTTGGCAGGGTGGAAACCAGA
This sequence comes from uncultured Sangeribacter sp., assembly GCA_964640375.1. Taxonomy (GTDB): domain Bacteria; phylum Bacteroidota; class Bacteroidia; order Bacteroidales; family Muribaculaceae; genus Lepagella. The sequence continues at coordinate 937 of CAZXGU010000201.1, read as the reverse complement.
GTGAATCTGAAACGTGCCTGTGAAGTCACCCTCGATGCTGTAATAGAACAGCTCGGCACTGAAACCTACCTTCATCCAATGTGACGACTCGGAAGTTAAGCCCACCTCCATCCGCGCAATCTCGGTTTCCTCGTAATAGTCCTCGGACATGATTGTCACTTCAAGCGTGGAGCTGCCTTTATCGGCTTTCAGGTAAGCCCAACGTTTTGCTCGCTCGTCCTTGGTCTTGCCCATGTTCTCTTTTGCAAACTTGCGCAACTCCTTCAAGTCCTCGTCCTTGATTGTGAAGTCGGTCAGATTCTCTTTCGGCACAACTTTCTTGAAGTCGGGATAGTCGTCTTTTGTCACACATTCCGCAAAGAGTGTGTCGGTTTCCACAGCCGTCACCTTCTCCCCCTTGTCGTTAATCCATACGGCCACATCGGCGGTCTTTCCTGCAAGTTCACGGATGGCAGCAAAATCTATGAAACACTGAAACGGTGTCTCTCCGTCCTCGGGCCAGAATCCTCCGCAGACAACATCAGCCACATGAAGCAGATAAGAGTTGGTAGCTGCAATCTTCGCGCTTTCGGGTTCCAGGCATATAGACTCGAATTTCGGATGAAGTATGCGCCCTTTCTTGATGTTGTTCCAGCTCTTCACTTCCTTGGGGATTTCTACTTGGAAGTAAGCAATCGGTTCTCCCATGTCCCGGAGGTCGTAACGGGAATAAATAACGTTGATGTCTTTTGCCATAATTGTATTGTTTTTTATTGGTTATTGGTTCCCCGGCTCGGTCGTCGGCCGTCGGTGAGTGGATCACGGCCGGGGAGGGTGGGTGTTAATTTGTCCTGAACTCTATTCTTTTGGTTGGGTCGTGGCCGTTATCTAAAGCCACCTTAAAGGCTTCCATTATGGTTGTTTTGCCAGTGTGAATCTCCATTCTTTTCATTTCGTA
>CAZXGU010000200.1:0-4779 GCA_964640375.1 uncultured Sangeribacter sp. | reverse complement strand
CTGCATTGATAAGCATTGCGGCGTTGTAACCAAGTGCGTAAGTATAATCGGGATCAAAGTTTGTAGGATCGGAGCAACGTCCTTCATAACCGAAGAAATGATGCTGAGCAGCAAATTTACCGCTATACTGTCCCTCTTCTCTCATCTCCTCAAGACGGTTAGCAACCATCTCGCTGAGAAGACTTTCAGTTTCGATAAGAGAAACCTGAACGTTACCATGACTATCGCGCTCAAGACTTAGCTGGAGTGCGATGTGTTTGGGTAGAGACTTGTATAAGTCAGCATTCACCGGTGAAAGGTGAGAATGGATTGCTTTAAGTTTTTCTTCTTCCTCCTTGCCGTCGAGTTCATCAGCATAATCCACAAGAACATCGTTGAGCTCTGAAATAAGACTCTTAACCGAAGGGATAAACTCAATCAGACCCTCCGGAATAAGAACTGTACCAAAGTTCCAGCCCATCTTCGCACGCTCTGCGATAACATAGCAGATATAGTTGACAATGTTATCCAAAGTCATTCGTTTTGCAAGTATCTCCTCAGAGATAAGGCAAATATTGGGTTGAGTCTCAAGTGCACATTCGAGGGCAATATGTGAAGCTGAACGACCCATCAACTTAATAAAGTGGTAATATTTCTTTGCAGAGTTGCAGTCGCGCTGGATGTTTCCGATAACTTCGCTATATACTTTGCAAGCTGTATCGAAACCGAAAGAAGTTTCAATCCATTTGTTTTTCAAGTCACCGTCGATTGTTTTGGGGACACCGATCACTTGAACGCCGGCACCAATATTCTTATAGTATTCAGCCAAAACAGCTGCATTAGTGTTGGAGTCGTCACCGCCAATAATGACAAGAGCCTTTATATTAAGCTCTTTAAGCACTTTCAAACCCTTATCGAACTGCTCCGGATATTCAAGTTTGGTGCGTCCGGAACCAATGATGTCGAAACCACCGGTATTGCGGAAATCCTTTATATAGCCAGCTGTAAGCTCCATGTATTGATGATCAATGAAGCCCGAAGGACCCATAAGGAAGCCGTAAAGACGATTCTCCTTATTGAGCATCTTCAAACCGTCAAAGATACCGCTCACAACGTTGTGTCCGCCAGGAGCCTGACCTCCTGAAAGGATGATTCCTACATTGAATGGCTCTTCCACACGCTCCGGATTCTCATCATTCTCAAACTGAACAATTGGCATTCCGTAGGTGTGAGGGAAGAGGGCCTTAATCTCTTCCTGATCTGCTACCGATTCAGTAGCTTCTCCAAATTTGACTTTTACTGAGCCCTGAAGATCTTTGGGCAATTTTGGCTGATATTCAGCTCTCACTCTTTGAAGTGCGCTCTTTTTCATGATTTGTATGTTGTCTTTTTACCTTAATTTCTATTTATTGGGTGCGTTTTCGTCCCTTTTTGTATTTTGACTTGCAAAGATAGTCATTTTTATGTAATTATCTTTACTCACTTCCTTGCAAATATAATATTTTAACAAAAGAAAATTTTTTAGTACCCACTTTCCAAACTTTTCAGATATTTTTCGGCTGCTTTAAGATCTTCAGGAGTATCAATTCCGATGGTATCGGTGGTGGTTAAGGCAGTTTGAATTCTGTAACCGTTTTGCAACCATCGAAGCTGTTCGAGACTCTCTGCTTTTTCAAGACTGGAAACAGGAAGAGCAACTATCTTTTTCAAGGTTTCTGCTTTGTAGGCATAGATTCCTATATGGGTAAAATACTCGCTCTTTGTTAGCCATTCTTCTTCAGGAGTGTTTCTGATAAATGGAATCACACTTCTTGAAAAATAAAGTGCATCACCCGAATCTCCCACCACAACCTTAACTAAGTTTGGATCCTTAAGACCATCAAAAGATGACTGCGGATTATATTTCTTTATAAGAGTTGCAATTTGAGTTGTAGGATTTTTTTCAAACAGATTCTTAAGCAGCTCTATCTGGTCTTTTTTTATAAATGGTTCATCGCCTTGTACATTTATGACCACGTCGGCATCAGATTCCACATTCCGATAGGCTTCCTCTACCCTTTCTGTGCCGCTTCCACACTCTTCGGAAGTCATTACGGCTTTAAACCCTGCTCTATTCACGCAATCGAAAATTCTGCGGTCGTCGGTGGCTACAAGGCAGTCAACCCCGGCTTCCTTAACTCGGTTGCAAACACGAATAATCATCTCTGTGCCACATATTTTGGCAAGTGGTTTACCAGGGAAACGACTTGAGGCATAACGTGCCGGAATTATTGCAAGAAATTTCATTGTTTATCCTTTTGATGATGATGTTCAATAGTTTTTTTAAGCCATGTCGGAACCATAACGGCCCCTATCACAAGATAAAGATAATATGATATCAGTCGCCAGAAGATTGCCAATACAAGAGCTATTCCGGCAGAGGTGACAAGATCCCCATAATATTCTGAAAATAACCACTCGCTCAAGCCGGCGCCCCCGGGAGTGGGGCTAACCATCAATACAACCCAAATCACAAATTGTCGAGCAAATATTATCCATTGATACCGGTCGTCGGATGGGATAAAGCCTAAGAACAAAACATTTACCACAAGATAGCGGGAAGTCCACGCAAGCGCTGTGCCCCAAAATACCTCAAGCCAGAATGAAAATGGTTTCTTTCTCAATTCAACGGATGTAGCAACCATATTATCCCCCAATCCGCTTATCTGCGAACTCCATTTGCGTAACCATCTCCAAGTGGAAATCTTATCAAGAGCTTTCTTTATCCAAGCCGGTTTCCATATTATTCCGGTGAACAACAGGAAAGTCCATAGCGCAATTATCATATACACCACCCAAAATGTATATTTAATGCCATGAGAAAAATCTGTGCCCGTGGAGGCAAATATGTCAGCTGAAGAGGTGGTAAGCACTATGAAGGGACATGCCACAACGAAGAAAAGCTCATCCATAAAGAGGGTGGTAAGCATAAGTGTTGTTGCCCGCCCCATTTCAATTCCCTGAGAATTAAGAAATACCATTCCTAAAGAACTTCCTCCCACGGCAGAAGGAGTGACACAATTGGTAAATTCACAAAGCATATCAACTTTCCAAGCTTGCGTCCAGGTAAGTTTTCTATCGGTTAATGCCCGAAATCGCCAGGTGAGACCAAAATCGCGACCGAACATGCAAAGGAATCCTAAAATAATACAAAGAATACTTCTTATGTCGAAATGCATCGAAGCGAAAACGGCTGAAAAATCCTCCTTTTTCGCATCGCGCAAAAACATATAAACCACAACTCCCAAACCGATAACCACCGGTATGAGCACTTTCCAGAAAGAGAAAGAATTTCCTCCTTTATTTGGAGAGGATGTTGAGGCTGAGGAATTCATATTATTTCTTATAATTGCTTATTATTGCTTTATAACGTTCGGCCACCTCTTCCACCACATTCTCCCAGCTTCTCACTAAAGATTCACGAGCCCCGATAGCCACACGCATCAACTCATCACGGTTGGCAGATAAGCTGGATATCAACTCTCCAAAATCGGATGCATTCTTATTAACAAGGAAACCGTTTTTGCCATTTCGTATCACTTCGGCGGCCGTTGAACCTTCAAGAAGGATCGAAGGGGTGCCCATAGCTGCAGCCTCTCTCACAACCAATGGTGCATTATCATAGAAAGAGGGGAAAAGAAATAAATCGGAAGCTGCATAGTAGCGCGCGAGTTCTTCCCTACTGTTGATAACACCGTGAAAAGTAACTCTATCTTCCAAACCATTTGCTGCTACTCGCTTCTTCATTTCCTCGCACGCATAGCCGTTACCTATAAAATTCATTTTGAATTTTATTTTGCCGTCTAATAACTCCAAGGTGTCGAGAATAGTATCAACACCTTTTTCTTTGATATGCTGACCCACAAATAGTAGGGCTATCTCAGTTTCATCAATTCCAACAGATTTTTTTGCTTCCTTTTTATATTCATTTAAATTGCCTTTAATAATGGTGGCAAAATCATTACCATTTTCCATCACCAACAATTTCCCTTTATAACCATATTCTCTAACTGTGTCTTCAACATAGGCCTGTGGAATCCATACTTCATCGCAAGCATTGAAAAAATCGAGAATCCTCTTCATTATAATGGGGACACACCATGGGGCTCGGCGAAAAGAATGTTCCAAATCCTGGCGATATTTAGAATGGAACGTTCCAATTAGGGGAACATTCTGTTTCTTTTTTACATATACCGCCAAACGTCCTGAAGAGAAAGGACAATGGGAATGAAGCAATTTGAAATTGGTGTTTCTAAGGCGTTTCCATATAAATGGATCGAGTTTAGGATAGCCATAACGGTAAGGCTTTCTATTCCAAATAGGAAGAGAAAAATAGCGCATCACATCATAAGGATATTCTGCATGTTGTGGATTCCAAGGAGTGATGACACAAGGAGTCATATTTTTTTTTGACAACCAATGCGCGTAATTTTGCACAGTCAGGGTCACACCATCAAGAATCGGAGGGAAACTATCGTTGAAAATACCATATAGACCGTCCGATTGGTTATTATCATTAAAAATTTTTCTGGAATCCGTCATATCATGCAAAATTACCAAATAATGGTTGGCTAACCAAAAATAAAACACAAAACTGCGTTAAATTGTTAAAAAAATTAGCAAATAATCCCAATGAGAAATAAAATTTAAAAATATCGTCAAAAAAATTTGCACGAGAAGAAAAATAATTGTACCTTTGCATCCGTAAACGAAAGGGTTCCATGTCCGAGTGGTTAGGTACCGGTCTGCAAAACCGTCTAC
>CAZXGU010000199.1:0-4816 GCA_964640375.1 uncultured Sangeribacter sp. | reverse complement strand
TCTGAGGCATCGGGCCTTCGAAAGCATCTACAAGAAGCAGGCAACCATCGGCCATGTTGAGCACTCGCTCCACTTCGCCTCCGAAATCAGCGTGTCCCGGAGTGTCGATGATATTTATTTTAGTTCCTTTATAGTTAATAGAAACATTCTTTGAAAGGATTGTTATGCCTCGCTCTCTTTCAAGGTCGTTATTATCAAGAATTAATTCTCCTGTGGATTGATTCTCTCTGAAAAGATGGCCGGCAAGCAGCATCTTGTCAACAAGTGTGGTCTTGCCGTGGTCAACGTGTGCGATAATCGCGATATTTCTGATGTCCTGCATTGGATTATTTTTTCAATTTTATTTTTATCCTCTTTTGAACGCGCAAAATTACTAAAAATTTACGATAAATATGCTATTTTACATGTTATAAAACACGTTTTTAGTACCTTTCATCCCATTTTTCTATTTTTTAAGTGTAAAACGGGTTTATTTACTCTAAATCGGGTCGTTAAGATGATCTCGTGAAGGTGCTGTTTTCTTCGGTTTTTCCGCTTCCTTTTGCTTTCTCTTTTTCTTTCCGGTTTTCTTATCCTTCCTATTCTTATCCCCCTTTCTCTTTTTTGATTTTTTATAGGCAGTTTCGGAAGATAGCTCCTCTTTATCAGAATCGGTGCCCGAAGATATACTATCGGAGGCAAGAATAATACTCCTTATGGCTTCCTCTGATTCCTTTGAGCTCCGGTCTCTACTGCTCCAAAGTATCGAACCTCCACAAATGAGAAGAGCCACGAGCGCAATTGCCGTGGCTCCTATACGTTCATCTTTTGTAAGCCTTTTCATTTAAAAATTATATTAATACATCGGCTTAAACCCTTCCGATTTCTTGAAAGCCTTCGTAGCATCCCCGACAAGCATGGTCGATTCCTTAGCGGAGGTGTCGAGTTTGAGAATTGGAGAGCCTGCTTTCAGATTCACCTTGTTTAAGTCAACATAATAGTATCCCGGATTGGTGACGATGTCGAAGTAATAACGCAGGTCGCGGGTATCGGCGTAACTTCTCCATTGAGTGCTGCTGAGATTTGGCGAACCTTCGATTTCGTATGTGTAAGGCACTGAAGAATTCAAAAGTACACTGCGAGCAATAGAAACACCAAGGTCAGCATCTGCAACAGGTTTCACATGGTGGGCGAAATAGTTTGCTCTTACGCATCGGTCGGGGCTGCTGACTGTGCCTGGAAGCATATTTTTACCGCCAATATTATTCCAATAATTTATGATAGCTTTCATATCGGGCCATTGAGGATCATTGGTCATGGCGCGATAGTCGCCCATATCATATACACGAATCTTGCCATGGTCAAACTCAAAAATCACACTCTTTCCGGATGCGTCGGTCACGCCCCAGTGGAGCTGCGACACGGTGCCTTCATCAAATGTTGCTCCTCCGATATTGAAATCCTGCTTTTCAAGAACAGCCACAACTTCATCTGTGGTTGCATTCATATCGAGTAGCCATCCCACAAACATTGCCATAGACATGGGAGGACGCTTTGCTGTTTCCTCGTTTCCATACACAGTGCCTTTGCAGAAGAGGCCGTTGATTACAAGACCTTTCTCATTCATTCCCTCTGTGATTCCACCATCGTAGCCTACGGCATAGACCGCACCATATTTCGATGTCCAAGTGATGGCGCCGGGTTGGTCGCTGCTCACTTTTGTCACACCACGGGGATAAACGTAAAGATTTGTGGGGATTGGGGTTTTCCAATCAAGCGAACGAGCCACAACATAAAGACTGTCGGTTCCCTCATATAAAATCCGAGAACAGGCATCAGCCTTTTGTGAGAATCCCATTGAAGCAGCAAAAGCGATTGCCGCTCCTCCTATAAGTTTAGTTATCTTGCGCATAGTGAATCCGTTTTTATTTTGATTATTATTTTCTTGTACAAATCACTTTATTTCTATAACAAATTCACTATCGAGAGGTTCATCTCAAAAACCTACCGTCGCGACCCGCGTGGCTACTTTATCTTGTCGAGTGGATTCTCTATCTTAGGCTTATTGCCAAAAGTATAAATGGCAGATAGAGAAAATGAGATGGGCGAATTAGCTCCATATCCGGGAATGAACCAAGGATTTGAAAGAGAATTTGAGATAGTTTTAAACTTGAAATGATATCTTATGCTCCATCCCAATGAAAAACGTTTCACAATCTTTACTTTTATCCCGGCCAATGCCTCTCCATAGAAGGCGTGGCCGCTCAATCCTTTTAAAGAAAGATTCTGATTCTCTCCCCAATAATCACTGCTGATAGACACATCTGTTACCTGATAGGAGAAGTTGGAATAACCGGCTCTCAAACCAAAGAAACACTGATAATCGGAATTACTTTTATAAAGAAAGTTATAGTTAATACCAATCTTTGTGTAAAAAGAGGGCTTCGTTTTATAAGTGTAATTCCCATTCTCTGGAGTTGAACTTGCAAATCCTACACCGGCTTCAACAACTGGGAAAAACCAGTTATGGAGCGACACATCAGCCCAAACATCAAAACTTCCATAACTCTGTCCGGCAGCCATTAGGATTGCATCTGCAAAATTCACTCCCACACTCATCCCATTATAGAGAGGATAATTCGGTTTCGATTTGGGTTTGACCACTGTGTCGAGAGATGCAAGAAACAATACGGGCTCCGGCAGGGGATCACCATGTTTGTCATAGTAATGCAACACAACAGGCGGTTTATTGTCATCGATATCCACCGGTGTGATTGTTCGGTTTGGTCGCGAAGGCAACGGCTTCTCGATCGCAACGCTGTCGGCATCTGTCACGGTCTCATCCACTTCGATTAGCTCAGGCTCCTGATTCTGTGCTTTTACCGAAGGACAACATAATCTAACATTTATCGTCACAAAGCTCAGCACAAAAAATATGAACCATAATCTTCTATTTCTTTTATTCATTTTAATCTTCAGAATAATCGAGTGTCTCCCCGGTGTTGAAATAAATTTGTATATTTTCCATATCGGCATTGGTGATCCTACCCTCAGGCACAACCACCGAATCTATTAGCAATCCCGTACTGGTTATGCTTTTCATTGTATAGACATAACTTGCACCACATGCTGCCGATACAAACCTGGCATCTCTGGTATAAATGAATGTAAGGGTATCGGCCAAATTATATGGCTCGTAAGCCTTATTTATAAGCCGAAACACATACTTAGTGGTGTCGGAGTCTATCCTGAAAGGCAGATAGAGATTAGCAATAGCCCTGCTTCCCGAAGAAAGGATGGAATCGCCTGGTGCTCCAATACCGTAAACTTGCACAGAATCTATACTAATAGGATTCATTTTCCCCTCCATAACTCCGTAGAAACCGGCGTATGGCAAGGCATTACGGTTGTCGTAACATTCATCTGTGGAGCAGCCCCCGATGAATGAGAGAGCAATAGCAGCAATAGCACTTAGCGTAGCTACCTTTCTTTTATTGATGCTTCTCATTTCAGAATTCTTCAGAAATCAAATAATTATTTCGCTCTGCGGAATTGCGAGTGATAAGTTCCCCAATAAGACCAGTGCAGAAAAACTGCACACCCAACACCATAAAAGCAAGCGAAAGATAAAAATAAACGGATTTCGTAACCCAGAAATTATAACTATCCGAGCACATTGCAATAATCTTTAAAAGAAGCACCACAAAGACTGCGATGAAACCTATAAGGAACATCAGTGAGCCTAAAAGACCGAATATATGCATAGGCTTGATTCCGAATTTTGATTGAAACCATAATGTTCCTAAATCAAGGTATCCGTTCACGAAACGGTCGAGACCAAATTTGGTGGTGCCATATTTTCTTGCCTGATGATGTACCACCTTCTCACCTATCTTCTTATATCCTGCATTCTTTGCCAAATAAGGGATGTAACGGTGCATATCACCATAGACTTCGATATGCTTCACCACATCTCGGCGATAAGCTTTCAGACCGCAATTGAAGTCATGCAGGTTTTTGATGCCGCTCACTTTTCTTGCTGTTGCATTAAAAAGCTTTGTGGGAATTGTCTTCGACAATGGGTCATAGCGTTTCTTCTTCCAGCCCGACACAAGATCGTAGCCCTCCTCAGTGATCATTCTGTAAAGCTCGGGTATTTCATCCGGACTATCCTGCAGGTCGGCATCCATGGTTATTACCACATCCCCCTTCGCTCGCTGGAATCCTGTATTTAAAGCGGGTGATTTACCATAATTGCGCGAGAAACTTACAGAATGCACCGCACTGTTCTCTCCCGCCAATCGTTTGATTACTTCTAATGAGCGATCCGTGGAGCCATCATTAATAAAAAGGATTTCATAGGAGAAGCCATGTTCCAACATCACGCTCTCAATCCATTTCGTCAATTCAGGAAGAGACTCCTCCTCGTTATATAGAGGCACAACAACTGATATATCCATTACATTAATTTTTTTTCGCAAAAAAGAAATTTTTCTCTTTCGCCGGTTTTAAATCATTAACAATTATGAAATCAACAGATTAAAGGTTGAAAAGCGCCCTTAAAAGATTAAATAACCATTAACGATTACAAAATTACAAAAAATTTTTTTGATAAAATATTTGGAAGTTTGAAAAAAACATCGTAACTTTGCATCGCTTTTCGGGAGAAACACTAACAGAAGCGATGAAGTTAGCAAAAGATTTCCCCGGGAGTCAATAGGATGATTCGCTAGCTCAGCTGGTAGAGCACATCCCTTTTAAGGATGGGGTCCTGGGTTCGAACCCCAGGCGGATCACTAAGAAGTCCGAACTTCTACCGCAAAACGCTGAAAATCAC
>CAZXGU010000198.1:0-4825 GCA_964640375.1 uncultured Sangeribacter sp. | reverse complement strand
TGAACTCAAGTTGGGCTTCTTGGACAATGAACGAAATTATTCCATCCGACAATATGGAAATACAAAAAGTCCCTCATTCTCTATCTTTGTTAAAATGCAAAGCAGTTATCATTCAATATCATGCCTGCTTCATCAAAATCAGTAAGTTTTGATTTTTTCAGGAGTAGCAGATGCAAGAGACGTTGCGGAATCCTTACAGACTTAACCCTTGATTATTGTCAGAAGCTTTAAGTTATATCAAGTTTATTCAACGAATGAAATAAAAAATAGAAAATCCTTATGAATAGATTATTAATAGTTATAATATCTCTGATATTGAGTACATCATCCATTGTGGCTCATGATGTAAACAAATACAAGTACTTCTGTTTAGATGTGGAAGAGAATCCTTATGGAATTGAAAAAAGATTTCTCGAAGAGTTTCAGAAAGCAGGATTCTTTATTATGAACAATGATTATTATGAGCAGTTAGATGCAACAGAAAAAGCTAAGACATTGTTCGCAGAATATGATTATTTTCTAAATCATAATGGAGACAGTTGGCTTAAAATAGTTCTTAAGAATGCTTCTGGTGCAACTGTATGGGAAACTACAGGATATGGATGTACTTTTCTTTCAGCTTCCGGGGATTTCAAAAAATGCACTAAACAGATTATGTCGGCTTTTAAACGACTTAAGTATAAATTTGATGAATCCTTTGACTCAGGACAACCTGTTCTCCATCCATATTCTAAGTGGACAGAGGATAGTGTCAAATCATATTTTCAGGGAAAAAGAGTTTCTCCAATAGAGGGTATTTATAAAAATTATTCTAATGATGGAAATGCTTACAGTGTAGCTATCCTCAAGCATAATGATAAATACTATGGGATTATAGTGGACTCTGATAATGAACTATGGAAAGTCGGTGATACTAAGATTATCCTAAGTCATATTGAAGGAACAGCATACGATGCAGAATATTATAATTTAAACCATCAAAAATTGAACGCAATTGCTGAGCTAAAGGACAATCGAAATTTAGAATTTTCTGCTCCAATTGGAAGAGACATTGTGAACTTTTCATTTATTAAAGTATTCCCCTCAGGTACAGAAAAGTCTACTGCAGGAACATCCTCAAATGGGCAATGGAAAGCTACCGGAAGCGGTGTACTAATATCCGACAATATTATCATTACAAATTACCACGTCATAGAAATGGCCGAAAAAGTAGAAGTCATCGTTAACATCCACGGTGTCCCAGAAACTTACTCCGCACGCGTTTTATGCACAGATAAAACAAATGATTTAGCCATTGTATGCGTCAAGGATGACAAGTTCAAGAGTATAGGAAATGCTCCCTTCCAAATATTGGCCAATACCATCGATGTTGGTACCTCGGTCTTCACTATGGGATTCCCTTTAACTACTTTTTTGGGTGACGAAGTAAAAATAACTGATGGAATTATTAGTTCAAAATCCGGATATGATGGAGATATTGTCACATATCAAATTTCGGCTCCTATTCAACATGGGAATAGCGGAGGGCCTCTTTTCGATAAAAATGGGAATTTGGTAGGAATAACCAGTGCAGGAATTGATAAAAGTATCGCAGATAATGTAGGATATGCCATTAAAACACCATATGTTCTGAACATTATTGATTCGGCACCAATAAACATATCGCTTCCTAAAGGTGGTGATTTGAAAGGTAAAGAATTACCAGAGCTTATCAAGGCTCTTAAGCCCTATGTGGTATATCTGAAAATATATTGACGTTCCTTCCAATGATTTCTGAAAGTTTTAGATCTATTAGCCTGTTTGACAATGATAGTGAAAATAATAATTATTCTTGACATAGAGTGAATATGTAAAAATGGTGGTCTAACCTCGAAAGGTTGGCCACCATTTGGTTTTGAGTTGTTATTGTTTTCAATTATTCGCAATTGCAGCCAAGCTGGCTTTTAACGCTCTTCTTGAATGCTTCGAATTGAGGAGCAAACTCAGCGAAGATTGCATTGTCGGCGTTTTTCTTGATTACATGGTGCATGAAGCGCATTGCGAGAACAAATTCCTTCGCATGTTTATCCTTGGCGAAGCCAAGAGATTTTGCTTTTTCCACCATCTCGGCGATGTCGTGATGACCACCGAAATTGAAGTTGATCACTTCGGCCATTTTTCCATCTTTGGCCTCAATCATGTTTACATAATACGATTTCTTTTCCATAGTATAATAAATTAAAATTCTTTGAGGTTCCTTTTGGAAACCTTTCGTAAATATAACATCCTCGCCCTTGTCTCGGATTATGAAAATCATTTAAAGATGCTTATAAGGTATTAAATGAAAGAAGGACGGTTAGCTATTTACGGTGTTTGAAAGTATATAGCAACTTATTCTTAATAGAGTTGTTCTAAGTATTAATAGAGTAATTTTGAGTGAATGAGGTCAATAAAACTGAATAATTATGGCAAATTTTTGGGAAAGAAGGCAGGAGATGAATGATGCCATCAATAAGTATTCGCATACAAAAGCTAATGAGCGAATTAAATATTCGGCTATAGCCGCAATTGCAATAGTGGTGGCATTGCTTATTGTGATAGGTGTGTTTATCAATCTTATTTCATGGGGATTGATGTTGTTGTTGCGAGGATTAGTGGGGCTATTTGCAATTGCATTTGTAATCTTGGTGGCCATCTGGCTTTACCGGATTCATCATGCCTATTGGAAAGATAAAAACCGGTCGGGAGGAATTTGATTTTGTTTCTTCCTGAGCTGGATTCAAAAATGCCCTACTTTGTTTTACTTTTGCGGTTGCGTTCGATGATTTCAGCGAAAGATTTTGGAAGGCGCACATTATAGAGGTCGTAGGCCTCATCAAAAAGCGGAGCAATTTCTTCGTCGGTGAATCCTGCTATTCCGCAGCCGATTCGTGTGACATAGAAAGTGTTCTGATCCCATTCGCGAGCCAATTCTATGAATTGGTCCACATACGGCTTGATCGTCTCCACGCCTCCTTGCATAGTAGGGATAGCGTAAGATTGGCCTTGTATGCCAACACCTTGGCCCCACACAGCACCAAACTTATTATATGCCACTCTGGCTGCTCCTCCTCCATGCATTCCCTCTAAATTACTACCAAACACAAAGATATCGTCGGGCTCAAGATGTGTGATATTCTCAGGAGTATATTTTCTGCTCATGATCTATTCTTATTTAATTTTTGCTTGCTATATTTTATTGGCTATGTCATAGCTTTGATACAAATTTAATAAGAATTTCTGATTTTAAGGGGTGTTTTGCCCCAGAATTTCTTTACACTTTGGCAGAAGAAGGAGAAATTTGAAAACCCGAGTCGAGCAGCAATTTCCTTTACTGAAAACTCAGACGAGGTAAGGTAACGGTGAGCATCATTCATGACATACTCCTTTATCCATTCATTGGCAGTCTTACCGCTTTGACTTTTGCAAATATGAGATAAATATTTGGGTGTGACTGCTAATTCTTTAGCGTAGTAAGCCATGTCATGTGGTTTGACAGGTAAACTTATCAAAAGATCTAAAAACCTTTGGTAAAGGAGTGCCGGTTGGGAAGTGTTGTCATTCGTCGGACGAAAAGGGGCATTTTCAATCAATGAAAATATCTCAATAAGTAAAGACGTAGCTGTCTGTATTACGATGACATTATCTTTGTTGCTATCACAGGACTCTTTTAAGCGGAGAATATTTATATACAACTTAATCAGGGGTTCCGTCTTTTCATCAAGTCTCAATATAGGATTTGTTTTCAACTTCATAAGTATTTCACGAATTTCCAACGATGAGATATGACGTGAAATCAAATCAATATTGGCATATATAAAAGTTGCGTAGAAATCCTCACTGAATCTTATATTGAAATAAAAGTCATTTGGATGGCATACAAGAATCTCATTTTTGCCAACAACGTATTCTTTCCCGTTAAGAGTGGAAGTATGGATTCCCTTTTCAACTATACAGACACACAGCGAATCAAGACGATAATTGATATTTCCGTCTTCGTTATGCCACCCACCATGGTATATGAACAGATCTTTTGAGAAGGTTTTCCCTTTGGGATTATCTCTTGTGACAGTAGGTATATCAACTATTTTCATAAAATTAGGTAAAATTCAACATTTTTGCAGCCGTTTACAACATTTGATATTCTAACAAACCTGCGAAGATAATTGTTTTGAGTTTCAAAGGATGATATAAATAGATATATTATGAAGATAATAGCAATTAATGGAAGTCCCCGTAAGGGTTGGAACAGTGATAAGCTTCTCGATAAGTGGGTGGAGGGGATCAGATCGGTGCTTCCTGATGCGGAGGTGAAGAAAGTGAATCTTTATGACCTTAAATTCACGGGTTGCCGAAGTTGTTTTTCATGCAAGATAAAGGGGGGCAAGTTTTTCGGCACATGTCCGATTCCCGACGGTATCCACGATTTGTTGGCGGAAGTGAGGGAAGCAGATGCAGTTGCAATTGCGTCGCCGATTTATTATATGGATCTCAACGCATATACGAAGTGTCTTCTTGAGCGTATGATTTTCTCTGTGGCTCAATATTCCAGCCCGGCTGTCAGTCTCGCTCCTAAAAGAGTCTCCTTTACAATGCTTTATACCATGAATGCAACTGAAGACGACTTCAAGAATTATGGTATAGAAGCGCGTTGTGCACAAGAGGAAAGACTTTTGAGTCTGTTTTATTTTATGCCATCACATAGAGTTACAGCTTTTGACACTTATCAGTTCACTGACTATGCCAAATATGAGTCGAGTGCATTCTCAGAGCCTGCCAAACGTCTCCAGCGTGAAGAGCAATTCCC
>CAZXGU010000197.1:0-4837 GCA_964640375.1 uncultured Sangeribacter sp. | reverse complement strand
CGCAAGAATCTAAGACTTCAAAGCCTAAAAGGCCTTCACAACGCAATAAACCGAATTCAGGAAAAGAGAATAAACCTACTAAACAAGTTGACGATCCTGCAGAGACTGGAATTGAATTTGACATAAGTGATATTGTCACGGAAAGTTTTGAAGTCAATGGAGTTCCCTTTGAAATGGTAAAAGTGGAGGGTGGTTCCTTTATGATGGGTTCTAAAAACGGAGATAAACGGGAAAAACCGGTACATAGAGAGACCGTTTCAACGTTTTATATTGGAAAAACAGAGGTAACTCAGGCTCTGTGGAAGGCTGTAATGGGAGAAAATCCTTCATGGTTTAAAGGAAATAATCTACCAGTAGAAAATGTCTCATGGTCTGATTGTCAAGATTTTATTAAACGTCTAAATAGTCTTACAGGAAAGAGATTCCGATTGCCTACTGAAGCTGAATGGGAATATGCAGCACGAGGTGGAAATCGTTCGCATGGTTTTACTTTTAGTGGGAGTGAGAAAATAGACTCTGTTGCTTGGTATTGTGCCGACACTAATGGTGGAACTCACCCAGTTGGTCAAAAATATTACAATGAACTCGGAATCTACGACATGTCTGGCAATGTAGGTGAGTGGACTTCGGATTTTGGAAGCAACAATTATAGTTCTCCTCGCGACAGCGAACATCCTGTGATTCGTGGTGGTGGTTGGAGTGATTGCGTACCATACTGTAGAGTAACTGATAGATTCGTCTTCTTTTCTCCTAAAAATTCACATAATAATGTAGGTCTTCGACTCGCACTATAGGCGGGTTCAGTTACCGAGATTACAGAGAGGTATCAATTGGAAAGATTCCGCGTTCCATCCTGTCATTTCTTGCGTGGCTCTGTGAGCCGGATAAAATCCTGCGTACGGATTAAACTCTTATTATAAAATAAGACCTCCCGTTCTACTGTACTCCTGTCAAAAAAAATAAATATTTAAGGAGCGTTGAGCTCCTTGAATATTTGCGGAAGCTGGAAAGCTCCCGCCCCGGGCTCCGCATTCTGTCAAACAAATGAATTTCATCAAATAAACCCTCAGTTTCATCCAAAATGCGATGAAATATTTGGGTTTAAGAAAGAATTATGATAACTTTGAGGAGAAAAGGATGAGGGAAGGTGAATATATTTATTCTCTTTCTTAATATCTGGTAGTAATATTGTAAATAGTTAAGATATGCGTTTTACAAACATTGGAAAAATTATACTTACCGTTCTTTCTTTAAGCATTTTGGGCATCTCGGGAATGAATGCTCAGAATACAATCTCACGTACGAAAACTAAAAAGCAGGAACAGACTAAAAAGAGCACTGTTACAAAACAGGGTGGCCAAAAACAAAACACTCCAAAGCAGAAAACAAACAGCACGCCCAAGCCACAAAAAACGACTCCCACAAAAACAACAAGCAACGCGAACGCGAATGCTAATAAGCAAAACAGTTTATCACCCGTGAGTTCTCCTAACCATGAGAAGAGAAAACTCTATACATTTGGTAACGGAGAAATGATTTATGATAACGAGTATCTTTCCTCAAAAAAGTTTGGAAGCAACAATTGGATGATGATAACCCAATCACCTTCAGGCTGGAAATTAGTGAAGAATGGAGCAGTGAAAGTGTCTGATGCCAAATGGATAGATCTATTAGGTTATGACGTGAATGGGAATAAAGCGGTATATGCGTATAAGAAAAGTGACGACGATATATATGTTCATATCGATGGGAATGACTATGGCCCTTTCAATGGCTTATGGGATTTTGAGGGGAATTTAGAGAACCCCATGTCTGCTGCCTATAAGTATCGTAGGATGGGAATTGAGTTCTACCGTGATTATAGCGGTATATCTTATAATTTAGGCGACGATGCTGTTGTTGGGGATTCAAGAATAAGATATTCGAGTTTAAATGGTGCTCATAAACTTCAATTTTCCGAAGATAAGAAAGCTATAATCATAGATGGGGTAAAAATCGAGTTATTGCCCTCTACACGTACCAAAGCAGAAATCTATGAGGTTTATGTTTTTGATAACGGGGATTGGTTTGTTAGAGGCTATTCTTATGATAGAGATGGTGGTAATGGGAGTTAT
Organism: uncultured Sangeribacter sp.; assembly: GCA_964640375.1. Taxonomy (GTDB): domain Bacteria; phylum Bacteroidota; class Bacteroidia; order Bacteroidales; family Muribaculaceae; genus Lepagella. The sequence goes on along the minus strand of CAZXGU010000197.1, from coordinate 2,723 downwards.
TTTAGCAAAGGAAGCGTGAAAGGAGTGGTGAAAGATTTATCAGGCACATCAACAATGGTGCATCCCCAAAAAGGTTTTGTTGGTCCTGATGATGCTTATAACACTGACGCCATGAAAAAATATAAGCCGTTATGGTATCGTCCTTTTGGCAGAAAATGGAATGAAGCAGAACAAAAACTTGAGGTTAAAACGCAGTTCTTTATCAATGGCAAGACCCCGGCAGATGAATTTATAAGCAATTGGGAATATGATTATGTGTTGATAAATAATAAAAAGATAGGTAATGAAGCTGCGATAGATGCGTGGTATGACGCGGCATTGAATGCTTTCGTCTGGATCACTATAGAAGGCAATAACCTCGTAGAAAACGCTTATAAGTTGTGATTGGAAGTCTGATAACCGTATTTGCGATTGGAGGATATGCAGCCGCCTATCCTTCAAATGTTTCTGAAGCAATGGATTTCTTCAGAACCTATAGAAATGAATTTGTCACCAATACTCAGGGACTCACCGAGGAGGAGCGAATAATGGCTGCCGCAATAGTCGCTCCGGAAGTGAGCACCTATTCCACAGTGATGAATTTCATAGAACTAAGGTCGATGTTTGTCACCTACGTTTATCAAGGAGGAGGAAACTTCAGTGTAGGCGTCTTTCAGATGAAACCGAGTTTTGCAGAGGATATAGAGAAACAGACCATGGAGAATAGGCAGTTGAGTAAAGAATATTCTTCTTGGATTTCCGACTTCCGTCCTGGCGACTCGCTTAAAGCCGATAGGCGTGCACGCCTTAATCGTTTGGACGACCCTATATGGCAGATCCGTTACCTCACTCTCTTTTATAGATTGGCAAAGCAAAAAACTGCTCAAATGAAATTTAAAAACAGCGAAGAAAAATTGCGCTATTTCGCCACTCTATATAACAGCGGACTAAATATTACGAAGGAGAAGGCTAATAAAATGATGACCAAAAAAAGGTTTCCCCATTTTAACCCTCAATTTAATTATGCCGATATCTCGTTGGAATTTTTTGACCGCATGAATAAAAGTAAGTAGGAAAGAACTTTTTTGAGTTGGATAGGGGTAGAAAAAGATCTTGTAAACTAAAACAGATAGATGGAAGATATAATAAGAATAAAATGTCCTTTCGACGGAGCGATACTTGGTGTTAAGAATGTGCCGGGAATCGAGAATAAGAGTGTGAGATGCCCGGCTTGTAATAATAAGTATCCATTCTCGGCTTTTAAGAGAGTGAGCCCTGCTGTCAATCACGGTGGAGGAGCTGCCGAAAGAGAGGAAGGAACTTTGATTAATGATAACCTAAAAGGGGAGGATTTCACTTTGGGAGTTCTCACTGTGGTAGGCACAGATAAGCAATTTACCCTTAATCCGGGTAAAAATATCATTGGAAGAAAAGGAAAAAAATCGAGTGCCAATTTCCAAATAGACACCGGAGAAAAACGTTCAATGAGCCGCGAGCATTTGGTGGTGGAAGTGAAGAAGGTTCCGGGGAAAGGCTATGTTCATTATCTATCGCTGTTTAAAGACCACGTGAATCCCACATTTATCGGAAAAGAGCCACTCCTATTTGGAGATTGTGTAATTCTCAAAGAGGGCGACATCATCCAACTCCCGGATGCCTCACTCTCTTTTACACTTCCTGATGAGGAAGGAACGATCTACTAAACTCGTTAAGCCATGAAATATAAGATTAAAGCATATAGCATCTGCGAGTTCGGTCAACGAAAAGATGCTTCCGGCAATCCACATCAGGAGGATAGTATTTTTCCAGCCCCTGACAAACTCAATGAGACAGACCGCACCTTTATCCTTTGTGACGGCATGGGAGGCCATGATGCCGGGGAAGTAGCGAGCAACACGGTGTGTGAAGTGATGGGTAACGCCATTCTTAACGATGGTCATGATTCCGAAGGAATCTTCAGTGATGAAGATTTTGAAAATGCACTTGAAGATGCTTTCGATGCTCTTGATGAAAAGCAGAGACAGAAAGAGGAGCGGGGAGTGGCAAATTCGGAAAAAGGGAGAATGGGCACCACCATGACTTTCCTGAAGCTGCACAATGAGGGAGCAACTGTGGCTCATATAGGCGACAGCCGGGTTTATCATATCCGACCCGGAAAGGATGGGGAGTCAACAAAGATACTTTTCCAAACAGAGGATCATTCCCTGATAAATGATTTAATAAAAGTCGGGGAACTGACACGCGAGGAGGCAAGGCGCTCAAATCAGAGGAATGTTATTACTCGCGCCATGCAACCAGACATGGAGCGCCGTCCGGAAGCTGATATAAAGCATATTGCGGATATTCGTTCGGGAGATTATTTTTTCCTTTGCTCGGATGGAATGCTTGAGGAGGAGGATATGGAAGATGGTGTTTCTCTAAGAAATATCTTCTCTGAAATGGGGGGCACGGATAATAGGAAAATAAATATTCTGCGTGAGGCCACGAAGGAGAACCGGGATAACCATACTGCAATTATAGTTCATATCGAGGATGTGATTGGGGAGGAAAAGGAAATTAAAAGTAAAAAAGTAAATGCTGTAATATCGGTGTGGTGGATTATCTCATTTTTGGCTATCATTGCAGCTTTGATAATAGTTTTGATATAGGGATAAAATGAGAAAAGGATTCGCATTTGCGAATCCTTTTCAGCGCTTCAAGATGGGCTTGAACCAACGACCCCCTGATTAACAGTCAGGTGCTCT
>CAZXGU010000196.1:0-4924 GCA_964640375.1 uncultured Sangeribacter sp. | reverse complement strand
GCCTTTATGCGTGGCGACTTGGTATTTGTGTTCAACTGGAGCCCCAACAAATCGTTCACAGATTACGGTTTCCTTGCTCCGGCCGGCGAATATGAGGTTGTGCTCGATAGCGACCGACCTGAATTCGGAGGTTTCGGCAATATCGACGACAGCGTGCATCATTTCACTTCGCCTGATCCCCTCTATTCCCCTGCCGGAAAAGGCTGGCTGAAGCTTTATATCCCTGCTCGCACGGCGATGGTGCTCCGCTTCGTGAAACCTGCCCCTAAAAAGGCAGCCAAGAAAGCACCGGCTAAAAAAGCAACAACAAAGAAAACTGCTGCTAAGAAATGAAAAAAATAATAATTGCCATTGACGGCTATTCCTCCTCTGGAAAATCAACAATGGCTCGCGACCTCGCGCGCCGAATCGGCTATGTTTATGTCGATTCGGGCGCGATGTATCGTGCTGTCACTCTTTATGCCCTTCGCAATGGAATGGTAACCGACGGTGAGGTTAACAAGGAGGAGCTCATAAAGGCACTCCCTGAAATTTCCGTCACCTTCATGCCGGCCGGTGATGACGGCGTGCAACACACCCTCCTTAATGGTGAGGATGTGGAGAAGGAGATTCGCACCATGGAGGTGAGCGGGATGGTTTCCCCTGTGGCGGTGATTCCGGAAGTGAGACATCATCTTGTGGCTCTTCAGCGCAAATTCGGCGAAGAGAGAGGAATCGTAATGGACGGTCGCGACATCGGCACAACCGTCTTCCCCGATGCGGAGATGAAAGTGTTTGTTGAGGCTTCTCCCGAAGTGAGAGCCGACCGAAGAGTTAAGGAACTACGTGAAAAGGGTGAGGATGTGGATTATGAAGCAGTGCTTGCCAATATCCGGGAACGTGATTACATCGACACTCACCGTGAGGAGTCGCCTCTCACCAAAGCCGAAGATGCCATGGTGCTCGATAACGACAATATGACTATTCCGCAGCAGATGGAGTGGCTGATGTCTAAATTCAAGGAGATTGAAAATGCCCGTAATTGAAATTGATGAAAACTCCGGATTCTGTTTCGGAGTTGTAACCGCAATCGAAAAGGCTGAAGCGGAGCTTGCTCGTGCAGGCTCCCTTCATTGCCTTGGAGATATTGTGCATAATGCTTCGGAAGTGGAACGCCTCCGTCTCCGCGGACTCGATACTATTACTCACGATGATTTGGAGAATCTGAAGGATGCCACGGTTTTATTAAGAGCCCACGGCGAACCTCCCTCTACATATACAATAGCTCAGCGAAACAATATAACCATTATTGATGCCACATGCCCTGTAGTGCTTCAGCTGCAGAAAAGAATCAAGAAGGCTTACGATGATAATAAGCAACGACTCGACTCGGGAGAAATAGATCGTATGCCCCTTATCCTGATTTATGGCAAAGAGGGTCATGCAGAGGTTAATGGACTGGTGGGTCAAACGGAAGGGGAAACGAAGGTGGTGCAAAAGATTGAAGATCTTGACGGTCTCGACCTTTCGCGCGACATCCTTTTATATTCTCAGACCACAAAGTCGCTCGATGGTTTCCGGGAGATGGTAGCCGAAATTAAGCGCAGAAAAAAGGAAGGTGATTTCCAATATTTCGACACTATCTGCCGTCAGGTGGCCAATCGGCTTGACGGGTTGCGCCGGTTTGCTTCCTCGCATGATGCAGTGGTATTCGTGTGCGGAGCAAAAAGTTCCAACGGGAAGGTGCTTTTTGAGGAATGTCGTAAAGTGAACCCTCGGTCCATGCTTGTGAGCGATGAAACAGATTTTGACCCTGAATCCCTTAAGGGAGCAGACTCCATCGGAATCTGTGGCGCTACCTCCACCCCCCGCTGGCTTATGCAGAAAATAGCAGAACTAATCCAAAACAATGCCTAAATCGACTACTATGCCCATATCGCCTATTCCCCCTAAAGCCCCCTCCTCTCAGGATGAGCGCTTCATGCGCATGGCTCTTCAAGAAGCGGAGGAAGCAGCTGCCCAAGGGGAGATTCCTGTGGGTGCTGTCATAACCGTCAACGACCGTGTGATAGCCCGCGGCCATAATCTCACGGAAACACTTAAAGATGTAACGGCCCATGCCGAAATGATAGCCATAACTGCGGCTGCAGAAAATCTCGGTGGCAAGTATCTTCCTGATTGCACTCTTTATGTCACAGTGGAACCTTGCGCCATGTGTGCCGGAGCTTTGGGGTGGAGTCAGATTGGAAGGATAGTCTATGGGGCTTCCGACAGCAAGCGCGGTTTCTTCTCTTACTTTTCCCCAACGCGCTCGCCGCTTCATCCCAAAACCATTATCACATCCGGCGTTCTCGAAGCCGAATGTCGCACTCTAATGCAAGACTTCTTCCGAAAATTAAGGAAATAATAGGGATCGACCTTATGTAGTGTTGCTACTCTATCATCGCCCTATAAAGAGTAGATAAACCTAAATTATAAAAATCATTAACCATCTAAAGGTAAGCACTGGTTATATCTCCCAACCGCAGGGCCCTTTATCTTACAACCGCAGGGCGGTTGCACTTTCTATTAACCGGGGGTTCCGACGAAGTCGAACCCTCGGTATAAAAGTATCAGTAAAGCAACCGCGGAGCGGTTCCACTTTGGCTCTATTAAAACCATTAACTATAGAAGTGGAACCGCTCCGCGGTTACTAAATGCACTTTCTATTAACCGGGGGTACGGCAATGCCGGAACCCCTGGTTAATAGAAAGTGCAACCGTTCCACGGTTGGAGGATATTTTAAATAGAATCTTTATTTTTCTATTAATTGATAGACCCATCTTAACATTTTTTTTAATTAAGAAATTTATTTCCATTATTCACATTTTTTTTGTAAATTTGTAAAAATAGAAACATATTGCTTAAAACCAAACTGATTTTGCTCTTTTATACATAATTTGATTTTTGGAAGAATTCTAATTAGCTTGGTTTTACAACATCTTTTTTCTTTCTTTTCAAACAACTCTCTGACTTATGACTATTGATGACAAAATCAAGGGTGCAATCTATGGCATGGCATTAGGTGATGCCCTCGGCCTCGGAACGGAATTTATGACCCAAAAAGAGATTAAGACTTATTATCCCGAAGGCCTCACATCTTTCTCCCAGTTTATTCGCGACATGCACCGCTCCTTTCATACCCCAGGCTCCTGGACCAATGATACTGAAGTGATCTTGCGAATCCTCGAACCTGTGATCGAAGATGAAAAAGTGGATATTGTGAGAGTGGCCCACAAACTCCTCGACTGGTATAAAGAGGAACCCAACGACCTCAACACCCCTTATCGCATCGTTATCCCTACTGAAGGATGGGCCGACAATCCAATCGTGGTTAGTCATCGCACATGGCGCAGCAACAAACTCCTCGACGCTTCCAACGAAGCTCTCAACCGCGCCTTGATAATCGGTATCTTTGCCGATGAAGAAACGCCTATCTCAGAGCTATCCCGCCGGTTGGTTAATATTACTCACGATGATAGCCGCTGCGTGGCAACGGCAGCCTTGGCAGCTCATTTTGTCAACAGCTATCTCTATCATGACATCGAGCCTGAATACCAAATGTTATGGGATGTATGCCGCAACATCGACGACCGCGTTTTACCATATCTTCGCACCGCCCATGAAGGCTCTATTGAAGATTTCCACCTCGATGATGAGGAAACCTGGTGGTACACCCGGAAGACCTTGGGAGTGTCGCTTTGGGCTTTATGGCATTGCAAGACTCCTGAAGAGATTCTTTATACCATTGTCAATGCCGGTGGCGACGCCGACACCAATGCTTCTTTGGCAATGATGCTTGCCGGTTTGAAATTCGGTTACGAAGCTCTCCCCTCACTCAAGGAAAAAATTATTGACAAGGAGCGTCTCGATGATGCAGCTTCGCGTCTCTCGATGGTGGTAAAGAAAAGAATTTAATCAATGATAAAAGCATGGATTGAGGCGATGCGCTTGCGCACGCTTCCCGTCTCTGTGGCGGGAGTGATCACGGGCACTGCTTGTGCCATTTTCGACGGAGGGTTTAATGCCCTCCCCTTTATTATATGTATGCTCTTTGCTGTATGTGCGCAAATTGTATCGAATTTCGCCAATGAATATTTTGATTTCAAGAAGGGGCTCGACCGAAAAGGACGCGAAGGTTTCCGACGCGGTGTGACAGAAGGCGACATCTCTCCGAAAGCGATGTTAGGGGCAACTATAGGTCTGCTTGCCTTCACATGCCTTATCGGTCTCTCCCTTATCTACTGGGGAGGCTGGTGGCTGCTGCCTGTCGGCATTGCCATTGCTCTTTTTGCTCTCGGATATTCCGCCGGGCCTTATCCTCTGTCTCATCACGGCTTAGGTGAGATTGCGGTTATCATTTTCTTTGGGATTGTGCCTGTATGCCTCACATGCTATGTGCAGACCGGCAATTGGGATAATTTTCTATCGCTCACTCTTCCTGCCGGAGTGGCTATTGGATTGATGGGGGCGAATGTTTTGATTGTGAACAATTACCGCGATGTAGAAGAAGACCGAGCTGTTGGGAAACATACTTCGGTTGTTTTATTTGGGCGTCGAACGATGGCAAACGTATATTTCTTCAATGGAGTTATTGCTGCGCTCCTTTTTATTTGGATCACCATCGGACGATTTAATATTCTTTGGCAAGCCGGCACATTACTTTATCTCAATTTCCATTACATGATATGGACCCGAATGCGTCTTTCTGAAGGGAAGGAACTGAATCCTCTCCTTGGCAAGACCGCCATGCTGATGTTCGCCCTCTCCCTCTGGTTTCTCATTCTCATCCTCCTAAGCTGAAGGCGCCTTAGCAGTTACGCTGTCGATAAGTGGGATGATAAAATGAAGATAGATGCTTTGGGAAAATGCCGGGCATTTTATAATTTTGCCAAAGAAATCAGTG
>CAZXGU010000195.1:0-4929 GCA_964640375.1 uncultured Sangeribacter sp. | reverse complement strand
AGAAGATTTAGGTATATCCTTGAGAACGATATATAGAAAAATTAGTGATTACTCCCTTGACAACTGACGCCATATGAAGACCAAACTACTAATGCTCCTCATCCTCGCCCCTCTCTTCCTGTTGTCAGGATGCAAGCCCGTGTTCACTTTCAATGGCTCGATCCTGAATTATGATATATACAAGACTATATATGTGGCCGATTTCCCGATTCGCGCATCATTAGTCTATCCCCCTTTGCAGCAGACTTTTGAAAACGAAATATTAAATTATGTCACCCGACAGACCAAGCTGGAGATTGCAGATAATCCCAATAATGCCGACATTTCCATGTCGGGCGAAATCACCGGTTATTCTCTCTCGCCCCAGGCTGTCGGCACCGATGCATATGCCACCGAGACGCGCCTTACGATTACGGTCAGAGTGAAATATACCGATAATAAAAATCCGACCAACAGCATCGACCAATCCTTCTCGGCCTACCGACAGTTCTCCTCTTCGCTGATGCTCACCGATGTGCAGGACGAGCTCTGCCAGCAAATTTCGGAGGAACTTGCCACGCTGATTTTCAACGCCACCTTAGGCAACTGGTAAGAAGCCCTCCATTAACCATAATCTCTCATCTACCGCATATGAAACCATCCTATCCTTATTATGTGATACCCGATATCGAATCTCTTCCCTCAATAACGGATGCTGAGGAGCGCAAAACTGTGGTGAGGCGTATAGCAGCCCTGATAGGCGACTCCACCGCATTACGCGAAATTTTGGGACTTGAACCGGAGGAATTCGCCTGCTTCTATCCCGACATGCTCCCTCCGGATCTCTCCACTGCTGACACCATTGATTCTTTTCTCAATAAATATGGCGACCCGAAGGTGGCCGCATCGCGTGAAGCTCAGGAGATGGAGGAGCTCGTCCCCCTTCCCCCGGCCGATTATGACCTATCCCAAATAGAAGCCGACCCCCTGATAATCGAAGAGAAGACGGAGACGCACGTCAACGACCAAACCACCGACCTCCTCGACTCATTCTTGGATGAAAAAACCAAGCCTGAGCCCCCCGTGCTTTCTGAATCATTGGCTCGGGCAATGATAAAAAACGGCAATTATCGCAAGGCTCTTGAAATTATTACCGATTTAAGTTTGAAAAATCCGAAAAAAAGTATTTACTTTGCAGACCAAATACGGTTTCTTAAGAAATTGATACTTAATCAATCAAAGACAGAGAAACAGTGACCTCCATTTTCAGGTCTTTATTCCTCCGCTAAGAGGCAGGGGAAAGAGAATGAAAATGGGAGGCTATCTATATGATTATTAATTGATAATTAAAAATAATTAACTAAGATATGTATATCTTTATCAGCATTCTTATCGTATTGGCCAGCCTTCTTCTGATCGGCGTGGTCTTGATTCAGAAATCCAAAGGTGGCGGTCTCGCTTCCGACTATTCAGGCGGAAACCAATATTTGGGCTACCGCAAGACAACTGATTTTATTGAGAAGGCCACTTGGAGCCTTGCAATCTTCATCTGCGTGCTCAGTATATTAGCAGCCTTCACAGTGAAGACTCCCATCACAAGCTCAAGCATTCAGCCCTCAGCTCCTGCAGCCACTACTGCTGCTCCTGCTCCCGTCAATGCTCCGGCAGCAGCTCCTGCTCCTGCAAAGGCCGCTCCCGCTCCCGCAGCAGAAAAACCGGCTCCCGCTCCCGCAGCCGCTCCGGCTTCTGCTCAATAAGATGCAATGAATACTTTACATTATAAGGGTTTCATTGGTTCAGTTGAATTTAGTGAAAGCGACGGCGTATTTTTTGGTAAAATTGAAGGGATAAATGCTCTTGTTAATTTTGAAGGAGAAAGTGTAAAGGAGTTGACAGACGCCTTTCAAGAGGCAGTTGATGATTATTTGATTCTATGTGAAGAGGAAGGAATTAAGCCTCTTCCAAGTTACTCTGGCACCATAAAACTTGATCTTACTCCTGATATTCAGTCAAGAATTGCTCTTCTGGCTAAAAGAACTGGTGTGACAATTAACGCTTTCATCAAGAAAGCTTTGGAAGAAAGAATAGCAGCAATGCTCTAAATTAAACTTTATAATACGTTTTGGGGTGAAGGCATCACATACCTTCACCCCAATTTTCTTTTTATATTGTATTATTCTTTTTAATTTAGAAGATTGTTATAAATACTTTTCTTGCTTTTTAAAGCTTTAAGGATTATCTTTGCATAAAAGAATCAGAGTATGAGCAAACCGCGTTATCCTATTTCAACCGCAAGTTTCGAAAAAATCCGAAAAGGGAACTACCTTTATGTAGATAAGACTGATTTTGTCTATTCTCTCGTTTCCGAACCGGGTTTCTACTTCCTTGCGCGCCCACGCCGCTTCGGAAAAAGTCTGCTCATATCAACCATAGAAGCCTTTTACAAGGGGAAGCGCGATCTCTTTGAGGGTCTCAGCATTTATAACCTACTACCCGAAGAAGATTGGCAGGAATATCCCGTGCTTCATCTCGACCTTAGCGCCACAGCCTACCTCAACGACCATAGCCTTCTCGATCTTCTCGACACTTACCTTTCAAAATGGGAAGAAGAATATAATATCATTCCCTCTCAGAATACTATCTATTCGCGGTTCAGCATATTGATTGATGCAATCCATTCCCGATGGGAGAAAGGATTGGTTATACTTATTGATGAATATGACAGTCCGTTGACTAATTCTATGGGAAACGAGGCTCTGATGAATACGCTTCGTGAGCAGCTGTACGGTTTCTTTTCTATTTTGAAAGCAAAAGATTCCATAGTTGAATTCTGTATGCTTACAGGCGTCACTAAGTATGGCAAAATTTCTGTATTCAGTGGGCTCAACAATCTTAACGATATCTCTCTCGATAATCAATACGCTGCTATTTGCGGAATAACCGAAAAGGAATTGCATAGCTTTTTCCATGACGGTGTTGAAACGCTGGCGCAAGCCGAACAATGGACCATTGAAGATACTTACCGGCAGCTCAAGGATAATTATGATGGCTACCATTTTTCCAAATCTTTGGTTGACGTTTATAATCCTTACAGCATCATTAAGGCCTTATCCAAAAGCGAGATTTCCGATTATTGGATAAACTCAGGAATTCCTTCGCTTCTCTCGCGCACGATTGTTGATTTAAACTATGACCTCTCTAAACTTACCGGATTTCAGGTTACTCAACAAGACCTCAACAATCTTTCAATTTTCAGGAAAGACCCGGCAGCTCTTTTCTACCAAACCGGCTATCTGACCATAAAAAGTTATGACCGGGAAACAGAGTTATTTACTTTGGGCTATCCCAACCGAGAAGTAGAAAGAGGATTGTTGGGAGATATAATTAATCTTTATATCCCAGAGAAAGAAGATATTAGTGCCGACATCACAAAAATGAGGAGTTGCCTTATCAATGGGAATCCGGAGGAATTTATTGAGCGATTGAATGCTTTTCTCGCCGGCATCCCTTCAAAACTCCGAATAAATGTGGGTAATTATGAAAATTATTATCACACTATATTCTATTGTGTCACATCCCTTATAGGTTTGAATATTTCAACTGAATTCAACACCTCCAAGGGATTTATTGACATTCTGATAACCACCCCTAATTATATTTATATCATTGAACTTAAGATAAATGGCACAGCTAAGGATGCAATGCGTCAGATTGAGAATATAAAATACGCTGCCCAATTCGCTTTCGAAAATAAGGAAATTTTCCGAATCGGAATTGGGTTCTCAAAAACGACCCATAATATTGAATCCTACATCATAGAATAAATCTTTTCTTTATAAATACAAGTTTAGCAAGTTTAAAGGGGTGCTCGCAGAAGGGGAAAGAACGTTCCCAGTACGGTCGCAGAACTTTTTATTTGCTTACGAGTAAACTAAAAGCTGCGCTTTTTGGAAATATCTCAGAAAGATGCTCAAATTTCTTATCTTTTTGTGAAAATTCCAAAAACGAAAGTTTTAGTTCCCAAAGACAACTTAATTTGTAAAAAAGTTCTGCGAAACCTCAGTGATGGTTCTTTTAATTTCTGCGAGCAAAAAATTTATACCCACAACTTGGGGATTTCTAACCGCATGAGAAATTTGAATTTAGTAAGTAAATAAATTTGTTACATTGACAAAAAATATATATCTTTGCCAGTAATACCGTTTGCAGAAGCAATCAGCCTTTTGCCGACGGGAGGAGCAAGCTTTGAGACAACAGAGGTTGTCTTTTATCTATTTATGAAAAGCGTATTTTATCGCGCTCTTTCTTGACACTCGGAAAATCTGGACAATTTTCAATCGTAGTCGGGAATGAGACAACGATAGAATCCTTTTTGCAAATATGACCATTTAACATACTCGGCAGTAACTGCCGGGTATGTAATGGTGTCATATAGGCGTGAGGCTTCTGCGTTGTCCGTTCAACTACGATGGGCAGTCCAGAGCCTCCGGGTGTAGAACGGGCAATTGGTAAAGGCTTTCACGCTTTTTCTTTTCCATAACCTCTAAACCGGTTGACGAAAGCCCGACCTATCATCTACATCTATGAAAAAATTTATCTGGGCTTTAGCCTCCCTTTGCATTCTCCTTGCAACCGGCTGCAGCAAAAACGACGATCCCGACAATGGAGGCTATATCAAACCTGACCAGAATGTGGCCGATCCTACCGGCACCATCGAACTTTCGATGCGCAACGCCAACAATGGCGATACCTATCTCGACGACCTCCATATCGGTAAAGATGACAACTTCTCAGGCTCCGGAACCTTCATCGCCTCTTTGGGCGCAGTGAGAGGGCTCGGAAACGTCTCCTCAATCCCGTCTGCCGGCTGGGCCTCGAAAGTGGCCGTCACTCCCGGCTGCGGTTATGTGGTCTATAACTCGTATAAGGATGAATATACACGCATCTACG
>CAZXGU010000194.1:0-5005 GCA_964640375.1 uncultured Sangeribacter sp. | reverse complement strand
ATCACCTCATCCATCTTTGAAGAGGTCTCGGTCAGAGCGGTTGCGATGATTGTGAGTGAGCCTCCGTTTTCAATGTTACGTGCAGCTCCGAAGAAGCGCTTGGGACGCTGAAGGGCATTGGCATCGACACCACCTGAAAGAATTTTTCCCGATGCAGGGGAAACAGTGTTATAGGCTCGCGCCAAACGCGTGATTGAATCGAGCATTATAACCACATCATGTCCGCTCTCTACAAGGCGTTTGGCCTTTTCAAGAACTATTCCGGCAATCTTTACATGACGGTCGGCCGGCTCGTCGAAAGTCGAGGCAATCACCTCGGCGTTTACGCTGCGTGCCATATCCGTAACCTCTTCCGGACGCTCGTCGATTAGAAGCATAATAATATATGTGTCGGGATGATTCTCCGCAATCGCATTGGCTATATCCTTAAGAAGAATTGTCTTACCGGTTTTTGGGGGCGCCACTATTAGCGCACGCTGGCCTTTTCCAATAGGAGCAAACATATCGACAACACGAGTTGAAAGATTATTGGACCGACCTTTAGTCAAATTGAATTTTTCATCAGGGAAGAGGGGAACAAGATGCTCAAAGGGCACGCGGTCGCGAATCACCTCAGGCGAAAGTCCGTTGATGGAAACGATGCTGCAAAGAGGAAAATACTTCTCACCCTGACGTGGCGGCCGAATACCGCCTTCAACAACATCGCCGGTCTTTAATCCATAGTCTTTTATCTGCTGTTGAGACACATATACATCATCCGGACTCCCCAAATAGTTATAATCGCTCGAACGAAGGAAACCATATCCATCGGGCATCACTTCGAGCACTCCGTAGGTGGTGAGAATCCCTTCGAAGTCGAAACTTGTTTCAGGTTGTTGCTGCTGTTGCTGCTGTTGCAACTGACGTTGTTGCTGGCGCTGTTTCTTGGTGAGATGTTTTTGCTGCTTATTAGTCAGCTGTCGTGGGACATTGGGTTCTGCTATAATTATCGGAGCCACAGCTGCCGCAATTGCAGCCTCTTCGATTTGCTGTTTTGTGCGTCGAGTGAAAGTCTTCCCTTTCGCATTCCCGAAAAAGGCTCCTAACGAGGGATTGGAGTCGGGCTTGTGAGTGAACATCAACTTTCTTTCTCCCCCTTTCTCCGAATCCTCAGCCGAAGTGGCATCTTTGGAAATAGCTTCCTCATTTGATGGCGCTGATTCGGGAGCGGCCGACTCATCCTTAGCGGGAAGTGGATTCTCATTTTCCACGACAATCGGCTCTGCAGTCGGCTGCTCGGAAGGAGTATCGAAAAGATTAGGCTGCTCCTCTATAATAGCTGGAACATTTTCCACATCCTTAGTCTCAGCTTCCGGTCCATTCTCCTGAGCCTCCTCCTGTGCGACAGGTTGCTCCTGAGCCTCAACTGGTTTTTCGGCTTTAGCTTTCACTTTTCTTGTGCGCTTTTTTGGAGCAGGGGCTTCTATTGTAGCTTCCCCTTCCTTTGGCTCTGCAACGGCAGCCGGAGAATCCTGCTCAACTGTTGCGGCAGCCGCTGCGGCGCTCTTTTTTGTGGTGCGTTTTGCACGCGGTGTTTTTTCGGTCTTAGACTTAGTTCCCTTAGCCACTGCCTTTTTTGCTGTGGCCTCCGACTCATTGTCTATGATAAAGTAGGCATTTTCTTCCTTATTATCGGAAGCTTTTTTCATACCCATTGATTCGGCGATGCTTTTTAAACGGTCATCGTCCATTGCCATTAAATCATCAAGAGTGTACATATCTCTGTTCTTGTAATTTCTTTGCAATCCCATTCCCATGCGCTCTCACAAGCGCGAACTGAATGTATTATTCAGCTTTTATTTTTTCCGGACATACCGACGCGCTCCAATAAAGGATACAGAACAATTGAAAATCTCGGAAATGGGAAATTTATTTTGATAATAGATAGAAATTTGTGCAACTTTTTGTTGTCGAAACAACTTCGTTACTTTGATACCGCAAAAGAACGGTTAATAAGGTTTATTGGTGGAATGTCAGACCTCTTATTAATCACCATTAAATAATGATTTTTATGCAAAGCATCTCTATCGGTCTGAAAAGATATTGCAAATTTAACAATTACTTTTCTATTTTCCTAACTTTTTCCAATTTTCTTTTCTTTTTATGCAAAAAACATACTCATCCTGGGGAGAAATGAGGAAAAGACGCGATCTGCGGAGCTTTTCGACCCATAATATTTCACCCGTCTCTATATGTTGAGCCACAGTCAGGTCTCTCTTCTCGAAAGCCGTCATTCCGGAATCGCTGATGATGTCGCTCACAAGGCGACTGCCGTTCATTCCCATTGGCTTCATGCGGTCGCCCTTTTTGCGAGTTCTAAGACTAAGGTGAGTGGGAGGAATCGGTACCCAGAGACAATCATTCGACCGCTCTTTTTTTATTTTAGCAATTAATAAATCGCTATTTTTCACCTTTATCCATTCAAATTCTTCGCTAAGGTCGGTAGCCTCAGGCAACTCTTTCCCTTCCAACCATTCTAAACCGGTTTTTCCAATAACAAATGTTCCCGACTTGCAATCCCATCTTGCCCCTTTCCTGACTTCAGCTTTATTTATACAATCATAGATCTCCTCAACCATTGTATCCGACCCACCTTTTGAAACCACAAAACGACGCAATAAAAATTTTCCCGAATCTTTCTCCTTGATTATATTATATGGAAGAATCCTCGCCGAGATTATACCTTCTGTCAAAGCATTTATGCCGGCTTCTTCTTTCCCCATGATTGACGCTGTCTTGTTGATGGAACGCTTAGCCTCAGGCCACTCCTTTTCTATTAGAGGAATCACTTTATTGCGTAGAAAATTGCGTCGGAAGTCGGAGGAAAGATTAGTGGAATCTATTATGAATGGCTGACTGAGAGCTGCAAGGTAGGCCTCTATATCGGCACGACTCACATTTAGCAATGGACGAATGATTTTACCAGTATCAGTCTTCATGCCACGTAGCCCGGCAATTCCCGAACCTCTCAAAAGATTGAGCAACACCGTTTCTGCATTATCATCTGAATTATGAGCCACTACAACTCTGTCGGCATTAAACTCCACCCTCTTTTGCTCAAAATAATTATATCTCAATTCTCGACATGCCATTTCAAGAGAACCACCGTTCTTTTTTCTATATTCCTCGACATCAAAATCCACCACTTCAAGCGCCACATCAAGGCGCTCGCAGAGTGTTTCAACAAATCTGAAGTCGCGATCGCTTTCTTCTCCTCTGAGATGAAAATTGCAATGCAATGCCTTCATGTCCACACCCGATGCCACTAGTGCACGTAAAAGGGCTACACTGTCGGCGCCACCGCTGATACCGGCCACAACCCTCTCAACTCCTCTTTTATGAAGAGCAGAAGAAACCGTGTGTTCCATCTTTGAGATTATATCATTTTTATTTTTTTTCTGCACCGAATAATGTTTTTACTATGATTTTAAAATTTTCCGACTTTTCGATAAACAATTTAAACACTCCTTTTGTTAAACTATAAGGTAAAAATTACAAACAAAACTAAAATTTCAGAATAAATATTATGGCAAAAAAATGGATTTGCACCGTTTGTGGTTATATCGCAGAAGGTGAACAGGCACCCGAAAAATGTCCTCAGTGTAATGCTCCTCAGTCAAAATTCAAAGAAATGGATGCTGACTCGCTCCTTAAATTCGTGACTGAACATGAAGTTGGCGTGGCAAAAGGTTGCGACGAGGAAATGATTAAGGATCTCAACAATCATTTCATGGGTGAGTGCACAGAGGTGGGTATGTATCTTGCGATGTCCCGTCAAGCTGACCGTGAAGGATATCCTGAAATTGCTGATGCCTTCAAACGTTATGCTTGGGAAGAAGCTGAACATGCCGCTAAATTTGCTGAACTTCTCGGCGATATGGTTTGGGATACCAAGACAAATCTCGAAAAACGTATGCACGCAGAGGCCGGCGCTAACGAAGACAAAATGCGTATAGCTAAAAACGCTAAGGCTGCTAATCTTGACGCTATTCACGACACTGTTCATGAAATGGCTAAAGACGAGGCTCGCCATGGTCGCGGTTTCAAAGGACTTTATGACCGTTACTTTAGCGGAAAATAATTTTTTCATACATGTACATTTAATTAGGAAAGCTGTGCTGTTTTGCACAGCTTTTTTCGTTTATCCACCTAAAGATTTTATTCTGAAAATAATTTTGACTAATTTTGCAACATGGCACGCATTTTGGCTATTGATTACGGAAAGAAACGTTGTGGTGTGGCAGTGACCGATCCTCTAAAGATTGCTGCCAACGGACTCCCCACTCTTGAGTCGAAAAAACTTTTGGAATGGATAAAAGATTATGTAGGCCACGAACCGGTGGAACGTATTCTTATAGGAGAACCTCGACAGACCAATGGAGCCCCATCGGAAAATATGAAGTATATAAAGCCGTTTGTTGACAAGCTGAAGAAGGAACTTCCTGAAATCCCTTTGGAAATGGTTGACGAACGTTTCACTTCCGTGATTGCTCATCGGGAAATGATCGCTGCCGGATTCAAGAAATCAGACCGTCAGCGCAAAGGGTTGGCCGATGAGATGTCGGCTGTGATTATTCTCACAACATGGCTTGATTCTCACAGCAGATTTTAAAACGTGCTCCTTAATATTTGATAAAAATTATATTATATAAATGATACAACCTATCTATATTTATGGTCATCCTGTTCTCAGAAAGGAGGCCGAAGATATTGAGCCGGATTATCCCGGTCTTCAAAAACTTATTTCCGATATGTGGGAAACAATGTATAATGCCGACGGGGTTGGTCTTGCGGCTCCACAAATCGGAAAAGCTATTGCCGTAATAGTCATCGACGGCAGCCCCTTAGCCGACACTTTCCCGGAATGCGCTGATTCTAAGATGGTTATTATTAACCCCGAATTGGATGTGAGGTCCAAAAGATAGTTTTCAAGCCAACGCACGGTTTTAATATCAAGGTTGTTGGT